>NZ_SMLM01000002.1:374726-749452 GCF_004682015.1 Ramlibacter henchirensis | reverse complement strand
GCGGCGTGAGGCCCGCCGCGGCCATGATCTCGAAGCACTCGGCCAGTTCGGCGGGCGTGGGCTCGCCCATCGGTGCGCGCGCGGGGCCGCCGCGCAGGCCCAGGTGTGTCGACAGCTGCTTGAACAGCGCCACGTGGTGGAAGCCCTGGGCGAAGTACCGGCTCTGGAGCTTGTCCGCGATGCGCATGATGTCCCTCATGTGCCGCGCCGCCTCGACGTAGTCGCCCGCGAGCGCCGCGGCGAGGAAGTCGCCGCAGCGCGGGTGCGAATGGTTCTGCACCAGCAGCGGCCGTGAAGCTCCCATCAGGAAATCGGGTGCGCGCTCCCCGAAGCCGAGCTTGCCGAACAGGAAGGTTTCCTCCAGGGAGGTCGACACGCAGATCCTGTCGCCCACGCGCTCCATCATCGCGGCGTATCCCGACGGGCTCGCCACCGTGCTCTGGACGCCGCAGACGTTGGGGATGTCCAGCAACGTCTCCACCATATCGGGCGTGAGGTAGAAGCCCAGCTCCGACAAGGTCGTGCTGTATACGAACAGGCCGATGTGGGTGCGCGCGGCGACGTATTCGTGGAAATCGCGGACGCCCGAAGCCGTCTTCGGGCCGTAGTACGGCGGCCAGACCATGACCGCATCGGCCCCATGGGCGGATGCATGGTTGGCGAACTCCACCACGTTTCTCGCGCTGGTGTCCGAAACGCCGACGATCACGGGCTTGCGGCCGGCGACGGTCTGCAGCACCACCTCCGTCACCCGCATGCGCTCGGCATCCGTCAAGGTCCAGAACTCCTGGTGGATGGAGTGCACCGACAGGCCGCCGACGCCCGGCAGGGAGAGCGTCAGCTCGGTGTTGTGGCGCAGGGCCGCTTCGTCGATGGCGCCGTCGGCGCCGTAAGGCGTGTACAGCGCGACGAAGTAGCCGCGGAAGCTGGAGCGGATCCATGCGCGCGCGTCACCCTTCGCGTACTTCGGCATGTCCGCTCCTTCGGATCAGTAGGCGCTTCGGCCGCCGTCGGCGGGGATCGCCGCGCCGGTGATCATCCGCGACTCGTCCGACGCCAGGAACAGCGCGACGTTGGCGATGTCCTCCGGTTCGCCGAACCAGAAGGGGTAGGTCTTGAGCACCTCGTCGATGTTCACGTCGCCCGGCTTCGGGTTCCCCGGAACGCCATAGGTGCGCCGGATCCGCTCGGTGTTGATGCGCCCGGCGCAGATGGCGTTCGCGCGCACGTTGTGCCGGGCGTAGGTGCCGGCGATGTTGCGTGTCACGGCGACGACCGCGCCCTTGGCGGCCGCATAGATGTGGGCCTTGCCCGAACCGCGAAGCGCGGCGCCGGACGACATGTTCACCACGGAGCCGCCTCCCGCCGCGACGATGTGCGGGATGGCATGGCGGCAGGCGAGCAGGGTGCCGCGCACGTCCAGGTTCATGGTGCGGTCCCACACCGAGAAATCCACCTCGGTCACGGGCGCATCCGCCGGCAGCGACCCGCCCACGCAGTTGAACAGCACCTGCAGCCTGCCGAACTGCCGCACCGCGCTGTCCACGGCGGCGCGCACGCTCTCCTCGCTCATCACGTCGGCGGCGATGGCGACCGACTGCCCGCCGGCCGCGACGATGGACTGCGCGACCTGCGATGCCGCTTCGTGCTGGATGTCGGCGACCGCCACGGCCGCTCCCTCGGCGGCGAACAGGCGGGCGGCACAGGCGCCGATGCCGGTGCCGCCGCCGACGATCAAGGCGACCTTGCCCGCGAGACGTCCGGGACGCTGGCGATCATTCATGACAGGTTTTCCTTCGGTGCTCACCACGCGACCGGAAGCGACTCGAGACCATAGATCGCCAGGCCGGTATGGAAGGGGAGCTGTTCCAGCGGAACGAGAGGCCGCAATCCGGGAAGACGCTGCACCAGCGTAATGATCGCGATCTGCAGCTCCATGCGGGCGAGCGGCTGGCCGATGCACATGTGGATGCCGCTGCCGAAGGCCAGGTGCAGCCGCGCGTTCTTGCGCGTGATGTCGAACCTGTGCGGGTCCTCGAACACGGCCGGGTCGCGGTCGGCGGTGGGCTGGTGCATGATGATCGCGTCGCCCGCGCGGATGGTCACGTCGCCGATCTGGATGTCCTCGCGCGCGGTGCGCAGGCGGCCCGAGTGCGTGACGTCGGTGAAGCGCAGGATCTCTTCCACCGCATTGCGGATCAGCGAGGGGTCGCGCCGCAGCAGCTCCAGCTGGTCGGGGTGGTACAGCAGCGCGGCCAGGCCCACGCCCAGCGTGCCGGTGGTGGATTCGTGGCCCGCCGTGAGGAACAGGCGCGCCAGGCTCACCACCTTGCGCTCCGTGATCCTGCCGGGCTTCATGTGGTTGACGATCAGCCGGCTCAACAGGTCGTCGCCGGGGTCGGCCGCCTTGCGGCGCACCAGCTCCGTGAGATAGCCGTCGCAGAAGTCCTTGATCATGTCGGCGGCCTGCTGCTGCGGCGTGCCGAGGGAGGAAATCTGCCGCGCCCAGTCTTGGATCGCGCCGTGGTCCTGCTCGGGCACGCCCAGCAGCGTGCAGATCACTTCGCACGGGAGGGGACGCGCGTAGTCCTCGACCAGATCGGCCTGCCGCTCCCTGGCCGCGATGCGATCGACAAGCCGGTCCACCAGCGCCTGGACCTTCGGCCGCATCAGTTCCACGTTGCGGACGGAGAACTCTTCACCGACCAGCCGCCGCTCTTCCGTGTGATGGGGCGGATCCATCTGGGCGAACACTTGGTAGTCCCTGCGCACGATGCTGAGCGCCGGCGTCTGCGCCGGGTAGGCGGGATGCGCCGCATCCGCGCTGGTCCGCGGGTCCATCAGGAGGGCGCGCACGTCCGCGTGGCGGGTGACGAACCAGGCTTCGCGCCCGTTCCACTGCACCACGCGGCGCACGGGGTGCTCCGAGCCGAGGTCCTCGTAGGCCGGCGGCGGATTCATCGGGTGCGAGCGTGGCAATGGAAAGCGGTGGGCCGGCTGCTGGCTGAACGGGCAGCGGGGCTCCTGCGCTCCGCTGGTGGCGTCGGGGGTGGCGGCTCGGAGGGCTTCGGGGTTCATGCGTGGTGCAAGGCAGGTCGGGCGACGGGCTCGATGTTAGTTTTGGACCCACGCGGCAGACTGTCCGCTTCCGCACATTCCCTGGCGGCCGCGCGCCGCAGTGCCGAATGTGATGTGGATGACATTCACGGGCACGCGCCGTTCCTACGATGCGTGCACGACTTTCCACTGGAGCGCCGTCATGAGGCTAGTCAACTTCCTCTTTGGCCTGTTCTGCAGCGTCGTGGCCATGACCGCGGGCGCCCAGACCTACCCGAACAAACCGATCCGGCTGATCGTTCCGTATCCGCCCGGGGGCGCGACGGACGTGCTGGCGAGGCAGCTTTCGGTGAAGCTCGGGCCCGCGCTCGGCCAGACGGTCGTGGTCGAGAACCGGTCCGGTGCTTCCGGCAACATCGGTTTCGATTACGTGGCCAAGGCGCCGGCCGACGGCTACACGCTGCTGATGGGAACCGCCAACATCACGATCGGCCCGGCGTTCAGCAAGCTCCCGTTCAACGTGCTGACGGATTTCGCACCGGTCACCACCATCGTGTCGTCGCAGAACCTGCTGGTCGTGCGGCCCTCGCTGCCGGCGCGCAATCTCAAGGAGCTGCTCGCCTTCGCGAAGGCGAACCCGGAGAAGCTGACCTACGGTACGTCGGGCATCGGCACCCCGCTGATGACGATCGAACTGATGAAGGCGATGGCGGACGTGAAGCTCATGAACGTGCCCTACAAGGGCGACGCGCCCGCCATCAACGACCTCCTGGGCGGCCAGATCGACATGTACGCCTCCACGGTCACCGGCCTGATCGAACACGTGAAGGCGGGCAAGCTGCGCGCGATCGGCGTCACCGGCACCAAGCGTGCCGCATCGCTTCCGGACGTCCCGACGATGGCGGAAGCGGGCATCCCGGGTTATGAGCTGGTGAGCTGGTACGGCATCCTCGCGCCGGCCGGCACTCCCAGGGAGATCGTGCAGAAACTCAACGAGACGATCGTCAAGGTGGTCGCCACGCCGGAGATGCAACAGCAGATCGTCGCCGGCGGATCGGACCCGTGGACGCAGACCCCCGAGGAGTTCACCGCCCTCATCCGCCGCGACGTGGCCAAGTTCAGCAAGCTGGTGAAGGACTTCAACATCCGGGCCGAATAGCCCGCATCGAGGGCGAGGCCCAAGCGTAAAGCGGGCCGTCAGAGCTCGAAGATGCGTTGCGTGGCGCAGAGTTCGTGCAGGTGCTCGTAATCGAGCACCGTCACGCCGCCGTACTGGCGCTCGACCAGTCCCTCGCGCTCCAGCACCGCGAGCTCGCGGTTGACGCTGGGACGCGTGGCGCCGACCAGGTTGGCGAGTTCGTCCTGCGTCACCGAGATGTGCCGCTTCTCCGCGGGAAGCTCGGTGGCGAGGGTGCAGAGCTGGCGTGCCAGGCGCTGGCGCAGCGTGGCGAGCGCCAGGTCGTCCACCGCGCTGTACGCCTTGCGCAGCCGGTAGCAGAGCATCTGCGTCACCGGCTTGTAGAGGGCAGGGTCCCGATCCAGCATGTCGCGCACCAGCCGGGTGGGAAAGACGATCAGCTCCGTCGGTCCGCTGACGCGCGTCTCGTGCACGGCGCCCGCGCCGTCCAGGACGGCGACAAGGCCCCAGAGACCGCCCGGCTTCACGAGCGAGAAGGCGATCTCGCGGCCTTCCGCGGAGAAGTTGCTGCTGCGGATCGCCCCGCTCACCACCAGTGCCAGGCCTTCGGGCTGCTTGCCGCGTCCGGCGATCAATTCGCCGTCGGCCAGGCGGCGCCGGCGTGCTCCGGCGGCGAGTTCAGCCGTTGCATCGGCGGGCAGTTGGGCGAGCCACTTGTTGCGGCGCAAGATTTCGAGGATGTCCCGCTCCGGGGCGTTGGCCGTCATATGAGGTCGCGAAATGTAGCCCGGAACACAGTCTGCGCCGGATCGCGTCGCTAGGATATCGGACGATGAGTTTCTCCCCCGATGAGCTCACCAGCCGGCCGTGGAGAGACCACTGGACATGGATCCCATGAGCGCTGCCCACCGCCTCGACGAGACGCTGCCGGCCTGGGTCGCGGGGCTGAGGATCGAAGACATCCCCGCGCAAGCGGTGGCGTGCGCGAAGCGGACCCTGCTCGATACGCTGGCCGTGGCGTGGGCCGGTTCGGCCGCGACGGGCGTCGCCCCGGTGTTGGAGATGCTCGCCGGCCAGGGCGGGGCGCGCGAGGCCTCGCTGTGGACGGATGAGGTCCGTCTCCCCGCGGCTTCAGCGGCGTTCGCAAACGGCCTGCTCGCTTCCGCCCTGGACTTCGACTCCGTGCACGACGAGGCGACCATCCACCCCGACATCGTGATGGTGCCCGCCCTCCTGGCACTGGCGGAACGCGGCGGCTTCGGCGGGCGGGAATTCATCGCGGCCCATGTCGCCGGCAGCGAGATGGCGGTGCGGCTGGGGCTCGCCGTGCAGTCCCACCCCGGATGGTTCTACAGCTCGGTGCTCGGCGTGATCGCCGCCGCGGCGGCGTCCGCGCGGCTGCTCGGGCTCGGTGTCGACGGGGTGCGCACCGCCGCTGGGGTGGCCTTGAGCCGCGCCGCGGGCAGCCAGCAGGCACTGGTCGAAGGCAGCTTCACCAAGCGGCTGCAAACCGCGTTCGCCGCGCGCGACGGCGTCGAGGCCGCGCTGCTGGCGCAATGCGGGATCACCGCCCCCAGGCAGCTGTTCGGCGGGCGGGCCGGGGTGGAGGCGCTGTACACCGGATTCGACGCCGACAAGGCACTGTCCGGCCTCGGCCGCGACTGGCGCTTCACCGGGCTCACGATCAAGAACTACCCGAGCTGCTTCTGCAACCATGCCGCCATCCTGGCCGCGCAGGAGATCGCGCGGGACCTTCCGCTCACCGCGGCGCAGGTGCGTTCCTGCACCGTGACGCTGACGCCGTTCTCCGCCCGGCTCGTCGGAGGTGCCTTCACGCCCGAGGCGAATCCCCAGGGCGCCGCGCAGTTCAGCGTCCGGTACTCGGTGGCGAGCGTGCTGCTGCGCGGCGACTTCCGGCTGGCCCACATCGATCCGGGGGCGGTGATGGATCCCGAGGTTCTTGCGCTCGCGCGCCGGATCGAAGTGGTCACGGATGCTTCGGCCACCGGCAAGTTCACCCCGGCCACCGTCGAGGTGCGCCTGGCAGACAGCGCGGAGCGCCGCGTCCGCATCGATGCCATCCCGGGCACGCCCGTGCAGCCGCTCGACGCCGAGGCAGTGCTGAAGAAGGCGCAGGCGTGTTTCGCCGCCGGCGTCCGCCCGCTGCCGCCGGCCCGGGTCCAGCAGCTGGTCGAGCGCATCGACGGGCTGGAAACGCTCGACAGCCTGTCCGGTCTGTGGAAATTCGACTGAAAGGAAGCCCCATGGCCTCGTCATCGTTGCTGACCCGCCGCGCTTTCGCCGCGTCGCTGGCACTCGCCGCGCTTTCCGCACGGGCGCAGAAGTTCCCGGAACGTCCGATCAGGATCGTGATCCCCTACGCGCCGGGCGGCGGCACCGACAACCTGGTCCGCGCCATCGCTCCCCAGGTGGGCGCTTCGCTCGGCCAGCAACTGGTCATCGACAACAAGCCTGGCGCGTCCACGATGATCGGCACCGAGATCGTGGCCAAGGCGCCGCCGGACGGCTACACCCTGCTCGCCACGGACTCGGCGCTGCTGGTCAATCCGGGGTTGTTCAAGGCGCGCATGCCGTTCGACACGCTCAAGAGCCTGCAGGGCGTGACCATGATGGCCACGGCTCCGGTGATCCTGATCGCCCATCCGAGCCTGGGGGCTGCCAGCCTGCCCGAGCTGCTCGCGCTCGCCCGCGCGAAGCCGGGAGCGCTGAACTACGGCTCCGGCGGCTCCGGCACCGCGCCGCACCTCGCGGGTGAGCTGCTCAAGATCGCGGCGAAGGTCGACATCCAGCACGTTCCGTACAAGGGCACCAGCCAGGCGATGAACGACCTGCTGGCCGGACAGGTGCACATGATGTTCGGAGGCATCAGCACCGCGCGGCAGCACGTCGAGTCCGGCCGGCTGCGTGCGATCGCGCTCACGGGGAACAGCCGCAATCCGGCCATGCCCAACGTCCCGACGTTCGCCGAACACGGCCTGAAGGTGGAGGCCGACTCGTACTGGGGCGTTTACGCTCCGGCCGGCGTGCCGAGCCAGTTGGCCGACCTGGTCAGCGGGCATTTCGCCCGTGCCTTGAAGGACCCGGCCAACGCGGACAAGCTGGCCGGCCTCGGCTACATCCCGATCGCCAACACGCCGGCCCAGCACACGCAGCAGATGCGCTCGATGGTGCAGGCCTGGGCCGACGTGATCAACGCCGCCCGGATCCAGGTGGAATGAGCACGGCCACGCGGCCGCTTGGGTTGGGATGCCGCCTTGGGAAGCTGCATGAGTGAAGACGAGTACATGCGGCACGATGGCCTGGGCCTCGCCGCGCTGCTGGCCGGCGGCGAGGTGAGCAGCGCGGAACTGATGGCCGCTGCGGTCTCCCTGGCGAAGCAACGCGCGGCCGGCCTCAACCTCCTGGTGCAGGAGCGCTTCGAGGAGTCGCTGCAGCTCGCGCAACGCTGGCAGCCGCGCGGCGTCTTCGGCGGCATTCCGTTCCTGCTGAAGGATTCCGGCATCGCGGCCACGCGTTTCCCCACGACGCTCGGCTCCAGGCTCTTTCGCGGCACGGAGCACCCGCGCAATGCGACCCTGGTGGACCGGTTCGAGCAGGCCGGGCTGATCCCGTTCGCGCGAACGGCCGTGCCGGAATTGTGCATGGCGCCCACCACCGAAGCGGCGGCGAACGGCGGGCCGACGCGCAATCCCTGGGATCCGGAGCGCTCCGCAGGCGGTTCGAGCGGCGGTTCGGCCGCCGCGGTGGCAACCCGCATCGTGCCCATCGCGCATGGCACGGACGGCGGCGGTTCGATCCGCATCCCGGCAGCGTGCTGCGGGGTGTATGGCCTGAAGGCCTCGCGTGGACTGCTGCCGGAAGGGCCCCTGCGTGGTGAAGGCTGGGGCGGCCTGTCGTCGCAAGGCGTTCTGACGCGATCCGTCCGCGACTCCGCGGCGGTGCTGGATGCCGTCGCCGGGCGGGAGACGGGCGCGCCGTACGCCGCGCCCGGCGACCCGGGGAGTTATCTCGACGCGGTGCGCAAAGGGCCGGGCAAGCGCCTGCGCATCGCCGTCTGGCGGGAAGGCTGGAACGCACTGCCGATCGATGGCGTGCCGCAAGCCGCGGTGGACCACGCGGCCCGCCTGTGCCGCGAGCTCGGCCACGAAACGATGAACACGCCGCTGCCGCAGGGCGTGGACTACGACGGCTTCATCGAGGCGCTGATCGACGTCATGGCGACCAACATCGCGGTGTCGTCGGACGCGCGCCTGAACGCGCTCGGGCGGTCGCTGCAGCCCGGCGACCTGGAGCCCGCGATGATGGAGGGCTACGAGCGCGGCAAACGCTTGACGGCGACGCGCTACGTCGAGTGCATCTCGCATTTCCACGCCCTCGGCCGCGTGCTGGAGGGCTTCATGGCGGAAGGCGGCTTCGACCTCGTGCTCACTCCGGCGCTGGCACGCCTGCCGGCCTGCCTCGGCGAGCTGTCGATGCGCGGCCCGTCGTTCGCCGACTTCCGCAGGAACGTCGCGCGGTACACGCCCTTCCTGGCGGTCATCAACGCCGCGGGCCTGCCGGCCGCTTGCCTGCCGCTGTCGTGGACCGAAGCTTCGCTGCCGGTGGCGACCCAGCTCATCGGGCGCTTCGGGCGCGAGGACCTCCTGCTGGCGATCTCGGCTCAACTGGAGCAGCTCGCCCCCTGGTCGGGCCGCGTGCCGCCGACCCATCGTCGTTGGAAGCCTCCGACGATAAATTTCCCCTTCGCCATGGACAGTAAATCATGAACGACTTCATCACCCGCGACGGCCTGAAACTGGCTTACTACGTCGACGACTTCACCGACCCCTGGCGCAAGCCGGACACGCTGCTGCTCCTGCATGCGGCCATGGGCAATGCACAGCGCTGGTTCCAGTGGGTTCCGAGGCTCGCGCGCGACTGGCGTGTCGTGCGCCTCGACCTGCGCGGCCACGGCCGTTCGCAGATCCCTGCGGCCGACATGGAGTTCTCGCTGTCCCAGCTGGTGGGCGACGCGCTGGCCGTGCTGGACCGGGTGGGCGCCGAGCGGGCGCATATCGTGGGCAACTCCGCGGGCGGCTACGTTTCCCAGCAGCTTGCGATCCACCATCCGGAGCGGGTGAAGACGCTGGCGCTGTTCGGCTCGACGCCGGGCCTCAAGCAGAGCCACGCGCCCACCTGGATCCCCAAGATCCAGCAGGTCGGGCTGAAGAAGTTCCTGGCCGACACGATCGACGAGCGCTTCGACGGGAACGCCGACCCCGCGCTGGTGAGGTGGTTCATCGAGCAGGCGGGCTCCAACGATCCGGCCTTCATCGCCCGATTCGTGACCCACATGACGACGCACGACTTCATGGACGAGGTCTCCCGCATCCAGGCGCCCACCCTGATCGTCGCCGCCGGCAAGGAGCGGATCGGCCATGCGGACGCGTACGAGGAGATGCACCGCCGGATCAAGGATTCGGAGGTGAAGTACATCGACACCGGCGCGCACAACATCTGCGATGGGTACGCGCTGGACTGCGTGGAGATGCTGCGGGATTTCCTCAAGCGGCGCGGATAGAGCCCGGGCCGCCCCAGGTCTCGCACTCAGCTGCGCATGAGGCTCGCGCGTTCGGTGTAGATCTGCGCTATGCGCCGGTGTGTCGCCTCGATGATCTCGTCGAGCCTGCGGCTGATGTGTTTCTGCAGCAGGCCGGCGCATGCCTCGGCGTCGCGCTGCCGCAGCGCCTGGATGACTGCCCGATGATCCTTGTGCGTTGCGCGTTTGGAGAGCTTGTCGACGTTGATCCAGCGCACGAACTGGATGCGCGCATTGATGTTGAGGACGACTCGTGACATCTCCGAGTTGCCCGCAAGAGCGATGAGCCGCGAGTGGAACGCCTCGTCCGCCGCGATCAGGTCGGAGACTTCGCAATCCTCCTGTGCCGAGGCGTCTTCCACCATCTTTGCAAGCGCGTTCACGTCCTCGGTAGACGCACGCTGGACGGCAAGTCGCACGGCCGCGACCTCGATGGCCGCCCTCAGCTCATACAGGTCGAAGATCTCCTTGGGGTCGAGCTCGCGGAAGAAGAAGCCCTTGCCCGGGATGGAGCGCAGGAACCCTTCCGTGGTGAGCCGATTGAGCGCTTCGCGCAGCGGCGTGCGGGAGACGCCGAACTCCCTGGCGAGTTCCACCTCGTTCAGGCGCTCACCGGGGAGGAAGTCGTGGCCGATGGCCTTCACCCGCAGTTTTTCATAGACCGCCAGGCCGATGTTGTCGGAGTTGGAGGCCGCCGGGCCGGAGTTAGGCCGTTCAACGGGTTTGGGGATCGACTTGGCCGTCGCCATCGTGCCTGCACTGGGCGTCTGCATACAGGGGAGTGTACAGCACGCGCGAACAGCTTCGAGTCTGATGAGCTTAGCTGGCCTGTAGCGGGTTTCCGAGGGTATACAAGGCGCGCGCCTCCAGCGAAAAAAGCGCTTGCGCATGCGCCTTTCCTGCTACAGAATCCAGCCCTGTCGACAGACCGATATTCAGAAACGCGACTTTATGGAACTCCCCCGCGGCGGCCACATCCGCGCGAATGGCATCCGGCAGCACTACCTGCATTTCGGGAAGCGGGGCCCGCGACTGGTGATCGTCCCGGGAATCGTGAGCCCGGCCATGCTCTGGGCGCACGTCGGCGAATGGCTCGCGGCGTGCAGCGAGTGCTTCGTGCTCGACGTCCGCGGACGTGGACTGTCCGAGGCGGGAGCGCATCTCGGATATGGGCTCGACGCGTGCGCCCAGGACCTCTCTGCTTTCGTCCGCGAGATGAAGCTGGGGCCCGCGGTCGTCGTCGGCCATTCCATGGGCGCCCGGATCGCCGTGCGGGCGGCCGCACGCACGGCCGAACTCTACCGATCGCTCGTGCTGTTGGACCCTCCTACGAGCGGGCCGGGCCGCAGGGACTATCCCATCCCCGCCGAGCGAACGCTCAGCCTCTTGCGCGCAGCGCACCGGGGCGAAGCGGCGGCGGCAATCGGTTCGGGCGCCGGTACGAAGTGGCCTGAACAACTCCAGCGGCTGCGTGCCGAATGGTTGTCCACGTGCGACGAGCGTGCGGTGCTCGCGGCGTACGAGGATTTCCACGGCCAGGACATGTTCGGGGATCTCGCAAGAGCGCAAGTGCCGGCGTCGCTGATCTGCGCAGGCGAGGGCGGGGTGGTTTCGGAGGACGACGTCGCTGAGATGCGGCGGCTGCGCCGCGATCTGGATGTGGTTCGCATTCCGGGCGTCGGCCACCAGATGCAGGCGGAGGACTTCGGCGCGTTCCAGCGGGCGCTGGCCACGGTCCTGCGCCGTCACGATCAGGCCTTTGAAAGGATCGACCAGTGAAGCTGGATGCGGAAGTGCTGGACCTGTTCACTCGCGAGCTGACGCTGTGCGGGGTCAGGCAGGGCGAAACCGTCGTGGTCCTCACGGCGGACGACGAGTGGGCCGAGAACGCCCATGCGTTCATGGCGGCCGCGGGCCAGCTGGGCGCCACCACGTTCAACCTCAATGTCCGACGGGGGCAGCGAAACGCGGTCGGGGTGCAAGGGCGCCATCCGCTCGTCGGCAATGAGCTCGCGCTTCGTACGCTGAAGTCGGCGAGCATGGTGATCGACATGGTCGGCCTCCTTTTCTCGCGCGAGCAGGCCGAGATCCAGGCCGCAGGCGTGCGCGTCCTGCGAGTGATGGAGCCCTTCCACGTGCTCAAGCAGATGTTCCCGACGGAGGACCTGCGCCGGCGCGTCGAACTCGCCAAGGGCCTGCTCGAGCAGGCACGGCAGCTGCGCTTCACGTCCGATGCCGGCACCGACATCGTCTACCAGCTTGGCCAGTATCCGGTGATCTCCGAATACGGCTATACCTTCGAGCCGGGTCGCTGGGACCACTTTCCGTCCGGCTTTGCGTTCACGCAGGGAAACGACGGCGGAGTCGATGGCCACGTCGTGCTGCAGCCGGGCGACATCCTCTGCGCCTTCAAGCAGTACGTGCAGACGCCCGTGACGCTGCGCATCGAAAAGGGCATGGTCGTCGACATCTCGGGGCAGGGGATGGACGCGCAGCTGATCAAGAGCTACATCGACAGCTTTCACGATCCCCGCGCGTATGCCGTCTCGCACATCGGCTGGGGACTCAACGAAAAGGCGCGGTGGTACCAGTTTTCGGTGTCTCGCCAGTTGCCGAGCGAGCACGTCATGAACGCGCTGTCGTTCTACGGCAATGTGCTGTTCTCGCTCGGGCCCAATCTCGAACTCGGCGGAACGAATGACACGGCCTGCCACCTGGATTTGCCGATGCGCCGCTGCAGCCTGTGGCTCGACGATGTGCAGATCCTGAGCGATGGCGACGTGATCCACCCCGGGATGCGGGTGGAGGCGACAGCCTGACGGCGTTTCGTGCGTAGCCGAGTTAGTTCAACCCAAGGAGTTAGATGCATGCGTATCTGGAAGAACTTGTTGTCCGCCCTCTCCGCCCTCTGCCTGGCTGCCGCGGTGCAGGCACAGGGTTTCCCGAGCAAGCAGATTTCGATCGTCGCTCCGTACCCCCCGGGCGGAGCGACGGACCTCTATGCGCGCTCCCTGGCGAACGGCCTGGCCGAGCTCGGCCAGGCGACGGTGGTGGAAAACCGGGCAGGTGCCTCCGGCATGATCGGTGCGGAACACGCGTCCCGCCAGCCCGCTGACGGCCACACGCTGCTGATCGGCGCTTCGTCCATGTTTTCCGTGCTGCCGCTGCTGAGCGACCGCATGAAGAACGTGTACCAGAACATCCAGCCGGTCTCGCTGCTCGGCTTCAATCCCTCGTACGTCGTCGTTCCCGCGGACCTGCCGGTCAACACGGTCCAGGAACTGGTCGCCTACCTCAAGGCCAACCCGGGCAAGTTCGGCTATGCCTCGGCCGGCAAGGGCACCTCGCAGCACGTCTTCATGGAACTGTTCAAGCAGCGCGCGGGCGTCGACGTGTTCCCGGTCCAGTACAAGGGCAGCGGTCCGATGGTGATCGACCTGATCGCCGGCCGCACTGTCATGGCCATCGAGCAGGGCCCTGCCGTGCTCACGCACATCAAGTCCGGAAAGCTGAAGGCACTCGCTGTCACCACCGCGAAGCGCTCGCAGGCCCTGCCCGCCGTGCCGACGCTCGCCGAGACCGTGCTGCCCGGCTTCGAGGCGGTCACCTGGTTCGCCGTCTACGCGCCGGCGGGTACCCCCAAGGCGGCGCTCGACAAGCTGGTCCCGCAGATCGCCAAGACGATGGCCTCCACGGAGGTCAAGGAGCGCCTGCACGCTGTCGGCGTGGAGCCGACCGCCAGCACGCCGGACGAGGTCGCGAAGCGCCAGGCGGCCGAGACGGCCATGTGGAAGGACGTGATCGCGCGCTCGAAGATCTCGCTCGAAGACTGAAGGTCGTCCGGTTCCGCGCATGCATTCGCCGACGCATCTGCCGCTCCACAAGGAGCCGAGGGCCGACTACGTCCAGAAGGTGACGGGCACCGCCACCTTCGCGAGCGACATCGAGGTTCCCGGCATGCTGCACGGGAAGATCCTGCGCAGCACGGTCCCGCACGCGCGCATCCGCAGGATCGACGCGAGCGCGGCGCTCGCGATGCCGGGCGTCGTCGCCGTGCTGACAGGTGAGGACCTGAAGCACCTGCCCGGCTCCACGACCCGCTGGGGCCTGTCTCTGCGGGACCGTCCGGTGATTGCGCTCGAGAAGGTGCGATACGTCGGTGACCCGGTCGCGGCCGTGGCTGCGATGGATGAACGCACCGCCGAGGAGGCGCTCGAAGCGATCGTCGTCGATTACGAGACCCTGCCTTACGTCACGACCGCCAGGGAGGCGCTGGCCGAGGGCGCTCCGCTTGTTCATCAAGACATGGACAAGCTCAAGGACTACTACTTCCGCGGCGAATGCGCACCCGTTCCGGGAACCAATCAGTTCCAGCAGTGGAACTACGAAAGCGGAACCGTCGAGGAAGTGTTCGCGGGCGACGTGCGCGTGTTCGAGGACACCTTCACGTTCCCCATGGTCTTCCATTACGCGATGGAGCCGCACGTCTGCGTCGCGCATTGGAAGCCGAACTCGCTGGAGATCTGGAGCGGCGGCCAGACGCCGACCGCGATCCAGCGCGTGTGTTCCGAGATCCTGGGTGTCCCGCTCGCCTGCGTGCGAGTGCACTCGCCCTACGTGGGCGGCGGCTTCGGCGGCAAAGCCTCGGTCAAGATCGACCCGCTGGTGGCGTCGCTGTCGTGGAAGGCGCGCGCGCCCGTGCGCGTCTGCCTTTCGATCCCCGAATCGATGCTCACCTGCCGGCGCCTCGACGCTGAACTCACGCTCAAGACGGCAGTGAACGCGCAGGGGCGCATCGTCGCGAAGTCGGTGCGCGCCGTGCTCAACGGCGGCGCCTACGCGGACACCGGTCCGTCGATCGCCGTCAAGGCTGCAATCCGCGCGATCGGCCCGTACCACATTCCCAACCTGAAGCTGGAAGCCGTCGGCGTCTACACCAACACGGTCCCCGGCGCCGCCTTCCGCTCGATCGGCGGGCCGCAGGCGGTGTGGGCCACGGAATCGCAGATGGACATCATCGCGGCGGCGCTCGGGCGCGATCCGGTGGAGTTCCGGTTGCTGAACATGGCCGACAAGGGGCAGACCGTCAAACCGGACCTGCGCCCGATGGATGTGGACATGCGCCGCTCGCTGCGCGAGGCGATGCGCTCCCTCGATAGCCTGCCCGAGGCGAAGCACGCAGGCCGCCGCGGTCGCGGCGTCGCAGTCGGCGCGAGCGACCCGGGGATCATGCCGATCGGTGGCGCGATCGTGCGGCTGCGCGCGGACGGGTCGGTGAACGTCTCGGCGAACACGGTCGAAATCGGGCAGGGGAGCCGCGGCGTGCTGCGCATCATTGCGGAGAAGGTGCTGCGCCAGCCCCTGCGGATGATCGCCGTGGCGGAGCCCGACACCCTGCAGGCCCCCTACGACTGGGGCACGGGCGCGAGCCGGTCCACGGTGATCATCGGGCTCGCCGTCCAGATGGCCTGCGAAGACGTGATCCGGCAGGTCGCCGACACCGCCGCCGAGGTGCTCGGTGGCGCCCCCGAGGACTACCGCATCGAGGAAGGCCGGATCGAGGGACCGGACGGCTCGATCTCGTTCATGGAACTGCTGCGCCGCTTCAACGGCATGGCGGCCGGGGAGTTCCTGGGGGTCGGGCGGGTGAACGCGAACACGAAGGACGGCGCGTTCAAGCTCGCACCGCTCTTCTGGGAAACGGGCGCGAATGCCTGCGAGATCGCACTGGACGAGGGGACGGGGGCGATCCGCGTGCTGCGTGTCGGCGGCGCCGCGGACCTCGGATACGTCATGAACCGCAAGGCCGCCGAAGGGCAGGACGAGGGCGCCATGGTGATGGGCCTCGGCCACACGCTTTCGGAGGAGTACATCTACGAGGACGGCCAGGTCGTGAACGGCACGCTGTTCGACTACAAGGTTCCCAACATGGAAGACGTGCCCCTGCACGTCGGAACTACGCTGATCGAAAGCGGCGACGGACCGGGTCCGTTCGGTGCGCGCGGCGGGGGCGAGGGCGCGATCCTGCCCGTGGCCCCCGCGGTCGCGAACGCGCTGTTCCAGGGCTGGGGCATCCGCATCAAGGAACTGCCGCTCACGCCCGAGCGCGTGTGGCGCGCCCTCGAGGCCGCCAGGGCCGGGCGCGAAAGAACAACCGACAAGAACTAGCCCATGGATTTCAGAATCGACGCGACCCTGCCGGCCACGGCTTCGGAGCTTTGGAAGATCTTCTTCGACGTGCAGCGGGTTGCCGCGCTCATCCCGGGCTGCGAGAACGTCGTGGAGGTCGAACCGCTCAGGGAATACTCGGCCGTGATGAGGCAGAAGATCGGGCCGTTCAAGCTCGAGGTTCCCTCGCGAATCGTGATCGAGTCGCACACCGTAGAGCGGCAGGTCGTGCTCAGGGCAGCGGGCAGCGACAAGTTCACGGGCACCACCATCGACGTCCGCATGGACGTCGAGCTGGAAGAGCAGCGCAGCACGACGAACACGGAGTGCAAGCTTGGCGTGGATGCCAGCATGCAGGTGGCGGGGCGGCTCGCTTCGCTCGGCTATCCGATCGTCAAGAAGCGGTCGGAGGAGCTGTTCGCGGAATTCGAGCGGCGGCTGCGGGCGGAGCTTGCCGGGGTGGGCGTTGCGAAGACTGCGGCTCCCGGCTCCAACGCGGCGCCGGCGCAGGCCTCGCCGAGCGTGGTGCCGCTGGCTGCAGCCGTGAGCGCGCCCGCAGCCGCGGTCACGTCGCGGGTGGAGGCTCAACAAGCGCAGCCGTACGCGGCGCAGCCTGTGCAACCGCAAGCGTCAACCAGCCGGCGCCGCACCGAACTCGTGTTCGTGTGGCCGCGCGTCGGCATCAGTTGCGCAGTCGCCATCGCGGTCGCGCATGGTGCCGTAGCGTTCGGCCAGTCCCCCTGGTGGTGGCTCGTGGCCCCGATGCTCGGCGTGGCCGCTGGCCTGGACCGGAGACAGGACTGATGCGCCCGGCGCGATTCATCCTGCACCGGCCGACCAGCCTGCAAGAGGCACTGGAGCTCAAAGCTCGCCATGGACCCGCCGCAACTTTCCACGCCGGTGGCACCGAGCTGCTCGTCGCCTTGAAGGCGCGTGTCCTTCGATACGAGCACGTGATCGACATCAAGCAACTGCCCGAGCTGCGCCACATCCGCGTGCGTTCCGACGGCACGCTGTCGATCGGCGCCCTGTGCACGCACCACCGGATCGCCAACGATCCGGTCGTGCGCGAGTTGCTGCCCGGCTATGCGGAACTGAGCGAGCAGGTGGCCAACATCCGCGTGCGCGTCGCCGGCACGATCGGCGGCGTGCTGTGCTTTGGCGAGCCGCACGCCGATGCGCCCACGATGCTCTGTGCGCTCGATGCATGGGTGGTGCTCGTAGGACCCAGCGGTGAGCGGGAAGTGCCTCTTCGCGACTTCCACTTGGGCGAGTTCTCGACGGCGCGCGAGGACGACGAGATCCTCGTGTCGATCGAGGTGGCGCCGCAGTCGTCCGGCACGCGATCGGCGTACCGGTGCTTCGGCCATGCGGAGCGCCCCGCGGTCGGGGTGGCCGCGGTGTGGTCGACCGACAACCCGCAACGCCTGAGCCTCTGGGCCGGCGCGATCGCCGCCGCGCCGCTGCGACTGGCGCAGGCCGAGGAGGCTGCGGACCGGCTTGCGCCCGACCTGCCAGGCGATTCGGTCTGGCAGAACCTGCGGGACCCTGTCGCCGCCGACGCGGCGCGGATCGACGCCCACGACGATCTCCACGGCGGCGCCGACTACAAGCGCCACCTCGTCTCCGTCCTCGCGCAACGCGCGCTCGAAGCGTGCCTGCCATGACTCAAGACATTCGCGAGTTCCCTCTCATGCGAGTGGACATGACCCTCAACGGCAGCGAGGCGTCGGTCGAGATCGAGCCCAGCGAGCTCCTGATCGACGTGCTGCGCGACCGGCTGCGCCTGAAGGGGACCAAGCGCTCCTGCGACGTCCAGGTGTGCGGAGCCTGCACCGTGCTCGTCGATGGCCTTCCGGCGTCGAGCTGCAGCACGCTCTGCGCCGACGTCCACGAGCGCAGCATCACCACCATCGAAGGTGTCGCGAAGGCAGGAAAGCTCGACCCTGTCCAGCGCGCCTTCATCGCCCACGGTGCGCTTCAGTGCGGCTTCTGTACCCCGGGGATGATCCTCGCGGTCAAGTCGTTGCTCGAGCTGGACCCGCATCCGTCGGAAGAGACCATCCGCCACTACCTGCGCGGCAACATCTGCCGCTGCACCGGCTACGTCAAGATCCTCGAGGCCATCCTCGATCTTGTGCAAAACCCATCCAGATACCAAACGGAGACCCAATGAGTAATTCGCAAGGGAAAGGCAGGCCGCACGTTCTCATCGCCGGCGCCGGCATGGGCGGCCTGACGCTCGCGGCGGCCTTGCTGCAAAAAGGATTCGATGTCGACGTGTATGAGCAGGCACCCGAACTGCGCGAGGTGGGCGCGGGCCTGTGGATCTCGGCCAACGGCGCGCGCGTGCTCGACGCATTGGGGCTGAAGAGGGTCATCGAGGCGATCAACCTCCCGCCGCAGGACCGCGTGGTGCGGTTCTGGAAGACCGGCGAGGAACATTCCGTCTACACGCGCAATTCGGACTCGAAGGCGGACCATACGCTGATCCAGGTGCTCCGGGCGGAACTGCAGCGCGTCCTCCATGACGCCGTCGTGAAGCTCAAGCCGGGCGCCGTGCATTTTGGCGTCCGGTCCGTCGGCGTGGAGAACGTGAGCGGTCGCGCCCGTCTCCTGCTCGAGGACGGAACAGCGGTCGAAGGTGATGTCGTGGTGGGATGCGATGGCGCGCACTCCCGCATCCGCCAGTCGATCTTCGGGCCCGCGCCCGCACGCTACACCGGCGCGAACGCCTGGCGCGGTCTCGCGCCCATGGAAAAGCTCAAGCCCCAGCACCGCCGGCCGCTCGCGTCGACCTGGGTGGGCCCGACCGCGCATGTGACGACCTATCCCGTCCAGCGCAACGGCGAAGAGTTCGTCAGCTTCTCGGGCCAGGTGGACAGCGAGACCTGGCAAACCGAATCGTGGTCCGAGCGCGGCGAGCTCGCCGACGCGCTGAAGGACTTCGAAGGTTGGCACCAGGACATCCTGGACCTCTTCATCCACTCCGAGAACCTTTTCCGCTGGGGCATCTTCGTGCGGGACCCGCTCGACCGCTGGTCCAAGGGCCGCGTCACGCTCGTGGGCGATGCCTGCCACTCGATGACGCCTTACCTCGGAATGGGCGTGAACCTGACGTTCGAAGACGCCTACGTGCTCGCGCGCTCCCTGGAGAGCACGCCTGGCGACGTGGAGGGCGCGCTGAAGCGCTACGACGCGGCGCGCATCGAGCGCGCCAACCGCACCAAGGCCAAGTCCCTCGAGATGCTTCCGATCTTCCACAACCCGGAGCTCGCGCGCAGCGAGACGGCCTGGCCGTATATCCAAAGTCAATGGTCCGAGGAGGCGGTGCGCGCTCGCTATGACTGGCTCCTCGCCTACGATGCAACCACGGTGGAAATCCGATGACCTCCGCCGCCGAACGCCGCGCCCGGCCATGGGACGGCATCATCCCCGAGGAAGAACTCGAGATCTACCGCCTGGCAGGCTGGGGCACCCCCAGTGGAATCGGCCGCTGGCCCGCGCTGCTCGTCATCGACGTGCAGTACCGCTCCATGGGGGAGAAGCCGCTGCCTATCCGGGAGGCCATTGACAAGATGCCCACGAGCTGCGGTGAGTACGGCTGGCGCGCCGTACCGCATATCGCGCGCCTTCTCGAGGTTTTCCGTGATCTGGGCGCTCCGGTGCTCTATCCCCATGTCGCGCCCAAGTCCGCGTACAACCGGGGGCAGTTCGAAACCAAGGTTCCCGGGGTGATGGACGTACCACGCCGCGGCTACGACTTCGTCGCGGAGGTGAGCCCGCGGCCCGAGGAGATCACCATCCCGAAGTTCCAGGCCAGCGCCTTCCATGGCACCGCGCTCACGAGTTATCTGGTGGGGCTCGGCGTCGACACCGTGGTCGTCACGGGATGCACGACCAGTGGCTGCGTGCGAGCGACCGTCGTCGACGCCTGTGCGCTGAACTTCAAGGTGGTGGTGCCGCAGGATGCCGTCTACGACCGCTCGCAGACCTCGCATGCCGTCAACCTGTTCGACATGGCGAGCAAGTACGCGGACGTACTGCCAACGGACGAACTCGTCCAAGTGCTGCGGGGGAAGACAGCGCCGCGGACCTAGCCTGGTCCCGTGCGTCGGTCCCACGGCTGCCCGAGCCTATGGGCGTGCATCAACGCTAAAACAGGCAAACCCGAGTGGTGCCTGCGAAATAAGCAATCCATCGGAGGGCCGCCATGCACGGGCCTTTCTCTCGCGGCAGGATCTGCTTTCCCACATGGTTGTCCACAGCGCTTGTGGGTTGCTTCCTACCGCCTCGCTCTCCGAAGCTGTGCTCATTGGGGGGCTGCAGGAGCCGCCGGCCGCGTCAGCAGGCGCAGCGCGAACGGAAGCGGCCATTCACCGTCGACTCCCGCCGCTGCCTCGCTGCGCAGATCGAGCAGCGGCCACGCGCGCGGGCCAGCCCAGAGTTGGTTGTTCGCCGCGCGCACGCAATGCGTCGGGTAGCTGTCGACACCGCCGAGATCGAGGAAGAGCCCGAGGTTCGGCAAGGACTCGCGCGGGTTGCCCCACTCGTGCAGGTACGCGGCTCCAAGCGCGCGGCATGTTGCCGACATGATGGTGTAGCGATCATTCCCCGCGCCGTCGACAAAGAGGCCGGTGCTGTTGGCGTGCGCAACCCCCAGGCTCAGCTGGCCGACGGTGTACTCGTCGTCCCCGCCCTCGTCCACGAACACGCCGACCGACAGGTCGTTCGCGGAGCCCAGCGCGATCTCGTGGGTCGAGCGGTAGACGTCTCTCCCGGCGCCGCGCTCGAGGAAGATCCCCGCGGCGTAGTGGACCCCTGCGCCCATCGCGTACCAGGCCGATTCGAAGCGGTCGTTGCCGCCGTCGTCCAGCAGCATGCCCAGGCCCTCGTGGTAGCCGACGCCCTGCGCGAAGACCTGCGCGTCATAGCGATCGTTCCCGGCCAGATCCAGCAGCATGCCGATCCCTCCGGCGGTGGAGCGGCCGTCGAAGAAATCCCCGCGCATCCCGTAGCCGGCGCCTTGCCCCATCGACGTGTTGCGGTCCGGCAGCTGCGGAGAAGGCCGCACCAGCGGCACGTTGCCCAGCGTGTAGCGATCGTTGCCGCCGGTGTCGACCAGCACCGCGACGCCCCGCGGGCCGCCGGTCGCCTGCGAGTAGGTTTGCGCGCTGAACTCGTCGTTGCCGCCGGCGCTGACCAGCACCGCAAGGCCGCCGATCCCGTGGGCCTGCGAATGGCTGCTCGCCACGAAGCGGTTGCTGCCGCCGCCATCGACCAGCAACGCCGCGCCGAAGAGCGCGGAAGCCTGCGCTTGCTGGGTTCCCTGGTAGCGGTCGTCGCCTTCGGTATCCCAGAGGAGGCCGTAGCCGAGCGTCGCGCTCGACGGGTCTGCGCCCGGTGCCGCCGCCCTATACCTGTCGTTGCCGCGATGGTCCAGGAGCACGCTGATCGTGTGCGTGTCGCCCTGCGCCAGGAACTCGTAGTCGTCGTCGCCGCCGACATCCAGCACCAGCAATGCATCCTTCAGCTGGTGGCGGTTGTGGCGGCCGGTGGTGTCGACGACGATCCAGCCGAAAGGCGTCTGCAGCGACCACGCAACCGAAGGCAGCGCCGCTTCGTTCTTCACGAAAGCTTGCAGGCGTTCGACGGCGCCAACCAGATCGAGCATGCCCGCGAGGACGGCTTCGCGCTCCACAAGCGGGAGCAGCTGCCGATAGTCCGGTGTCTCGAACAGGGAGAGCCGGCCCTCCAGCGCCTGCCGGCGCAGCAACTGCGGCGTCACACCGGGAGGAAAGCGCTCGAACGCGCGTTGCAGGAATTGGTGCGACTGCGACAGGGCGGCGAGAACTCGCGCGAGTTCGTAGCGCAAGGGGTTGGGCAGTTGCGCGTGATCGGGCAGCACCGGCACCCAGCCGGCGCCGACTTTCGTCGAAGCCATCCACGCAAGGCCGGCCGCGAGCGGGTCGGGCGCCGCGCGCAGCCGCGCTTCGATGGCGGCCATTCCGGAATCGACCGGACGGCGCAGCCGCGCGCCCGAGAGCGCCCCTGCCAGGCCGATCAGTTCATGCGGTGATCCGGCCGCGCTTCGGAAGGAATCTCCCAGCACGCCGGCACGGTACGGCGCATCCAGCGGCGCGGCCATCACCGCCCGAAAGAGCGGCAGCTGCTGGTCGCGTGTCGGGGAGGCGTCGAGCCCCGTCAGGTCGGGGGTGCCGCGGCTGTTGGCGGCGCCCGCCCGCTGCAGCAGCTCCGGCAACGGCGGCCGGTCCTGCGTTTGCGCCCGGGCAGGCCCTCCCAGCGCGAGTGCGATCAGGAGGGCGGCCGAAAGTCGATGCATCGACCGCTACTGTAGCAACAGGGCCTACAGCTTCACGTACTCGTATTCCACCGGATTCGCATCGATCCCCCGGTGCGGCGGCGCGGTCGGACAACGTCATCCACGAACGGGAATGACGGCGAGGGACGACGTCGCGTTCGCGATGGTCCGGGAGCGCTCCGGGTCGTAAAGCTTGGCGTGTGCGAACGCGATCTGCCGACCAACCCTGTCGACCCCTGCCACGGCAAGGAAGTGACCTTGCTGCCCGGCACTCTGCATGTTCACGGCCAGGCTGATCGTCGCGCACGTGTAGCCAGGCTTCAGGCGTGAAAGCACGGCCATCGCCATTGCGAGGTCCAGCATGCTCGCCAAGGTCCCGCCGCCGACCACGCCGTTGCCCTGCGTCGCGCTCTGGGGTGCGGTAAACCGGATCACGAGCTCGCCATCGCGCGCCTCCACCAGGAGAGCCGAGAGGCTGGCCAGAGCCGGGTTGACTTCCAGCGGCACGTTCCGGCGGCCGGCAGACACCGCCTCGGCCACGTACGCTCGCGTGGGATTGTCGTCAAGCAAGGATTCCGACATCTCCAGTTCCCTCACGCGTCAAGCCAGCAGGGTGGCGCGCGCCTGGTCGGCCGTCGCGACTTCGTACCCGAGGTCCTGAATGATCCTGGCAGCCTTGGCCACGAGGTCCGCGTTGTCACGGGCGAGCTTTCCCGGCGCGACATACAGGTTGTCTTCCAGACCGACTCTCACGTGACCCCCCAGGATGGCTGCGATGGCCACCATCGGGAACTGGTCCGGGCCGATGCCGAAGGCGCTCCAGCGCGCGCCGGCCGGCAGCAGGCGCTGCATCTCGGCGACCACGGTTGGCGTTCCCGGCGCGCCCCAAGGCACGGACATGCAAAGCTGGAAGTACGCTGTGGTCGGGATGGCGCCGGTTGCAATGAGGTGGCTGGCCAGTCGGGCATGGCCGAAGTCGAAGACCTCGAGCTCCATGGTGACGCCCGCCGCGCGGATGTCCGTCGCCATCTCGCGCAGATGATTGGCCGGATTCACGAAAGCGGCTTCGCCAAAGTTCATCGTCGCGACGTCGAGACTGCAGATATCGGGCTTCAACCTGACCACGTGGGCGACCCGCTCGCGCGGCGTCATGAGTTCGGCGTCCGGAATCGATGCCACACGGAACGGAGCATCGGTGGGCACGGTCATCATCGTGCCGGGGCCGGTGGTGAGATTGATCAGCACGTTGCAGTCGGAGGCGCGGATGCGTTGCACGACCTCCTCGTAATAGGCGAACTTCGTGGATGACTTGCCCGTTTCGGGATCACGCACATGGATGTGGACGACCGAAGCCCCTGCGCGGGCGGCATCGACAGCCTGGTCGGCGATCTCGCGCGGCGAGGCCGGGACCGCCGGATTCCTGGATCGGGTGTCGCCCGCGCCGGTCAGGGCACAGGAAATGATGACGGGAGGGCGCTTGCTCATGGTCTGGATGCGAGTGGTGGAAGGCGATCGGCTGAAGCAGCAGCGCAGCGCCGTCCTGATTGCGAGACGATACGTATCGTGATGCATAATAGGGGCGCCGCGGCCTCACGTCAATCCTTTCAGCTGCATGCTCAGGAGTGGGAGGGGCTAGGGAAAACACCAAAAGCTCGATAGAATCGAGACGACTAGTATCGAAATATCCTTTCCCCCGGAGTCGCTGTGAAACTCGGAAGATTTCTCGTCCAGGGCCTCGACGGCCCGGTTCATCGCATCTGCATGGTGCTCCCGGAGCAATCCCGCGTGGTTGATCTACGGGCTGCCGAAGTTCTTCGGCAGCAGGCGCGCGGCGCCAGCCGCGAAGCGGCCCTGCGGTTCGCCTCGGCGGTGTTCCCCGAAAGCATGTCGGCGGCCATCGCACTTGGCGAGCAGTTCCTCGAGACTGCGAACGAGGCGGCGACTCGCTACGGCGACGATGCTTCGTGCCCCTTCGAAGGACTGCAATGGGCTGCCGCCTGCGACCCGTCCATCGTGCGCGACGGCCTCACCTTCGTGAAGCACATCCGTCAGTTCCACGAGCGGATGAAGCTCACGCCGGCGCCTGCGCTCCTGCAGGTCCCTGGCTACTTCAAGGGTTCGCCCTGGACCGTCATCGGGCATGAGGCCGAGGTGCCGTGGCCGGCCCGGGCCGAAAAGATGGATTACGAACTGGAGATCGGCTGGGTCATCGGGCGCACGGCCCACGACATCACTCCCGAAACCGCCCGCTCGCATCTGTTCGGCGTCACGATCTTCAATGACTTCTCGGCCCGGGACCTGCAGGCCAACGAGTTCGCGATCGGCATGGGGCCGACCAAGAGCAAGGACTTCGCTTACGGCATCGGGCCGTGGATCACGACCATCGACGAGTTCTCCCGCCTGGACCGCATCCGCATGGCGGTGCGGGTGAACGGGGAGACCTGGGGCGAAGGCGACACGTCGGAGATGCTCTGGAGCATCGACGAGCTGATCGCCTACGTCTCGCTGGGCGATCACGTGCAGCCCGGCGACGTGATCGGTTCGGGGACCATGGGCAACGGTTCGGCGCTGGAACTTGGGCGCAGCCTCAACCCGGGCGATGTCGTCGAGCTGGAGGTCTCAGGTGTCGGGGTTCTGCGTAACCGCATGGGCCAGCGGCAGCAGGGCACCTGGTGGCCGACCGCCCGCAAGCCGTTCATGTAGATCGCAATGAAATTTTCGCTGGGCACCTTCTCGCAGGACGACGGCGGCCGATTCGCCGCGTTGTGCGTGGGCGAATACGCGTTTGCGTTGCGCTCGGTTCATGCGGACGCTGTCAGATCCGGTGCACGCTGGTCGAAGGAGGCATCGGTCCTGGACCTGCTGCAGGACTGGGATCGCAATCTGGCGGTTCTTCGCGAGATGGCGGAGCCCCTCGCGGCGCAGCAGGCCGGTGCGATACACATGTCACGGCTGCGGGTGCATCCGCCTGTGGACCTGCCTCGCCAGGTGCTGTGCACCGGGGCCAACTACCGCAAGCACGTGGTCGACCTCACGCTGGACATGGGCGTCGGGCCGCAAGGCCTGCAAGGCGGGGCACTGCGAAAGTGGGCCGAGGACATGATGGACGAACGGGCCGCTCACGGGGAACCTTACGCGTTCCCGAAGCTGCCTTCCTCCATCACGGGCCCCTTTGATCCCGTCCTGCTTCCCGCTACGACGGAAAAACCGGATTGGGAACTGGAGCTCGCGGTCGTCATCGGTCGGCCCGCCCGCAACGTGCGCCGTGAAGAGGCGCTCGACTATGTTGCCGGCTACTCGATCGTGAACGACGTTTCGGCGCGCGACCTGATCGCCCGCACGGACTACAAGATGCTGGGCACGGACTGGCTGAGGTCGAAGTCCCCGCCGAGCTTCATGCCGTTCGGTCCCGCGCTCGTTCCCGCGTGTTTCGTAAGGGACCCGCAAAGCCTGCGGATCACCCTCAAGCTGAACGGCCAGACGATGCAGGACGAGTCCACGGGCGACATGCTGTTCGACGTGGCGCGGCAGATCGAGTACATCACCTCCCATGTGCAGCTCTGGCCCGGCGACCTCATTGCGACCGGCTCTCCCGCGGGCAATGGAACCCACTACAACCGGTTCCTGCGGGACGGCGATGTCATGGAAGCGGAGATCGAGGGACTCGGCCGGCAGCGCAATGCCTGCGTGAGGACGCCGCGGTCCGACAGCAGCGCTGCGTGACGCTCGCCAACCAATTGCGAATCGACGCGAATCATCTCCATCGGAAAGGGATCCTGGCGTGAACTCTGAAGCAAGCATCCATGCAGAAAAAGCCAGGACGGGGCCCGGCCCGCGGCCGGTACGGCGCATCGTCACGGGCGAGAACGCGCAGGGCAGATCCATTTTCGTGCTGGATGGGCCCGCGCCGAACCACACGACGGACCCCGGCTCGCCGCCCGCCCAGGTGATCTGGGTGACAGGCGAGGCGGCTGCGCCCGGGCCCGACCCGGCTCCGGCCGGGAAAGAGTTCGGCTTCCACTCCAAGGGCGGCTCCCTTTTGCGAGTGGTGGACTTCCCGCCCGACGACAGCTACGACCAGAAGCAACTGGCGCGGTTTCTCGACGACCACGGCGTGCGGGACGAGGGCAGTGCCCGACATTTCTGGTTCCACAAGACGCAGTCCATCGACTACGCGATCGTCCTCGAGGGGGAAATCCACGCACTCATGGACGAGGGCGAGACGCTCATGCGCGCCGGCGACATCCTGATCCAGCGCGCAACCAATCACAGCTGGTCGAATCGCTCCGGCAAGCCCTGCCGCATGGCCTTCGTGCTGCTGGATGTCGAGCCCGGGGCGAGGCTGTGAGGCGTCCGGGGCGGCTCATGGCGAAGCGTCCACGCAACGCCGGCGGGCGCACTTGCTCTGCACACGGCCATTCTGGAACGCCAAGTCTCGGATAATGGGGTCGCCGAAACAGCCGTCCGAAAACCCTTTGCCGACCAAAAAAAACCCCTCCCAACAAGCGCCAGCCAAAGCTGGTGGCCGCTCCCCCGCGCGGTCGGCTTCAACCAGCACCGCGGCCGCAGCGGGCGCTGCCGCGCTGCGCCCGCGTTCGCCGGGGCGAGTGCGCAGCGACGCATCGCGGGTCGCCATCCTGGCCGCCACGTTGAAGTTGCTGGAAAGCACGCCGCTGCAGCAGATTTCGATCGAGTCGATCGCGCGCGAGGCAGGCGTGGGCAAGGCCACCATCTACAGGTGGTGGAACTCGAAGGCTGCCGTGGTCATCGAGGCGTTTCTGCATACGCACGTGAGCCACACCCCCATGCCGAAAGGGGGCAGCCCGCGCGATGCACTCACCCGGCACATCCACCTGCTCGTCGAGGAGTACAGCGGCTGGTCGGGCAGGATCGTTGCGCAGATCATGGCCGAGGGCCAGGGCGACCCGGACGTGCTGCGCGAATTCCGCGAGCGGTTCTGGTACGGGCGGCGCGCCGTCGTCCGGGAAGTTGTCGAGGATGCGAGGCGGCGAGGGGAGTTCCGCACCGACATGGACACGGAACTGCAGATGGACATCCTGTACGCCCCGATCTACTTCCGGCTGTTCATGCGGCACCTGCCGCTGGACAGGAAATTCGCCGATGCGCACTGCGAGGCGATGATGCAGGTCCTGGCACCCATCGACGAAGGCGTCGCGGCGCCGTCCAAGCGGCGCAAGACCGCCTGAGCCTTCGAGCCCAACGGCCTCAGCCGTCGGGCAGCAGCGACGAATCGACCAGCTCTTCATAGGTCGTGTCGCCCCCGGGCAGGCCAGCCGTGCGGCGCTGCTCGATGAGCAGTTCCACGCCCGCACGGTCCGGCCGCAGCGAGGCTGGGGCACTGCGGACCATCGCATCCACCGCGGAAGCCGGGAAGCCGGCGAGCTCCAGAGCTTGCCGTCCGGCTTCCGGATTGGCGGCCATGCGCTGCCGCGCAGCCTCCAGGCCGCGAAGCCAGGCGGAAAGAGCGGGGCGCAGCCGCTCGATGGCCGCGGCACTGACAACGAGACCTTGTCCCGGAAAAGCCGGATACCACTCCTGCACGCTCGCCATCCGGCTCAGGCCTGCCTGCAGTGCCATGGCATCGAACGGCGGCCCAAGCAGCGTGGCATCGCCAAGCCCCGCCAGCAACGCGTTGAAGCGCTCCTTCACGCCACCAACTGGCTCCAACGCGTAGTCAGCCGGCTGGAGGCCAGCCTCGGCAAGCATCGCGCGCAGCGCCACGATGAAGCCGTTGCGTGGCGAGTCGACGAGGATCCTCGCGCCGCGCAGCTGCGCGATGTTCGCTGCGTTTTTCTGCCCGACCAGGGTGAGAGGCGTCGTACGTTCCAGTTGTCCGACCAGGCGCAGGTCCCGTGGTCCTGGTCGCAGGTTCCAGTCCATCACGTTGTCCATGGCGGTCACGACCGCATCCACCTTGCCCGACGCCAGTGCGTCGAATTGGGCGTCTGAAGAGGGGTTGCGTTCGGCCCGCACGGTGATGCCTCGCGTCAACTCGAACGCGTCTGCGATGACGGCCACAGGGGCCGGAACGAACCAGAGGAGTCGCAGAGTATTCATATCCTTGCGGTGGTTCGTCAGTCGTCGGTCCGCGCGGCTTCGTGGCCGCCATGCTCGCCGCACCGGCGCGCGGCGTCCAGCGCCTGCTGCAGCACTGCCAGCGATCCGACCTGGTTGGCAAGCAGCAGCACCAGCCTTGCGTTGAGGGCGTGGCTCTCCGCCGTGCTCAGGCCGCGATGTGCGTCGATGAGGGCCTGGTAGAAATCGTCCGGCGATTCCAGCTGCGGATCCGTAACGAGTCGAGCGACCATCGTGTTTGCCTTTGTCTCAGGGGTGTCCCAGCGCGCGTCGCATGGCAGAGCCGATGGCATCGGGCGTGGGGGACCGCCAGCGGGCGCACACATGCTGGTCGGGCCGCAGCAGATAGGCGGTGCCGGGCCGAGCATCAAAGCGGAGCGCCGCAAGACCCTGGGTGTCGCCCAACATACGTGCGCCCGGCACTTCCCGCTCACCGACCAGGAGCACTTGCAAGCGGGCGAGGCCTTCGCAGGCGAAGCGCGCCGCGCGCACCAGTGAGTCGGCATCAGGCGCGTCGAACACGAGCAGCGTGAAAGCGCCGGACTCGAGCTGGCGCAGCAGCCAGCCCGGTCGGCCTTCGACCCCAACGGGTGCGTCGGCAGCGGCGGCACCGGGCCGCATGCTGCCCTCGAACGAGTCCAGATCCGGCGTGTTCAGCTCCGACGCGTCAAGCGTGCACGGAACGGACAGGCGGCCGCTGTTGACGAGTCCGCGGGCGAATGCGTGTTCGCGGGCCAGCAGCAGCGTCGCATCGCGGAAGAGGCGGCTGATCTCGCTCTTGGGGGTGATGAAGTCGGTAGCGCGGGTGGAGTTCAGGATGTTTTCGTCCGCCGCCTGGATCCGTTCGGTGTCGTAGCTGGTCAGCAAACGCGGCCCGGCCTTGCCTCGAAGGACACAGGCCAGCTTCCACGCGAGGTTCTCCGCGTCCTGGATGCCGGAGTTGGCACCGCGGGCGCCGAAGGGTGACACGCCGTGGGCAGAGTCGCCGGCGAAGAACACGCGACCATGGCAGAAGCTGTCCATTCGCAGGCACGAAAAGGTGTACACGCTGGCCCACTCCAGCTCGAATTCGGCATCCTTCATCGCCGTATGTGCCAGCAGCGCGCGCACCCGCGGCAGGATGTTCGCCGGCTGCTTTTCCGCATCCGGGTCCGCGTCCCAGCCGAGCTGGAAGTCGATGCGCCAGACGTCGTCGGGCTGCTTGTGCAGCAGCACGCTCTGGTTCGGATGGAAGGGCGGATCGAACCAGAACCAGCGCTCCGCAGGGAAATCCGCCTTCATCTTCACGTCCGCGATGAGGAAGCGGTCGCGGAATGTGTGGCCGTGGCTTTCCTGCCCGCAGAGGCGCCTCAGCAGGGACCGCGCTCCGTCGCAAGCGGCAACGTATTGCGCCTCGATGGTGTAGACGCCATCAGGCGTCTCGACCGTCAATTCGGTGTGATCGGGATGCTGCACCAGGCCGGTGACTGCGTTCTTCCAACGCAAGTCGATCAGCGGCAGCTCCCGGGTGCGCTCGATGAGAAAACCCTCGACGTAGTACTGCTGGAGATTGATGAAGGCCGGCCGCTCGTGGCCCGGCTCGGGCAGCAAGTCGAAGCGGTAAACCATTTCGTCGCCCAGGAAGACCTTGCCGACGCTCCAGGACACGCCCTTGTCCACCATCCGCTGACCGCAGCCGAGCCGATCGAAGATCTCGAGCGTCCGCTTGGCGAAACAGATCGCTCGGGAGCCGCTGGACAGCCGATCGTCGTTGTCGAGCAGCACGACCGGTATGCCCTGCTGGGCGAGGTCTGTCGCAAGCGAAAGCCCCACGGGCCCGGCGCCGACCACGACGACCGGATGTCGGGGCGGGCGCGGCGCGGACTGGTCGGCCGTGCGGCGGTACTCGAACGCGGTTTTCTGGAAATCGAGCGTGTTCATCGTGCTCCGTGCCTGAATGCCCTCAGCCTTCGAGCGTTTCCCACATCTCGCGATCGCGCTCGGCCGTCCAGATGCGCGGGTCGGGGTAGCGCGTCGCCTCGTCGTAGCAGCGGGTCACGTCGAAGGGCATGCAGTGGTCGAAGATCACCCAGTGCCCGTACTTGGGGCGCAGCCGCCCGTAGGCCTCCTCGTAGATGGCGTTCAGGTCCTTGCCGGCATCGACGCCGTGCTTTACGGAGGACCAGAGGTCGGCGATGAAGGCTCGTGTACCGGCGGCTTGGGACGCGAAAGCTTTGTTCATGAGGGTGGGCAAGAAAAGATAGCGGGGCGTGGTACGCGCTCAGAGGTCCAGGACCAGTTCCCCGTCGAGCGCGCGCGAGACACAAGGGATGATCGAGCTGTTTGCCGCACGTTCTTCGTCGCTCAGCACGAAGTCGCGGTGATCGGCCCTGCCCGCGAGCAAGGGCGTTTCGCACGTGCGGCACAGGCCCTCGCGGCAGGAGCAGGGCAGCGCGATGCCGTTGTCTTCCAGCGTCTGGAGGATCGAGCGGCCCGCCGGCACCATGTAACTGCGGCCCTGGCGGCGGAGCGTCACGCGGAAGGCGCCATCGGCTGCGGCATCTGCCGGTGCGCCATCCGCCGAGAAACGCTCGAAGTGGACCGCCAGCGGGGACAGGCCAGCAGCTGCCGCATGTCGCCCAACCGCGTCCATCAGCGGAGTGGGCCCGCAGCAGTACACGTGCGCGCCCGGGTCGAGGGATTTCAGGAAGCCCTGGATGTCCGGCAGCGCGTCCCGTTCCTCATCGACGTGCAGGTGCACTCGGCCGTGATGGGGCGCGAGTCGCCACAGGTAGGCCGCTCTGGCGCGCGAGCGGACGCAATACAGCAGGCGCCAGTTCTGGCCCGCGATCTCGCTGGCCTCGATCATGCTCAGGATCGGCGTGATGCCGATGCCGCCCGCGATGAAGACGTGTTCCGCCGCATGCGGAGTCAGCCCGAAGAGGGAACGCGGAGGGCTGACCTGGAGGCGGTCGCCCACTCGAAGTTGTTCGTGCACGTGCCTGGAGCCGCCGCGCGAGTTCTGGGCCAGTCCGATGCCCAGGCTGTAGAGGTCCGATCTCGCCGGCCCGTTGGTCAGCGAATACTGCCGGCACAAGCCACCCGGCAGGTGGACGTCCACGTGCGCGCCAGCCGCAAATGCCGGAAGCGCAGCGCCATCCGCGGCACGGAGCTCGCACCCGATCACACCCTCTGCCTCGTGCGTGAGGCGGGATACCACCACGTCGCGCATGCTCAGATGGGCTCGCGGTGCAGAGTGACGGGTTGCGGCACGCGGGCCGCTGCGGCTTCAGCGGCCTCCTGCTCCAATCGCCGCGTAACCGCCCATCGGAACTGCGACAGCGCGGCATCCATCGCGAACGGCACCATCTTGAATTCGGGATCGATGGCGAGATTCTTCTGCTGCGCCGTGATGATCGCGCGGTCCTCCTCGAAGGCCTTCACGATGTTCTGATGGATGGACTTGGTCACTTCCGGGTTGTCGATCGAGAAGTTGTGGGGCTGCGCGAAAAAGTAGTGAGTGGAGTTCCCGGTCTCGGGCGTGATCGCCTGGCAGCCCCTGAATTCCACCGCATCGACGCGGCGGCCCTCTGGCGCGCCCGTTCCCGCAGGCGCATTTCCCGAGTCCATGATCAGGACGGCAGGAAGCGTGAAGTTGTAGATGTTCCAGCGGTCCACCTTCTTGCCGACCCATTCCTTTCTGACCGCCTTGACGAAAGCAGGGGGCTCGGTATCGAGCGCCCAACGTGTGACGCGCACGCCGTTGTCCAGCCGTTCCACCTTGGGAGGAAAGGAAGCGTAGTCAGTGCCGCCCCCCAGCGTGGTGGGGTGGACGAACGGCAGGTGCGAGAAATCCAGCAGGTTGTCGCAGATCAGCAGGTAGTTGACGTCGTAGTGGATGTACCCGTCCAGGCTGCGCCAGTCCGGGTGGTCCAGCCACGGTGTCTGCGGGATCAGGCCGGCGTCCGCCTTCGCGGGATCGCCCATCCAGATCCAGATCCATCGATGCTGCTGCACCACGGGGAAGGTTCGCACCTTCGCCTGCGGCGGGATCCGGGGCTGCGCCGGGGCCTCCACGCATTGGCCGGTCGCGTCGAATTTCAGGCCGTGATACATGCAGCGCACGCAGTCGCCGTCGCGCTTGCCGATCGAGAGCGGCGCCCCGCGGTGGCAGCAGCGGTCTTCCATGGCGACCAGCTTGCCGTCCTCCGTCCGGTACATGAGGACCGGCACGCCGATGACGGTGCGCGAGAAGAGGCCGTCGCCCGTCACTTCCTTGTCCCAGGCGATGACGTACCAGGTGTTCTTGATGAACATGCGTTTCTCCGAAATGCCCCGCCGTGAAGGGCGGCGTTCCGGATAACGATACGACACGACTCGTAATCAGTCAAGCGCCATCGGCGTCTCGTGGCGCAAGCCCTCGCGGCGAGCTTCAGAGCTCGAGTTTGATCCCGGAGCGCTTGACCACTGGAATCCACTTGTCGCGTTCGGCGCGGATGTAGGCGGCGAACTCGGCCGGCGTGCTGCCGACCGGCTCGCCACCGTACTCGTGGTATCGCTGCGCGACCTCGGGCTTCCGGGCGACGGTCGCGCACGCGGAAGCCAGCTTGTCGAGCACCGGTTTCGGCGTGCCCGCGGGAGCAAGAAGCCCGAACCAGGTCGAGGCGTCATAGTCCCTGATGCCGAGCTCCTCGAACGTCGGAACGTTCGGCAGGAGCGGATGGCGGGTCTTGCCCGTGACGGCGAGCGCCTTCAGCTTGCCCGCGCGGACATTGCTCATGGAAGCCGCGAGGGCGTCGAACTGGACTTGTGTTTCGCCGGCGAGGAGCGCCGCGTAAGGGCTGGTGGTGTTGTAGGGGACGAATTTGTAGGTCGTCCCGGTGAGCGCACCGAACCATTCACCAAGCAGGTGCTGGAAGGTGCCGACTCCGACTGTTCCTGCGTTGATGGCCCCGGGCTTGGACTTGGCCAGCGCGACCAACTCGGAGGCGGTGGAAGCCGGCAGGCTGGGGTGTGCGACGACCGTGGCTCGCAAGGTGGTGAGTTGACTGATCGGGTCGAAGTCGGTGGGCTTGTACGGCAGCTTCGTGTAGAGCTCCGACATGTAGCACAGCGAACTGGGGATGCCCATCAGCAACGTGTAGCCATCGGGAGACGCCTTGGCGGCGAGCGCCGTGCCGATCGTCGTCGCGCCGCCCGGTCGGTTTTCGACGAACACCGACTGCCCGAGTGCGGCCGTCAGTCCGGCGGCCCAGAAGCGCGTATCCGCGTCGAGTCCTGATCCGGGCGGGTTCGCGACGATGATGCGCACTGGCTTGTTGGGATAGTCCTGCGCCAGGGCTTTGCCGGCAACGGCGGTCATCAGCATGCCCGCGCCGGCGCCCAGCGCCTGTCTTCTCGAGATTTCCATGGTCGGTCTCCGTAGGGATAGCGCTGCCGCGCAGCGCACAGAAGGTGATCTCCCCAGAATACAAATACGCGCCGTTCTGGATAGATCGGGATTACCCCTGCTGCTCGCGGCAGGCGGCCCGCCAGGTCATCAAGGGTTTCCACCTAAAAGAGAAACGAGACGGAGCGTATAGTATATCGGCGCGTTTGACTCTCGCGAAGGAGCGAGCATGAACATCCTGGGGCCTGACTCCCTGGTCTTCGGTGTGGACGATGTCCCCGCCTGCGTCCAGTACTTCACCGATTTCGGGCTGGCGCCGGTGGGCGTCAGCGAAACGGGTGGGCGCTTCGAGGCCGTCGACGGCACGTCCATCGTGATCGCGCGGCGGGACGATCCTTCACTGCCGCCCCCGATGGAAACCGGCACGATGCTGCGCAAGACGATCTACGGCGTCGCGGACCGTCGGACGCTCGACGCCATCGCGGTCGAGCTCGGCCGCGACCGCGAGGTCAAGCGGCTGCCCGACGGCTCGATCGAAGCGTGCGACGACATGGGCTTCGTTCTCGGGTTCCAGGTTTCGGTGCGGCGCAAGATCGATGTGCCTGGCGAAGCCGTCAACACGCCCGGCAACAAACCCGGGCGCGGACCCAACATGCTGGGGGCGAGTGCGAACGCGGAGTTCCGGCCGCTGACGCTTTCGCATGTCGTGTACTTCGTGCCCGATCAAGAGCGGGCGTCCAAGTTCTACATGGACCGGCTCGGCTTCCGCTGTACCGACCGGTTCACCGGCGCAGGGTCCTTCCTGCGGCCCGCCGGAACGCTGGACCACCACACCCTGTTCCTGATCCAGACGCCCCCCTTCATGAAGGGCGTGGAGCACTTCACCTTCCACGTCTCGGGGCCGACCGCCGTGCTGCAGTGCGGCTACCGGTTCGCCGCAAAGGGCTACCAGTCCTTCTGGGGCCCGGGACGGCACAAGTTCGGATCCAACTGGTTCTGGTACTTCAACAGCCCGGTGGGATGCCGGGTGGAATACGACGCGGACATGGACCTGCACGACGACAGCTGGGTGGCTCGCGAGGCGCCGATGCAGGTGGATGAATCCCAGATCTTCCTGTTCCAGCACCGCGAGAAGTGGGCTCCGGGTGGTCCGCCTCCTGCGGGCGAAGCGCATTGAAGACGCGCAAGTGCGAACCTACCTCTGCAGCGCTGACGACCTCCCGGACGGGTCGGCGCGCGGGTTTGAACCCGCAGCCGTTTCCGGCCACCGGATGTTCGTTGTCCGTCGCGGCGACCGCGTCGAAGGATGGCTGGACTCCTGCCCGCACGTGCCCGGTGCGCCGCTGGCCTGGCGCAAGGACGCTTACTTGAGCGCGGACCGCCAGTCCATCGTCTGCTACGGGCACGGCGCGGTTTTCAACATCGACACGGGGGTCTGCACGAGCGGGCCCTGTCTCGGGCAGGCGCTGACCCCCGTGCCGGTCGAGCGCGACCCGCGCGGCGCCCTCTGGGCGATTTTCCCGAACGCTTCCAACTGACGACAGCTTTTGTCAAGGAGACTGCAATGACTTCGACGGAGAACCTGCGCTCGCGGATCGCCCTCATGGCGGCGCACTGCGCCGGGATGGTGGACATCGTCGCACTGCCTGTCTGGGTGGGTACGCTGATCGCGCGCTTCGGCTTCGACCCACAGCAGGCGGGCGCACTTGCCACGCTGTTCCTTCTCGGCGCGGTGACGGCCAGCCTCGTGCTCGCGCCGCGATTCCACCGCCTGCAGGGACGCTGGATCGTTCCCATGGCTTACGCCGCAGCGTGTGCTGCCTTCGTCGCGTGCACGCGGACCGACCAGTTCGGAACGCTCGCGCTGCTTCATGCGCTGGGCGGCCTGGCGACCGGAGTCGGGCTGAGCATCACGCACGGCACCGTTGCCCTCACGAGCAACCCGCACCGGCTTTTCGGCTTCATGCAAGTCGCGATCGGTGTTTTCGGCATCGCGTACATGGTGGCGGCGCCCCAGGTCATTGCCGCCGTCGGCGGTCCCGGACTCTTCGCAGTCTTCGGCGCAATCATGCTGGTGGCGTGCGTGATCACGGCGCTGGCGTTTCCGAACGCCCGGCGGGCACCGACCGAGCCTCACGTGCGAGCTCCCGCCGCGGGGCCTTTGCCGAAAGCAGCGTGGTGCGCCATGGCGGGCATCAGCCTGATGAACGTCACCCAGGCGATGGTGTTCAGCTTCCTGGAGCGCATGGGGGCCGACCGCGGGTTCACCGCGCCCGACCTCCACATCCTGCTGATCGTGGTCGGCGTGGTGAACCTTGCTCCCGGTGCCATCGCGGCTTTCCTGCAGCACCGGCTCGACGCTCGCAACGTGGTGCTCGCCGGCGCAACGGCCCAGGCCGCCTTGGCCCTTGCGCTCGTGTCGAGCACGGCGTTCCCCGCCTATGCGGCGGCCGGCGCGGTCTTCGTGTCCGCGGTGATCTTCACGCACATCTTCACCTTCGGCCTGCTGGCCAGGCTGGATCCGTCCGGGAGAGCCGTCTCGGCGACGCCCGCCATGATGATGATCGGCGCGGCGGTCGGACCCATCCTCGGCGGCACGCTGGTCAAGTTCTTCGGATACGGCGCCATCGGCTGGGCAGCCCTGGCCATCGACGTGGTGGCGTTCTGCTTCTACCTGCAGCTGCGCGGCCGGCCCGTACCCATCGGCGCAAAGGCGGCGTGAGTACACCAGGCAAAGAGTGACGGAAAAGGAGACGAATCATGACCAGAGTGAACCGGGTGCTCGTGGTGGGCAGCGGCATCGGCGGTGCGACTGCGGCCTACACGCTTGCCAAGGCCGGCCTGGAAACGCATTGCATCGACATCCAGCCGGTCCGCTCCACCGTGGGCTCGGGAATCTGCCTGCTGCACAACACGATGCGCGCGTTGTCCGAGATCGGCCTGGCTGAGCCCTGCCTCGACAGCGGCCTGCGGTTCGAGGTGTTCAAGCAGTATGACGCGACGGGGCGGCCGCTCATGTCGAACCCGACTCCGCCCGGCATCGGGATTCGTCGTCCGGAGCTTGCGCGAATCCTCGAGACCGCGGCGAGCCAGGCTGGAGCGAAGATGGAACGCGGCCTCTCGGCGAGCGCCGTCACGGACCGGGGCGATCGGGTGGAAGTCACCTTTTCGGACGGACGTGAGGCGGCCTACGACCTGGTCGTCGCCGCAGACGGTGCCTACTCGAAGCTGCGCGAGCAGTTCTTCGGCCCGGAGCACCGGGTCTGGTTCGCCGGGCAGAGTGCATGGCGCTTCAATGCGCCTCGCCCCCCGGAGGTCGACGGCTTCTGCCTCTATCGATCTCCCGACGGAAAGCGCGTCGTCGGCGCGCTGCCGACCTCGAAGGAAACCTGCTACCTGTTCTTCCTGGAAAACAGTGCCCAGCACCTGCATTGGCCGGACGACCAATTGCACATCCTCGTGCGCGAGCGGCTATCCGCCTTTTCCGCGCCGGTCGTCCAGGATGCACTGGCGCAGGTCACGAGGCCGCAGCAGGTGCTGGTGCGTCCGTTCGACATCACGCTCGTGCCGGCACCGTGGCATCGCGGGCGCGTCGTGCTCCTGGGCGATTCCGCGCATTCACCCACGCCGCAGATGACATCCGGCGGCGGCATGGCGATCGAAGATGCCGTGGTGCTCGCGCGCTGCGTGAAGGAGCAGGCCAGTGTGCAGGACGCACTGGCGGCCTACTCGAAGCGGCGCTTCGAGCGGGTGAAGACGATATGGGACGCGTCGCTGCAGCTGTGCAAGTACGAGCAGGAAGAGGTGTCCAACCCGCAGCGGTCCGCCGCACTCCTGCTGCAGACTTACCAGTACCTGGGCCAGCCCATGTAGGCGTGGGTGTCTCGCGGCTTCATGGGGCCACAATCGCGCCCGTGAAGCCCATCATCGACGCCGGCTGGCACCACTTCGTCAAAGTGGCGGAGTTGGGTTCCATCTCGCGTGCAGCCCTCGCCGCGGATGTGCCGCAGTCGGTCGTCAGCAGGCACATCTCGCTCATCGAAGGTGACGTGGGCTCCCCCCTGTTTCGCCGGACGGGCCGCGGCGTTGTCCTGACGGAACTCGGGCAGCAGCTGTATCCCCGCATCAAGCAGCTGATCGCCGAGACGCAGAGCCTTGCCGACGAGATGCGCGCGAGCCGCGGAGTGCCCGTGGGCGACGTACGCCTCGGACTCCTGCCATCTACCGTGCCCGCGCTCGCGGGAGCCCTGTACCAGCGTGTACTGAAGGAATATCCGCGCGTGCGGCTGCACCTGACGGAGGGTTCAAGTTCGCAGTTGCAGGAGTTGCTGGATCAGGGTCGCCTCGATCTCTCGCTGCTGCTGCGCGACGGCGGCCAGGCCGCACCCGATGAACCGGTGCTGGTGGAGGGGGCGCTGTGCCTCGTTGTGGCAAGCAGCGACCCGCTGGCACGTCGCCATGAGATCCGCTTCGAGGAAGTCGGGGGCCTGCCGCTGGTTCTCCCCGGCGAACCTCACCCGTTGCGCGAGCGCCTGGCTCTGCTCGCGCGCAAGCACGGGCTGAGCCTGCGGATTGCGGCGGAGGCGAATTCCATCCGCTTGCAGCATGAGATCGCGGCGTCCGCCGCCGGTTATGCGATCACCGCCGAGTCCATCGCTGCGTACGACCGCAACCGGCTCGTCGCGGTGAAGATCGTGGAGCCGGTGCTTGCGCGAGCCATCGTGCTCGCCGTCGCACGCCATCGGCCGCACACGCTGGCGACGCGCGAGATCCGCGCGCTCCTGCTTTCCATCGCACCCGCCATCCTTGCGCAAGGCGATGGCACAACTCGCGGTTTCGCCTGAGCGCATAGCTGCTATCGCGCTCGCCCTCTCGCTGCGTCAGGGCGGGAAACCTACAGTGTTCCCGGTCCCCGCCGCGGCTGCCTGCATGCGGCGCCCTTCACCAGAGACTCCATACCACCATGCTTCCTTACAAGCGCGCAGATGCCCGGGCCTGGGCCCGTGAAAACCTGATCGGCTGCTCGGCCGTGACGATCCCCAGCTACTCGGCCGACCTCAAGCGGTTGAACGAGCGCGGCATCCGCCATGACGTGGCGATGGCCAAGGAGCTCGGATTCAAGCACACGCTTTTGTGCGCGGAAGTGGCGATCACGCCCGAGGAGAACGCGCAGTTCACCGCGTGGGCGGCCGACACCGCCGGCGCGGGATTCGGCCTCTTCTTCCACGCCGCCTTCAACACGCTGGCGGAGAACATCGAGGCGGTGAAGCTGGCGGAAGCGGCCGGCGCCACCATGGTCCTGCTGTCGTACCCCGCGCAGTTCTGGCCGACGACGGAGCAGCAGGTGTATGACTACACGAAGCAGCTCTGTGATGCAACCAACCTGGCGGTGATGCTCTTCCCGCTGCCCGCGTGGGGCTTCGAGCGCATTCACCCCGCGGGCATGCCGGTGCCGCTCGTGCGGCGGCTGCTCGACGCCTGCCCGAACATCGTCGCGATCAAGTCCGAGCAGGGCTTCCCGCTTCCGGCCGGCATCTGCGAGATGTACCACCACTTCCGGGACGAAGTGGTCATCAGCTGCCCCATCGAAGGCGACGCCATCCCGCTCATGAGCGTGATGAAGATGCAGTTCTCCGGCACCAGCAACACGCAGTGGATGAGCCACTACTACCCGCGTGCCTTCGAACTCGCCCGCAAGGGGGAGTGGGAGAAGGCCATGCAGATGTACTGGAAGGTCAATCCGGCACGCGGTGCCAACGGGGCGGCCACGCAGGCCTACATCGCCGGCACCAACGTCCTGAACCGCACCATGTGGAAGTACCAGGACTGGCTGGCCGGCTTCAACGGCGGTCCGCTGCGTGCGCCGGCCATGCGCATTCCCGATCGCTTCATGAAGATGCTTCGGCAGGGGCTGGTGGCATCCGAGCTTCCCGTGACCACCGATCCGGATCAGGCGTTCATGGTCGGGCGTCATCCCTGCTGATCGCCGCACGGGAACCGGAGTCAACAGCATGACACTTCTCGCTCGTCGTGCATTTCTTGGCGGCGTAGGCTGCTTCCTGCTTTCCTCCACGCGCGCCGCCGACGTGCTGCGCGTGGTCGTGCCCTATGCGGCGGGCGGCATCACCGACATCGGAGCCCGCGTCATCTGCGAACAACTCGGGAATGTCTTGGGGCAACCGGTGATCGTGGAGAACCGGCCCGGGGGAGGGACCCGGATCGGGACATCCGCCGTTTTCGCAGCGAAGCCGGATGGCAACACGGTGCTGCTCACCAACATCGCCTACAGCATCCTTCCGCTGGTGGATCCGTCGGTGAAGTACGACGCGCTCACGGCGGCCGCACCGGTTGGCATCGCATCCGTGTACCCGATCGCGATCGTCGTCAACGCGTCGCTGCCGGTGAAAACGCTGCGCGAGTTCGTCGAGTACGCCAGGAAGAATCCAGGCAAGCTGAGTTATGGCAGCGCCGGGCCGGGCAGTGGCGCGCACCTGGGCGGCGAACTTTTCAAGTCCCTGACCCGCACTCACCTCGTCCACATTCCTTATCGGTCGACGTCCGCCGCGCTTCTCGAGGTCGCGGCGGGTCGGGTAGACCTGACTTTCGACGCGACCGCGTTCGAGCTCGCCAGGACCGGAAAGGTGAAGATCCTTGCCGTTTCGGGCACACAGCGGGACCCGCGCATGCCCGACATCCCCACCGTCGCCGAGGCGGGCCTGAAAGGCATGGAGACGAACTCCTGGCTGGGCCTGTTCGCACCTCTGGGCACGCCGCAGCCCGTGATCGACCGCCTGAACCAGGCGCTGAGTGTCGCTTTGCAGAACGACGGGCTGAAAGCGCGTTTCCGGGAACTCGGGATGGTCCCCACGTCCGGGCCACCGACTGCACTGACCGATCAGGTGCGCCACGACACCGACCTTTACCGACGCGTCATCAACGAAGCCAGGCTGAAATTCGAATGAGCTCCTCACACCTGAATCCGCCCACGACATCCGCAGCCGACGCGCCCCGGTTCGTCTCTTGCGAAACGGCGGCCGCCGTCTTCCAGTGGCTGCCCGCGATCCGGGCCCTGCAGGAGACCTACGCACGCACGCAAGGGCCCCTTGCCGTTCCCCGGCGCACGATCGCCGCAGGGCAGGCGGAGCGCGCTTCGCTTCGGACGATGACCGCAGTGCCGCCGGGATCGCGTTACTACGGCGCCAAGTTGATGGGCATGGCGTTCGGGCCTGCTGGTCGGCAGCTCGAATACGTGGTCGTCCTCTTCGACGCCACGACAGGATCGCTCGCTGCGATCCTGGACGGGAATCTGGTCACCGCCTATCGCACTGCGGCGACGTCCGCGGCCGCCCTGGACCGGATGGCACCGCCGGGAGCTGCCCGCCTTGCAGTGCTGGGCAGCGGCCTTGAGGCCCGCATGCACACGCTGGCGATTGCCTCGGTGCGCGAGCTCAACGAGATCACGGTCTACAGCCCGACGCCGGCCAAGCGCGCCGCGTTTGCGCAGGAGATGCGAACACAGTTGGGAGTCAACGTGCGCGCGGTCGATTCTCCCGCCGAGGCAGTCGGCGGAGCCGACATCGCGCTGGCGGCAGCGCGTTCCTACGGGGAAAAGCCGATCCTGCAGGGTGCATGGCTGAAAGCCCACGCTACCGTCGTGTCGATCGGATCGACCCTCCCCGACCAACGGGAAGTCGACAGCAGTGTGGTGGCGCGCGCGGGCCTCATCGTCTGCGACAACGTCGAGGAAGTGCTGGAGGAATCCGGCGACATGCTTGCCGCGCGGCAAGACGGTGTGGACCCCGGCGCGAAGTGCTTCAGCCTCAACGACCTGATGTCCGGCAAGGTGGGCCGCGCCGGCGGGCTCGCCATGTACAAGTCGGTGGGCTCCGGCCTGCAGGACGTGGTCGTCGCGGGAATGATCCTCGACCTCGCCCGGTCCGCCGGATCGGCCGAGCCTCTCCCTATCTGGTTTGAACCGAAGCGCATCGGCTGATGCAGCACGTGGTCGCGCACACGATGAAACACCTCCTCAGCGATCCCGAGCTGTTCCGCGCCGCCGCGTTCGTTGGCGGAGAGTGGATTTCAGCCTCGCCGCACGGCACATACACCCTCCGCAATCCGGCCGACGATACGCACCTTGTCGACCTGCCGCGCTTCAAGGAAGCTGAAACCGCGAACGCGATCGAGGTCGCGCACAAGGCTTTCCTGGTTTGGCGCCAGACCACGGCCAAGCACCGTTCCCAGGTGCTGCAGCGCTGGTACGAACTGATGATCCAGCATCGCGACGATCTGGCGACGGTGATCACGCTGGAAGAGGGCAAGCCGGTGGCCGAAGCAAAGGTGGAGATCGACTATGCGGCTTCCTTCGTGCAATGGTTCGCGGAGGAAGCCAAGCGCGTGCGCGGCGACGTCATTCCCGCTCCGCGCGACACGGCGCGCATCGTGGTGCTGAAGGAGCCGATCGGTGTCTGCGCCGCCATCACGCCCTGGAACTTCCCTGCGGCCATGATCACGCGCAAGGCAGGCCCGGCACTGGCGGCGGGTTGCAGCATGGTGGTGAAGCCTGCGAGCCAGACGCCGCTGACCGCGCTGGCACTGGCGGAACTCGCCCGTCGAGCGGGCGTGCCCCCCGGCGTCTTCAACGTCGTGACGGGCAACGACACACGCGCGATCGGCAACCAGCTCACGACGCATCCGCTGGTGCGCAAGATCACCTTCACCGGGTCCACCGAAGTGGGCCGCGTGCTGCTGGCCCAGGCCGCAGCAACGATCAAGAAGTGTTCCATGGAGCTGGGGGGCAATGCGCCCTTCATCATCTTCGACGATGCGGACCTGGACGCAGCCGCCGACGGCGTGGTGGCCGCCAAGTTCCGCAACACCGGGCAGGCCTGCATCAGTGCCAATCGCGTGCTGGTCCAGGCGGGCGTCTACGACGTCTTCGCCGCCAAGCTCGTGGAGCGAGTGGCGAAGCTGCGCGTCGGCAACGGCCTCGAACCGGGCGTGCAGCTGGGGCCGCTCGTCGACGACGCGGCGGTCGCCAAGGTGGAGCAGCACATCGCCGATGCCAGGGCCGCAGGGGCCACTGTGCTGCACGGCGGCAAGCGCCACGCCTTGGGTGGCCGGTTCTTCGAGCCCACGGTGATCGCCGGCGCCACCACGCACATGGCGGTGGCCCGGGAGGAAACCTTCGGGCCCGTAGCGCCCCTGTTCCGGTTCGAGCGCGACGAGGATGCCTTCGCGGTCGCCAACGCGACGGAGTTTGGTCTCGCTGCCTACTTGTACAGCCGCGACGCCGCGCGCATCTGGCGCGCGTCTTCTGCCATCGAGTCCGGGATGATCGGCATCAACTGCGGACTGATCTCCAACGAAGTTGCCCCATTCGGCGGCGTGAAGCAGAGCGGGTTGGGACGCGAAGGCTCTCACTACGGCATCGAGGAGTTCCTCGAGACGAAGTATCTCTGCTGGGATGGCCTCGCTCCGGCGTTCAGTTAGCTCGAGAACGCCGTCACCCCCTGGCTGGATGGGAGCGTGAAGGTCCGGGGCTCAACAAAAGCGGCCCACGTTCGCCGAACCCTTCCGCGCCCCAGCGACACCGGCGGATTGCGAGCCGCACTTGACCCGCCGAACTTTTCGCTTGACCGCCGCGCAATAGTCTATAGAATATTGAAAATAGACAAGGAGAGAGCATGGCGTTGTTTTTGAACGAGAAGCAGGTTGACGAGCTGTTGTCGCTGAAAGAGGCCATCGACGCGCTGGAGCAGCCCATCAGGGAGCAGGGTCTCGGGTTGGCGTTCAACAAACCGCGCACCATCGTCAAGGGCGGCAAGGGCTCCGTCTCGGTCCTGCCTGCTGCGATCCCCAGCATCGGCAGCATGGGATTCAAGACGTACACCGTCGGTCCGGAAGGCGCCCGGTTCTGGTTGATGCTGTTTGCGGAGACCGGTGAACTGCAGTCGCTGATGGAGTCCGAGAACATCAGTCGCATCCGCACCGGCGCCGCGACCGCGATCGCGACAAAGTACATGAGCCGTGCGAACAGCAAGGTCGCTGCGATCCTGGGCACCGGGCACCACGCGCCGACACAGCTGGAAGCCGTCTGCGCCGCCCGCCCGATCGAGCGGGTCTACGCGTGGAGCCGGACGCCCGCCAACGTCGTCGCGTTCTGCGAAAAGATGACGCGCAAGCTGGGGATCCCGGTGGAACCCGCGCCCACCGCGCGCGATGCCGTTCGCGAAGCCGACATCGTGACGACGATCACGTCGAGCATGGAGCCCGTGCTCTTCGGCGACTGGTTGCGCGCCGGCACCCACGTGAACCTGGTGGGCGCCATGAAGATCACCTGCCGTGAAGCCGACAGCCGCGTCCTGGAGCGCGCCGACGTGCTCGCCGTCGACGACGTCGAGCAGTCCAAGGCGGAAGCGGCTGAGTTCGTGCTTGCCGTCAAGGAAGGCAAGCTCAAGTGGCAGGACGTGCTCGAACTGAGTCAGGTCGTCGCCAGCGACACGCCGAAGCGTACGAGCGCTGACGCGATCACGGTGTTCAAGTCGCACGGTATCGGCCTGTGGGACGTGGCCGCGGCCGCGCGCGTTTACCAGCTCGCAAAGCGGCAGTCCGTCGGGGTGCACCTGCCGATCGAGCAGCCCGTGGTGGTGCTCGGTGGCGGCGATCCGTCCCGCATCAAGGTCTGAGCGGAGCACTGCGATGCCCAAACCGGAGATCGCCAAGAACACGCTGAGCGACCAGGTCTACACCTGGATGCGGCAGCAGATCATTTCCGGGCAGATCAAGCAAGGGGAGCACCTGAGCGAACAAGCGGTGTCGGAGACGCTGGGCGTCAGCGCCACGCCGGTGCGCGAGGCGCTTCGTCTCCTGAACGGTGACGGCCTCGTGGAGCTGGAAGGCAGGCGCGGTGCGCGGGTGATCGAACCGACAACTGTCGACATCCGCGCCTGCTTCCAGGTCCGGCGTGCCCTGGAGTGCCTTGCGCTGCGCGAGGCGTGCCAGCGGCTCAGCGCCAAGGACATGGAGCAACTGACGCGGATCCATCAGTTGCTGGAACGGGCCGAGCTCACCGCGCCTGGCGGCTTCATGGATGCAGACCGGGCGTTCCACGGCTTCTTCCTGGAGCGGGCAAGGAACAGCTGGCTGGAGCAGTTCCTCTCCACGCTGACTGACTTCCTCTACGTGGTACGTCAGCCGCTGCTGCAGACCTCGACGCTGGAGTCGGCGCGGCAGGAGCACCTGGCGATCACGCGCGCGGTGCTGGACGGCCGCATCGACGAAGCGGAGCGACTGCTGGGCCGCCATATCGACCGCGTCTGCGAAGACGTGATCCGGCAGAGGGAGCAGGCAGCCCAGCGCAAGGCCAACGAGGCAGTGCCCGCGGGAGCGCTGGCGAAATGAAGCCGCGGATCGGGCGCATGGTGCTGGGGACGGTGAACGTCACCGTCATGGGATTGATGCTGCTCCCGGTGGTGTTCGTGGCCTGGTCTGCGTTCTACGACAGCACCTTCCTCACCTTCCCGCCGCCGGGGTACACGGTGCGCTGGTTCGAAGCTGCGCTGAAGCGCGAAGCCTTCGTGTCCGGGCTGGTGACAAGTGCGAAGGTGGCCCTCATGGCCGCATGCGCGGGGGTGATCATCGGCACCGCCGCGAGCCTCGTGCTCCAGCGCAGCCGGTTGCCGGGCACGCAATTCCTGCAAACCCTGCTGGTATCCCCTCTGATGGTGCCGAATATCGTGCTGGGCATCGCGCTGTACCTGTTCTTCCTGTCCATGGCCGACCACACGGGCCTGGACCTGTCGCAGGGGCTCGGTGGTCTCACGCTGGCGCACACGCTGCTGACGCTGCCCTGGTCTGTGCGGCTGATCTCCGCGAACCTGACCGGGCTGGATCGCTCGCTCGAGGAAGCTGCGATGAACCTCGGCGCATCCCCGTTGCGCACCTTCTTCATGGTGACGCTGCCCCAGCTGCGCGCCGGAATGATCGCCGCGGTGCTGTTCAGCTTCATCATTTCCTTCGAGAACCTCGAGATATCGCTGTTTCTCGTGGGCCCCGGGGCGAGCACCTTCCCGATCGCGCTGATGCAGTACCTGGAATTCAACATGGATCCCACCGTCGCCGCGGCCAGCACGTTGCAGGTGGTGCTGATCGCCACGCTGCTGGTGATCACCGACAAGTACGTCAAATTGAGCAGGGTGGTGTGATGAGCACATTGAGCTTGCAGTCGCTCGAAAAGCGCTATGGCGCCGCGCCCGCCGCAGTCGACAAGGTGTCGCTGGAAGTGGGCCAGTCGGAATTCGTCGCCTTGCTCGGCCCGAGCGGATGCGGCAAGACGACGATCCTGCGAATGATCGCTGGTTTCGTGGAGCCCACGTCAGGTCGCATCCTGGTGGACGGCCGCGACGTGACGCGGGCGCCGCCGCACAAGCGGAACACCGCGATGGTGTTCCAGAGCTATGCGCTCTTTCCCCACATGACGGTGGCGCAGAACGTCGGGTTCGGCCTGCGCATGCGCCGCGCGGATCCGGCGGAGATCGACAGGCGTTCGGTGGAAGCGTTGCGACTCGTGCAACTGGAGCACCTTGCGCAACGGTACCCACGAGAACTGTCGGGCGGGCAGCAGCAGCGGGTGGCGGTGGCGCGCGCCCTGATCGTGCGGCCCGACGTCTTCCTGCTGGACGAGCCGCTTTCCAACCTCGATGCCAAGCTGCGCCAGAGCGTGGGCCTCGAGATGCGCACCCTGCAGCAATCGCTCGGACTCACGACGGTATTCGTCACCCACGACCAGGCCGAGGCACTTGCGCTGGCCGACCGGCTGGTGATCCTGAGCGAAGGCAAGGTTGCGCAGGTCGGCTCGCCCGCAGAGGTGTACAGCAAGCCCGCCAATGCGTTCGTGGCCAACTTCCTCGGCCGCGCCAACCTGCTCGGGGGCCGCATCGCTGGCGACAGGGAGTTCCAGTCCGACGCCGGGATCTCGATTGCGTGCGACACCTCCGGCTGGTCGGCCGGTGAGCGGGCCATCCTCTGCCTTCGCCCTGAGAACATCGTCATTGGCGAACGCTCGGCACAGGTGCGCAACACGTTCACCGCCGTTCGGCGTTCGCGCACTTACCAGGGCGCCAGCACCGAGCACGTGGTGCAGCTGCCTTCCGGGCTCGAGCTCTCCGTGAGCGCGCCGAGCGGAATCGACGAGACGAACCCCGTTTTCGACGCGACCGGCAACTGCCGCATCGGCTGGGCGCCGGAAAGCGTGCGTCTGCTCCCCGAACACTGACCCACCCACCACGAGGTATTGCGATGATCCACTCCCCCTCCAGAAGACAGGTCCTCCAGTTTGCCGCGGGCTTCGGCGCCGCGGTGGCGGCGCCGTGGAGCCGCGCCGCCGGCGGCCCGGTGGTTCTTGGCACGTGGGGCGGCGACACCGAGCGGCTGCTGATGCAGATGGTGAAGACCGTCAAGGACGGCAACAGCATCGACGTCAAGCTCGATGTGGGCACGCCCGCCGCCCGCAAGACCAAGATGCTGTCCCAGCTGAATCGGCCGCAGAACGCGATGGACATCACGTTCCTGGTGGATTCAGACGTCTACCTCATGAGCCAGGCCAATGCCCTGCGCCCGCTGGATCCCGCGCTGATACCCGGCTACGCCAACCTGCTGGAGGAATTCCGCAAGCCGCATTCGCTGCCGACGATGTACAGCGCCCTGGTGCTGGTCTACAGCGACAAGGTGAAGGCGCCGACGGCGATCGCCGACCTCTGGCGCGCCGAATACAAGGTCGGCCTGGCCGACCTCTCCTACGACAAGGTGATCCCGATGGCCGCTGTGGCCCACGGCGGCAGCACCTCCAACTTCGCGCCTGGCTACGACGCGCTGATGAAACTGAAGCAGCAGGGCATGCGCGTCTACTCCTCGAACGAGGCGGTGGGCAATGCGTTCAAGAGTGGCGAAATCAATGCGGCCATCATGTGGAAGGGCCGTGCCTACCAGTGGATGGAGGCTGGCCTGCCGGTCCGCTACGGAATGCCGAAGGAGGGGGCCTACCCGGTGAACTTCGAGATGGCCGTCACGCGCAACTCCGGCTTTCCGCGCGAGGCGCACCAGGTGCTCGGCGCGGCTCTGCTGCCGGAAATCCAGCGCTCGATGGCGCTCGGCCTGGGCCAGGTGCCGACCACGAAGAATGCGGGCATGCCCCCCGACGTCGCGGCAAAGGTCGGCTTCACCGACCAGGAACGGGAGCGCTTCATGAAGCCCGACTTCGCGCACAACGCGGCGAAGGCAAGCGAGATGCTGGACTTTTGGAACCAGCGCTTCAAGGGGTAAGGAGTCTTGGTCCTGTCGTTTCCCCGCAGCGCAGCCGGCCTGCCTACCCGGGCGCTGGGCCTCGGCCCGGCGCTTCTTGTGGTCGGGCTGCTGCTGGTGGTGCCGCTGGTCACGCTGTTCCGCTACAGCTTCAACCGGTTCACCGCGCAGCAGCTGATGACGGAGGCGTTCACGCTCGAGAACTACATCCGCTTCGCGAGCGAGCCCTATTACCGGGCGGTCCTCGCCACTACCTTCGGTGTTGCCACACTCTGCGTACTGACGACGCTGGTGCTCGGTTTTCCGCTGGCCTATCACCTGGCGCGAACCCGCTCCCGCTGGAAGAGCATGCTCGTGGTGCTGGTGCTGTTTCCCTTGCTCGTCGGCAACGTGGTGCGGGCCGCAGGCTGGATGGCGGTGCTGGGGCGGCAAGGCTTCATCAACGTCTCGCTGCAGACGCTCGGCGTCATCGATCAGCCGATCGAGCTGCTGTACACGCCGCTGGCGGTCTATCTGGGCATGGTGGGTGTGCTTCTGCCGTTCATGGTGCTCACCCTGCAAGGCGTGCTGGAGAGCATCGACTTCACGTTGGCTGACGCGGCGCAGAACCTTGGTGCCTCACCCGCGGTGGCATTCCTGAAGATCGTGCTGCCCCTGTCGCTGCCTGGCGTCGCGGCTGGCGCGATCCTCGTGTTCACCGTCGCGATGAATGCCTACGCCACGCCATTCCTCCTCGGTGGCCCCAGTTTCAAGATGATGGCGCCCGTGCTCTACAAGCAGATCGCCGTGGCATCGAACTGGCCCTTCGGCGCCGCCATGGCCTTCATCCTGATCGCCGTGACCTTCCTGGTGTCCATCCTCGCCACCTACATCCTGACCAAGCAGTACAAGGCCAAGTGAGCATGAAGCATCTCCTGAAGGACGCCGCGCTGTGGCGGACCGGCGCCTGCATAGACGGGCAGTGGTTGACGTCCACGCCGCATGGTCACTACGCCCTGCACAACCCGGCCACCCGCGAGAAGCTGGTCGAACTGCCACGCTGCCACGAGGCGGAAGCTGTGGCGGCCATCGAAGCCGCCGATCGGGCCTTTCGGCTCTGGCGCGCACGGACCGCGAAGGAGCGGTCGGAAGTCCTCCATCGCTGGTACCAGCTCACGCTGGAACACCGCGATGACCTGGCGACGCTCATCACGCTGGAGCAGGGCAAGCCTCTCGCCGAAGCGCGTGGCGAGATCGACTACGCCGCGTCCTTTCTGCAGTGGTTTGCGGAAGAGGCGAAGCGCGTTCGCGGCGACGTGATCCCTGCACCCCGGAGCACGCAGCGGATCGTCGTCCTCAAGCAGCCCATCGGCGTGTGCGCCGCGATCACCCCCTGGAACTTCCCGGCGGCCATGATCACCCGCAAGGCGGGCCCGGCCCTGGCCGCGGGTTGCTCGATGGTCGTGAAGCCGGCTACCCAGACGCCGATGACGGCGCTCGCCTTGGCCGAACTGGCGTTGCGCGCCGGCGTGCCAGCGGGCGTGTTCAACGTGCTCACCGGCAACGACACGCGGGCGCTCGGCGGCGTGCTCACCTCGCACGCGCTCGTTCGAAAGTTGACGTTCACCGGGTCCACCGAGGTGGGGCGCACGCTGCTGCAGCAATCGGCGGCGACCATCAAGAAGTGCTCGATGGAGCTGGGCGGCAATGCTCCCTTCATTGTGTTCGACGATGCGGACGTCGATGCCGCCGTCGAAGGCTTGATCGCCTGCAAATTCCGCAATACCGGCCAAGCCTGCATCAGCGCGAACCGGGTACTTGTCCAGAACGGCATCTACGACGCGTTCGCGCAGAAGCTTGCGGTGCGCGTGCGGCAATTGAAGGTCGGCGATGGCCTGGAAGCTGGCGTTCAGCAGGGGCCACTGATCGACGACGCGGCTGTCGCGAAGGTGGAATCCCACCTGGAGAACGCACTGCGGGGCGGCGCCAGGGTGATCTGCGGCGGTAAGCGCCATAGGCTTGGCGGCTTCTTCTTCGAGCCCACGGTGCTGGTCGATGTGAAGCCGGGCATGGCGATTTCCTGCGAGGAGACCTTCGGTCCCGTCGCGCCGCTGTTCCGCTTCCACACCGAGGCCGAGGTCGTCGCGATGGCGAACGACACAGAGTTCGGGCTCGCGGCGTACCTGTACAGCCGCGATCACTCCCGGATCTGGCGTATTGCCGAAGCGCTGGAATCGGGGATGGTCGGCATCAACTGCGGCCTGATCTCCAATGAGGTGGCGCCGTTCGGCGGCGTGAAGCAAAGCGGCCTGGGCCGCGAAGGCTCGCAGTACGGCATCGAGGAATTCCTCGAAATCAAGTACCTCAGTTGGGACGGCGTCGCCGCGGAGCGTCTCAACGCCGCCGCCGACGATCCCAGCGCGCGCGAAGCGCGGCATCCAGCGCGAGCTGCACCCAAGGCCGCATGAGCGCCGGCGAATCCATCGCCTCGGCCGGCGCGGTCCAGAATGCCAGGCCCTGCAGCTTTCCCTGCCGCCTGTACTCGAACCGGTGGCCGCCCGCCGCCTCGAAGCGAGGCCGGGTCTGTTCGTCGGCCTTGAGGTACAGCGCGTCGCCCGCGATGATCGCGACGAACACGTCGTCGACATACAGGCCGTACCCACCGAACATGCGCTTGCAGCGCACTTCACCGGCAGGCGCCAGCAGCTCCGTGCAATACGCTGCGAAATCGGCCTGGGCACTCATCCTTCGAATGGTAGTCATCAGCACGCTCGCCCGCCGGCTCCACCTCAGCCGATGCCGGTGACCCTCCAGCGGAGCGCCTTGACTTCTGGGGTTCGCGGACTACGGTTCGCGTCGCCACGCAAGGAGGTGCGCCATGGAGAACGTGCGACCGGACCCGACCTTCCATCCATCGCCCCGCCTTGCCATGCAGGCGGAACCGGAACACCTCGCGTACACGGCCCTGCTGTCGTCCGACCGCTCGCGACCCGACGCGCTGGCGGTGGTCGACGTCGACGAGCGTTCCGCCACGTACGGAACGGTGCTGAACCGTGTCGAACTGCCGAACCGCGGCGACGAGCTCCACCATTTCGGATGGAACGCGTGCAGCTCGGCCCTGTCGCCTCTCTCGTGCAATGCGTTCGTGAAGCGGCGCTACCTGGTCGTGCCCGGCATGCGCTCGTCGCGCATGTACGTGTTCGACACCGAGCCGGACCCGCGGCAGCCCAGGCTGGTCAAGACGATCGAGCCGGATGAGATCCGCAGCAAGACGGGGTATTCACGTCCGCACACGGTGCACTGCGGCCCGGAAGGCATCTACGTCAGCACGCTCGGCGGCGGCGGAACCAGCGGCACGCTCGGCCCGCCGGGGATCTTCGTCATGGACTGCCAGACCTTCGAGGTGCTGGGCCGGTGGGAGATCGACCGCGGGCCGCAGCAGCTGCACTACGACTTCTGGTGGAACCTGCCGCGCGACTACATGGTGTCGAGCGAGTGGGCCCTGCCGCCGCAGTTCGAAAACGGCATCGTCGCCGAGGACCTGCTGGGCAACAAGTACGGCCACAGCCTGCATTTCTGGCAGCTGCGCGACCGTCGCCACGTGCAGACGATCGACCTGGGCGCCAACCACCAGATGGTGCTGGAGATCCGGCCAGCGCACGACCCGAGCCGCGACTACGGTTTCGTCGGCGTCGTCGTCGACACGACCAACCTGGAGGCGTCGATCTGGACCTGGTGGCGCGAAGGCGGGAAGTTCCACGCGCGCAAGACCGCGACCGTGCCGCCCGAGCCGGCGGACCCCTCGCAACTGCCCGACCTGCTCAAGGGCTTCGCGGCCGTTCCGCCTCTCATCAGCGACATCGACCTGTCGATGGACGACCGTTTCCTGTACGTGGCCTGCTGGGGCACCGGCGAACTGCGGCAGTACGACGTCACGGATCCCTTCAAGCCGACCTTGTCGGGAAGCGTGCGCCTCGGCGGCATCGCCGGGCGCCAGAAGCACCCCAATGGCCGTGCCTTCGGCGGCGGTCCGCAGATGACCGAGATCAGCCGCGACGGCCGCCGCGTGTTCTTCACGAATTCCCTGTACAGCACATGGGACCGCCAGTTCTATCCGGACGGGATCCCGGGCGTGCAGGTGATGTGCAGGACCACGCCGCAGGGCGGGCTCGAACTCGACCCGGACTTCTACGTCGAGTTCGGCGACGGCTACGGCGCGCACCAGGTCCGCCTGCAGGGCGGCGACTGTTCCACCGATTCCTTCTGCTACCCCTCGGCTTGAGCAGCACCGCGGCGCTCTGGCTCACCGTCGTCGCGCTCGGCATCTACCACGGCCTCAACCCGGCGATGGGTTGGCCGCTGGCGGTCGCGAACGGGCTTGCCGAGAAAGCGGACCGCGCCGTCTTCGCGACCTTGCTGCCGCTGGGCGGCGGACACCTCGCAGCCATGTCGGTCGCGCTGGTGCCGTTCGCCTGGCTCGCGGGCTATGTGTCCTGGAGCCGCACGATCCAGCTGGGCGCGGGCGCATTGGTCCTGCTCTACGGCATCTACCGCCTCGTGCAGCGGCGGCATCCGCGGGCGCTGGCGCGCATCCGCCCGACGCAACTGGCCTGGTGGTCGTTCTGGATGGCGACCGCGCACGGCGCCGGGCTCATGCTGCTGCCCTTCACGCTGGGGCTCTGCGAGCCGTCCTCTGCCGATGGCAGGGCGGCCGCGGCCCATGCGACCGTCGTTCGCGCGCTGGGGTCGTCGAACGTCGCCACCGCGCTGGCGGTGGCCACCGTGCATACTGTGGCGATGCTGCTGGCGGGCTTGCTCATCGCCTGGGCCGTCTACCGGTACCTGGGCCTTGGTTTCCTGCGGCGGGCGTGGTTGAACCTCGACGTCGTCTGGGCGGGAAGCCTGGTCGTGGCGGGTGCGGCGGGTGTGATCTACGCGATCTGAGGCGCTCAGGCGATCCACGGCCAACTTGGCTCCAAAGGGCTACGTTTTCTGCGCATCGCGCAAATTTCGCTGGCTTCGAAGGCTCGGGGCCGCAACACTCGCAGCCCCGGTTCCAAAGCACGGAGACCTGCATGAGCCTTCTTTCCCGCCGCCAGTTCCATCGCGTCGCCGCGTCCGCCGCCGTGGCCGGACTCAGCCCGCTGGCCGCGCTGGCGCAGGCGCCGGTGAAGATCCGTGCCAGCGTCGTGCCCATCATCGACACGGCCGCGCTGCATGCGGCGATCCAGAAGGGCTTCTTCGCCGCGGAAGGGCTCGAGGTCGACCTGACGCCGACCGCCGGCGGCGCGGTGGGGCTGCCTGCATTGGCGGCGGGCCAGGTGCAGGTGGCCTTCAGCAACATCGTCTCCACGGCCCTGGGCGCGGCCCAGGGTCTCGGGTTCAAGATCATCGCGCCCGCAGCCAACGCACCGGATGCGCCGCCGGAGGGCACGGCGCTGGTGGCAGCCCGGGGCAAGGGCTTCAAGACCGGCAAGGACCTCGAGGGCAAGCGCGTCGCGGTGAACAACCGTTCCAACGTCATCTGGCTGTATTCGCGCGCCTGGGTCGAGGCCACCGGAGGTGACCCGTCCCGCGTGACCTACGTGGAGGTGCCGTTTCCCCAGATGACGGACGCGATCAAGGGCGGGCAGGTCGATGCCGGCGTGCTGGTCGACCCGTTCCTGTCCACCGGCATCGACAGCGGAGCGCTGGAACTCGTGGGCTGGCCCTTCCACAGCGTGCAGAAGGGCATGTCGATCTCGCAGTACGTCGCAACGGAGTCCTTCATCAAGTCCAACCCGAAGACGATCGACGCGTTCGTGCGCGGACTGGACAAGGGCATCGACTGGATGAACTCCAACGCCGGCTCGCCGGAATGGGTCAAGCTGATCGCCAGCTTCACGAAGCTGCCGGAGGATCGGCTCAAGAAGCTGCACGTCGCGCCTTTCAAGAAGACGGTGGATCCCAGGTCCGTGGATGCGTCGCTGGCGCTGATGCGCAAGCACGGCATGCTCACTGGCCCGCTGGCGTCGAAGGACCTGCTGCACGTTGCGGCCAGGTAAGCGGCACGGGATGGCATGAGGGGCCGACCGTGACAGATCAGATCGAGGCCTACGTTAACGCGGCCGCAGCAGTCTTCGGGACGCCCCATGCGGACCGCGCGCCGCTGTGGTCGCAACGATTGGCCTCTGCGCTGCCGGATTTGCAGCGGCTGGCCAACGCGGACACCGGCGACGACTGCCCGCCGATCGGGCCTGCCACCGCAGGTGCATTGCCGGCGGGCACGGCGCCGCATTCAGGCAGCCTGTACCGGTTGGCGCAGGATGTGAGCCGCGGACGGACCGATCCCGTCGCTCGCGTCGAAGCGGCGCTGGCTGCGACCGACGCGGGCGCCGCGCTCAACGCCATGCGCCATGTCGATGCGATGGGCGCGATCGAGCAGGCCAGGGCGCTCCGGGATCGCGCCGCACGCGGCGAGCGGGTGGGCCGCCTGGCGGGCGTGCTGGTGGCGGTGAAGGATTGCCTTGCAGTCGCGGGCATGCCCCTGACGTTCGGTACCCGATCCCTTCCTGTGCAACGGCCCGCATCCAGCGCCGAATGCGTGCAGCGGCTGCAACGCGAGGATGCGATCGTGGTCGGCATGACGACCATGCACGAACTGGCCTACGGCGCGACGACCGACAACCCGCACGATGGCCGTGTGCGGCATCCCGGACGTGGCGAGCGCCTTGCGGGCGGATCCAGCGGCGGATCGGCCGTCGCCGTGGCCACCGGCATGGCCGACATCGCATTGGGCACCGACACGGCCGGCTCGGTGCGCATGCCGGCAGCGCTGTGCGGCATCTCCGGCTTCAAGTCCAGCTTCGGCCTGATCCCGCTGGAAGGCGTGCTGCCGCTGGCATGGTCGCTCGACCACGTCGGCACCTTCGCCAAGTCGGCGCTGGACCATGTGCTGCTGACCGAGATCATGGCGGGCCTGCCCGAAGGAGCGCTTGCGCGCCCGGCTGCCGCGGACCTGCGGGCGTTCGCCGTGTCGAACTACTTCCTGGATCCCATCGATCCGGAAGTGCGGGAGATCTACGAGGCCGCCCTCGACAAGCTTCGACGCGCGGGCGTGTCCATCGACGCAGGCGCTGTCGACGCGGTTGAACTGGCGCCCACCCTGCAGTTCTTCACCATCTGCGCCGAAGCCGCGCAGGTCCACATGGACAGGGGGCTTCGCCGTCCGGAAGGTCTCGGCGACGAGGTCCGCGTGCGGCTGGAGACCGGCCAGTTCCTTCGCGCGGTGGACTACATCAAGGCGCAGCGGTTGCGCGGCACGCTGCGCTCGTCGCTGCACGCCCCGTTGCAAAAGGGCGCCGATGTCCTGATCACGCCGGCGGTCGTCACGCCCGCGCCCGAGCCGGGTCCGACGGTGGAGATCGGCGCAGGCACCTTTCCCATCCATCCGGCACTGACGCGCTGCACGCTGCCGTTCAACCTCACCGGGATGCCCGCCATCACCGTTCCGTGCGGCCGCACCCAGTTGGGCCTGCCCGTCGGCTTGCAGTTGGCCGGCACGTGCGGCGATGACGCGCAGCTCCTGGCAGCTGCGGCGCGGTTCGAAACCATCCTGGGCGCCTAGCGCAGCCGGTGAGACCTGCGGTCAGGCAGTCACGACGCGTCGTGCGTGGCGAACCAGCTGCCAGCCGCACCAGGCCGCGGGGAGCGCCAATGCGAGGTAGCCGGCGCGGTAGCTGTCGAATGCGCCCGACAACAGGCCGAACAGCACCGGCCCGAGCACCACGCCCAGGAACGTCACCGCGAGCGAGCCGCCCGTGGCCGCGCTCGCATGGCCTGCCGGTGCGAGCCGGGCGACTTCGGCGAGGTAGACGCCGTTCCAGCCCGTCGCCGAAGCACCGAACACCACCATCAGCGCGAGCAGCAGCGGCATGGGGCTGCCGGCCTGCAGGGCGGCGGTGGCACCGCAGCACAGGGCCATCAGGCCGGCCAGCACCGCCAGCATGAGGCGGGGAGCGAGCCAACGGTCCGCGATGTAGCCCCACACGATCCGGCCGATGACGCCGCCGACCTGCGCCGTCGAAAGGACCGCGCCGGCCGCCACCAGGCCAAAGCCCAGCGCCGAATGCAGGTAGGTCACGAGGTACGTGGCCAGGCACATCTGCACGGCGGAGAAGATGAACGAATACGAGGCCAGGCGCGCCAGGTCCGCATGCGACGCGACCAGGCGCAACGGCCCGACCAGGCTCGTGAAGCTCAGGGGGCGCCCCGGCTCCCGGTCCGCATCGAGCGGCGGCCGCATCGGTTCGGCGATGAGGGCGCACACCAGGTTGCCTGCGGCCACGGCCAGCAGGGCAGCTTCGGTGCCGCCGGCGATGAGCAGGGCCGGAACGAACGCGCCCGCCATCACGCCGCCCAGCGGCACGCCGGACTGCTTGATGGAAAAGACCAGGGACGCGCGATGGGCGGGGGTGGTCCTGGCCAGCAGGTGCGAACTGGCGGGCGTGATGGGCCCGTAGCCGACGCCGATGAGGAACGCGCCGATGAACGCGGCGGGGAGTGCGGGCGTGAGCGCGAGCAGGGCGAGCCCCGCGGCGCAGACCACGAGCCCGAGCTGGCTGATGCGGATCGCGCCGAAGCGCACAACCAGCGGCCCGGCCATCAGGCTCGCGATCATGGCGCCGCTGTAGACGACCGCGATGTACGCGCCGATCAGCGTGGCCGACACGCCGAGCGACTGCGCCATGGCCGGCGCCATCGCCGGGACGGTGAGGACCGCCATCGACACCAGGGCCTGCACGGCTAGCGTGATGGCCAGCGCGGTCCAGGCGCCGGTGGGACGCGGCGTCATTCAGTCGTCGTAGGCGCCGTCGATCTCTTCGACCTGCATGCGCGCATAGATCTCGGCGGCGCCGCTCAGGTCCCACACGGCAGCCCCGGCGCGCACCTTCTCCGCGGCCTCGTCTTCCTTGCGCATCTTCCCTTGCGCCGCGGAGACGACGCGCGAGGCCTCGCCGCGCGGCACGCAGATGACGCCGTCGCCGTCCGCGATGATCAGGTCGCCCGGTCGCACGTTCACGCCTTCGCACACCACCGGCGCGTTCACGAATCCGTGTCCCGACTTGTCGGGATGGATCGGCCAGATGTGGGTGGACCACACCGGCAGGCCTAGCGCGCGCACCTGGTCGACATCGCGCGCGCAGCCCTGGACCACGACGCCGGCCAGGCCCTTCTGCAACGCGTAGCGGGTGGCGAGGTCGCCCCATTGCGCGCCCGACAGCTCGGCCTGGCAGACGACCACCAGCACGTCGCCGGGCTGCGAGAGGTACAGCGCGCGGTGCATCATCAGGTTGTCGCCGGGCCAGCAGAACGCCGTGACGGCCGGCCCGGCGATCTTCTGGCCATCCTTGAGCGGGCGCATCCGCGCCGACATCAGCGCCGCGCGGCCGGGCGGGCCCATGGCTTCGTGCACGTCGGCCACGGTGACCTCGCGCGCCTGGGCCACGATCTCGGCCGCCACGCGGTTGACCTTCAGGTAGACCTTGGAGGGGCTCATCTCGGGCCTTCAGTCGACGGACGCGCCGGACGCCTTGACCACCTGGCTCCATTTGGCGATATCCGCCTTGAGCACGCCGGCGAACTGCTGCGGGTCGGTGATGTAGGGCTCGGCGCCCTGGGCGGAGAACTTGTCGACCACATCCTTTGACTTGAGCACTTCGTTCACGTCGGCGTTGATCTTGCGGACCACCTGCGGCGGCACCTTGGCCGGCGCGAACAGCCCGAACCAGGGGTTGACGTCGAAATCCTTGAAGCCGGATTCGGCGATGGTCGGGATGTTCGCGAACGAGCCTGCGCGTTTGGCGCTGGTGACCGCGATGGGATGCAGCGTGCCCTGCTTGATGTGGCCCGAAACCGAGGGCAGGCTGGTGAACACGACGTTGATCTGTCCGCCCATCAGGTCCTGCATGGCGGGCGCCGCGCCGCGGTAAGGCACGTGCACCAGCTTCACGCCCGCAGCCGCGTTGAACATCTCGCCCAGCAGGTGGTTCACCGAACCGTTGCCCGCGGAGCCGTAGGTGAGCTGGCTCTTCTTCGCCGCCGCGACCAGTTCCGGGAGGGTCTTGAACGGCGCATCCGACTTGACGACCACGACGAACGGAAGCGTGGCGAGCGTGGCGACCGGCGCGAAGTCCTTTTCCGGATCGAAGGGCAGCTTCTTGTAGAGCGAGCCGTTGATCGCGTGCGTGCCCACGTAACTCATGAGGAGCGTGTAGCCGTCCGCCGGCGAATTGGCCACGACCTCCATGCCCACGTTGCCGCCGGCCCCGGCACGGTTCTCCACGACCACGGGCTGGCCCCATTTCTCGGCCAGCTTCTGCGCCACGATGCGCGCCAGCGAGTCCGAAGCGCCACCCGGCGTCTGCGGCACCAGGATCTTCACCGGCTTGTTGGGAAACTCCTGCGCGTGGCCGGCGAGCGCGAAGGAGGCCAGCGCGAAGAGCGCGGCCCAGCGGCGGATCTGCTTGAGCATGGTCTTGTCTCCTGTTGTCAGTGGGTCGTGGAGAGCCTGCGGATCTCCTGCAAGGCTTGTTCGAGCTGCTGCTCCAGCGGCGCCTCGAGCGTCTTCGCATCGAGCGATGCGACCGCGTCGGCCGCGCGTCGCTCGATCAGCCGCCGCAGGCGATAGCGCGCGCGAGCCTGCAGCAGCGCCGCGCGCCTGTCGGACTCGGCCAGCCAGGCCTGGTGCCGGTCGATCGCCGCCGACAGCGCTGACACGGTCTCCGGTTTCATCGACGACACCAGCAGCACGGGCGGCCGCCACGCATCTTCGGGGCGGCGCGAAAGGGCGCTGATGCGCTGGATGTCCGTGGCCATCTTCTGCGCCGCGGGCAGGTCGGACTTGTTGACGACGAAGATGTCGGCCATCTCCATGATGCCGGCCTTCATCGCCTGCACCACGTCGCCGCTTTCGGGCAGCAGCACGAGCGCGAGCGTGTCCACTTGCGCGCGCGCGGCGTACTCGGCCTGGCCCACGCCCACCGTTTCGAGCAGCACCTCGTCGAAGCCGAACTCGTCCATCACGTCCAGCATCTCGGGCAGGTTGTCCGAGAGTCCGTCGCTCGCGGAGCGCGATCCGATCGAGCGGATGTAGATCTCGGAGCTGCCGGCCAGTTCGTCCATGCGGATGCGGTCGCCCAGGATGGCGCCGCCGGACTTGGGGCTGCTCGGGTCCACGGCGAGCACTCCGAGCCGCCGGTCTCGGCCGCGATGCAACGCGAGGTGTCCCGCCAGCGTGCTCTTGCCCGCGCCCGGCGGGCCCGTCAGGCCGATGCGCCGGGCCGGATTCGCGCAGGGCTCCAGCCGCTGCAGCTGCACCAGGTCCGCCGTGCTGGCGTTCGCCAGTTTGGAGAGGCGCCGGCCCAGGGCGTGGCGGTCCAGCGGCGGCTTGCTCACGCGATCGCCTTCCCCAGCACTTCCTGGTGATGCTCGTCCAGCAGCGGCGGCATCCCGTAGCCGGGCGAGAACCCGTCGAACTTCACCGGCGCGCCCACAGCGCGCAGTCCCGACTTCGCGTCGCCCAGCGGGACCACCAGGTCGCGCGACTTCGCGAGGTCGCCTTCGAGCGCCTGCGCCAGGGTTCCCACTTCGGAGACCACGATGCCCAGCGGCGCCAGGCGTCGCACCCATTCGGCGGCGCCGGCCTGCATCAGCACTTCGCCGATGGCCGCCAGCACGCGCGAGCGGTTCTCGCGGCGCGCCGCCATGGTGGCGAACACCGGATCGCTCGCCCACTCGGGCCGGCCGATCTCGGTGCAGAACTTCTGCCAGAACTTGTCGTGCGTGATGAACAGCGTCAGCCAGCCATCCTTCGTCGGGAAGATCTGCGCCGGCACCATGTACGGATGGGAGGAGTTGGCCAGCCGCTCCACCGTCTCGCCCGCATTGAGCGACGCGCCCGCCAGGTAGTTCAGCTGCGACATCATCACGTCGTACATGGCGACGTCGACCTGGCCGCCGCGGCCTTCGACGATCTTGGCCAGCAGGCCCATGGCGGCCATGATGCCCGCCGAGTTGTCGACGGCCGAGTAGCCCGCCTTGGTCGGCGGCGAAGACGGATCGCCCGTCAATGCCATCACGCCCGTCAATGCCTGGATCACGTAGTCGTAGGCCGGCGCCTCGGAGTAGGGGCCTTCGAGGCCATAGCCGGTGAGCGCAACGCAAACGATCTTCGGGTTGCATTCCTTCAGGCTGGCGTAGGTGAGCCCGAGCTTCTTGATCGCCGACGGCCGCAGGTTGGTGATCAGCGCATGGGACGTCGCCGCGAGCGATTGCAGCTGGGCGCGGCCCTCGCTGCTCGCCAGGTCCAGCACCACGCTTTTCTTGTTGCGGTTCAGGCTCGCGAAGTAGGCGTTGTGCGGGCCGATGAAATGCGGGCTGACCTTGCGTGCGATGTCGCCTTCGGGCGGCTCCACCTTGATCAGCTCGGCTCCCATGTCGGCCAGCAGCAGCCCGCAGTAAGGTCCTGCCAGCATGTGGCCGACCTCGATGATGCGGATGCCGGCCAGCGGCCCGTTGCCCTTCATGCCAGCTCCGCCGCCAGTTGCGAGACGACCCTGTCCAGCGGCATGTCGGCGGTGAAGACGGCCGCCACGCCCAGTTCGCGCAGCGCGGCGTGGTCCTCGCCGGGGATCGTGCCGCCGACGAACACCTTCACGTCGCCCGCCTTGTGCGCGCGCAGCTCGGAGATGACGTCGCCGACCAGCTCCTTGTGGCTGCCCGAGAGGATCGAGAGGCCGACCGCGTCCACGCCCTCGTCGACAGCCACCTGCGCGATCTGCGCGGGGCTGCGGCGCAGGCCTGTGTAGATCACCTCGGCGCCGGCGTCGCGCAGCGTGAGCGCGACGATCTTGGCGCCGATGTCGTGGCCATCCAGGCCCGGCTTGCCCACCAGGATCCGCTTGCCCGCCAGAGGCCTGGCTTCCTTCACATCGTTCATAGGTTCACCGGCTCCTTGAATTCGCCCCATTCCTTCTTCAGGCACGCGACCATCTCGCCCACCGTCGCGTACGCATGGCAGCAGTCCACCAGGTAAGGCATCACGTTCTCGCTGTCCTTCGCGGCCGCGGTTGCCAGCTTCGCGAGGGACGCATCCACCGCCGACTGGCTGCGCGTGTCCAGCACGCGCTGGAACTTCTCCAGGGCCCGCTGCGCCACGGTCGGGTCAAGCTTGAAGATCTCGCGGACGCCGATCTGCTCGCCCTCCTTGCGGAAGTGGTTCTGGCCGACGATCACGTTCTTGCCCGAGTCGGTGTCCAGCTTGCGCTCCAGCCCGCGCTCGGCCAGGCGCAGCTGGATCCAGCCGTCCTCGATGGCCGGGGTCACGCCGCCGTAGGCGTCGATCTCGTTCATCACCTTGAGGATGGCCTCCTCCATGCGATCGGTGTGCTGCTCCAGGAAGTAGCTGCCGCCCAGCGGGTCGACCGTGCGCCCGATGCCCGATTCGAAGGCGATCATCTGCTGCGTGCGCACCGCCAGCTCCGCCGAGAACTCGGTGGGGATCTGGAAGGCTTCGTCGAATGCGCAGGTGAAGATCGACTGCGCGCCGCCGAACACCGCCGCCATGGTTTCCACCGCGACCCGCACCACGTTGTTGTACGGCTGCGGCGCGACCAGCGAGGAGCCGCCGCACACCACGCCGAAGCGGAAGTGCTGCGCCTTCGGATCGTTGGCGCCGTAGCGCTCCTTCATGAAGCGCGCCCACAGGCGCCGGCCGGCGCGGAACTTCGCGATCTCGTCGAAGAAGTCCATGTGCACGTAGAAGAAGAACGAGAGCCGCTTGGCGAACTTCTCGACGTCGCCGCCGCGGCGCTTCAACTCCTCCACGTACGCCAGCCCGTTGGCCAGCGTGTACGCCATCTCCTCGGCGGCGGTCGCGCCCGCGTCGCGCACGTGCGCGCCCGCGATGCTGATCGGGTTGAAGCGCGGCGTGACGTCGTTGGAGTACAGGATCGAGTCGGCGATCAGGCGCATCGACGGCCGCACCGGGAAGATCCAGGTGCCGCGCGCCACGTACTCCTTGAGGATGTCGTTCTGGATCGTGCCGGTGAGCTTGCTGCGCGGAACGCCCTGCTTGTCGGCCACGGCCAGGTACATCGCGTAGATGATCGCGGCCGTGCCGTTGATCGTGAACGAGGTCGAGATCTTCGAGAGGTCCAGGTCCTTGAACAGGATCTCGGCCTCGCTCAGGTTGGACAGCGACACGCCGACCTTGCCGATCTCCGGCCGGGCCATGGGGTGGGTGGGATCGAAGCCGCACTGCGTGGGCAGGTCCAGCGCCACCGACAGGCCGGTCTGGCCCTGCTGCAGCAGGAACTTGTAGCGCTCGTTCGATTCCTCCGCGGTGCCGAAGCCGGAGTACTGGCGGATGGTCCACAGCCGGCCCTGGTAGCCGTCGGGGAAGATGCCGCGCGTGAACGGGTATTCGCCGGGCTTGCCGATGTTCTCGGGCTTGACGGCGCTCGCGTCGACGGCGGTAGGCACGGGAATGCCGCTGCGGCTCACCGGCCCCAGCACGGGTTCGGCCAGTTCGGCCGGCGGATTCGGGTCTCTTGCGTTCATCTCAGGAACCTTTGGACAAAAGCTTTTCGGAGGCGGCCCAGTGGTCGTCGTGCAGCCAGGTGCGGACCAGGTGCTGCTGTTCGACGGCGCGGTGCGCCTTCCAGCCCGCGCCCTGGCGCGCCGCGATGGCCTGGGCCTTGATGCCGCGCAGCACCTGCGGCGCGCAGGCGTCCAGCGGCTCGAGGAAGGCCTTGAGGTCATCGCCTCCGGCACCGTCGCGGATCACGGCGTCCGCCAGGCCCCAGGCGAGCGCCTGCTCGGCCCCCACCAGTTCGCACCGGCTCATCATGCGCATCGCATGGGCCGGGCCGATGAGCTGGAACAGGTCGGGGCCGCCGCCCCAGGCCGAGGTGATGGCCAGCTTGGCCTGGATGTAGCCGATGCGCGCATGGGCGGACTGCAGGCGCATGTCGCAGGCCAGTGCGAGTTCGGCGCCGCCCCCGATCGCGTCGCCGTTGAGCAGCGCGATCACCGGGACGGGGCAGTGCCGGATCGCGTCGAGCGCCGCGGCGGCTTCTTCCATCATCGCCATGACGGCCGCTTCGTCGCGCACGTTGGCGAGATCGCGCAGGTCGCCGCCGGCCGCGAAGTACTTGTCGCCCGCGCCGGTGACGACGATGTAGCGCACGTCCTCGCGTGCGCCCGCGCTGCGCACGGCGGTGGCCAGCTCGTTGAGAACGGGGCGGGCGAGCGCGTTGTGTTTCTGGGCGCGGTCGACGGTGATCCAGACCGCGCCGCTGCGCTCGTCGATGCGGACGTTCTCGCCGCTGCCTTGCTTCGTGGAGGCTTGCATGGCGGTCATGCTAGATTCGCCGCGATTCGGTGAAAAGAACTGTTGTTCGGCATTTCGAACAACTTGCATCGGGCAACCCTTCCGGATCAAAGCACGAGGAGATTTGTTCAGCGGGCTGAACGAAGCCAAGGATGAGCAACGTCGCCGTCACCGCCGTCGAGCGTGTGCTCGACATCTTCGAAGCGTTCGACAAGGTGCAGAAGCCGTTGTCGCTGACGGACCTGGCGGAGATGACGGGCATCCCCAAGAGCAGCTGCCACGCGATCGTGGGCACGCTCACCGCTCGCGGCTACCTGTACTCGCTGACGCGCCCGAGGGCGCTGTACCCGACGCGACGCTTCTTCGACCTGGCGCGCTCGATCCACGAGAAGGATCCGTTCGTCGAACGCGTCATGCCCATGCTGGAGCGGCTGCGCGACGCCTCGCGAGAGACGGTGATCCTGGGCAAGCGGCAGGGCGACGCGGTGATCTATCTCCAGGTGGTGGAGAGCCCGCACTCGATCCGGTACTCCGCCAAACCGGGCGAGTTCAAGCCGCTGCATTCCAGCGCCATCGGCAAGGCGCTCCTGGGCAGCCTCAAGGAGGCCGAGCTGCGCGCGCAAATGTCGGGCCGCGCGCTGCCGGCGATCACGGGCGCCACGCTGACCGACCAGGAAGCGCTGATCGCCGACATCCTGGAGAGCCGCCGCCGCGGCTACTTCCTCACGCGCGGCGAGAACGTGCCCGACGTGTGGGCCGTTTCCGCCTTCCTGTCGGTGCACTCGGAAACGCTGGCCGTCGCCGTCGCCGGCCCGCGTCATCGGATGGAGGCCAACGTGACGGAGCACGCCCAGCTGCTGCTGGCCACGTGCGGGTTCATCGCGAGGCAGTGGACGAAGGCTTAGCCGTCATCCCGCATGGGGAACGAAACGGATCACTGCTTGTAGGAAGGATCGCGCCGGTCGAGCGTGCGAAGCATCGCCGGCCACTCCAGCAGGCCGTGCGGACGCCGCACGTGCGGCTTGTAGAGGTGGCAGGTCTTGTCCACGACGTCTTTCGGCGGGATCAGCAGTTCCGCGTTGCACGCCATCGCGTTGACCTGCGCGCGGCAGGCCATCTCCAGCCAGTACATGGTGTTGAAGCACTGCGGCACGTCGGCGCCCACGGCCAGCAGCCCGTGGTTGCGCAGGATCATGGCGCTCGCATCGCCGAGGTCGCGCACCAGCCGCTCGCGCTCGGCCTCGTCGATGGCCGGCCCCTCGTAGTCGTGGTAGGCGATGTCCGCGAAGCGCATCGCCGTCTGCGTCAGCGGCAGCAGCCCGCACTTGAGCGCCGAGACGGCCATGCCGGCGCGCGAGTGCGTGTGCATGGCGCAGCCCACGTCGTGCCGCGCCATGTGCACCGCGCTGTGGATCACGTAGCCCGCCGCGTTGATGCCGTGGTCGTCGTGCGGGTTGAAGACGACGTTGCCGGCCAGGTCGATCGTCACGAGGCTGGACGCCGTGATCTCCTCGTACAGCCAGCCGTACGGGTTGATCAGGATGCGGTCGTCGGTGCCCGGTACGCGCGACGTGATGTGGTTGTAGATCAGGTCGCTCATGCCGTAGAGCGGCATGAGCCGGTAGCAAGCCGCGAGCTCGACGCGGGCCTGCCACTCCTGCTCGGAGACCAGGTCGCGCACCGCGGCGTCGCGCTTCATGGCTGCGGCACGCAGTAGTCGGCGGCGGACAGGCGGAACGTGGTGCGCTTCATCAGGCGCGGCTGGTCCAGCCGCATCTCGTCGCGGCGGTGCATGGTGCAGCCGTTGTCCCACATCAACAGGTCGCCGTTGTGCACCTTGTGCCGGTACACCAGCGACGGATGTCCGCCCGTCTCGAACAGGATCGGCAGCACCCGCTCGTTCTCCGCCTTGGAGAGGCCTTCGATCTCCACCAGCGTCGTCGGGTCCGCATACAGCGCCTTGCGGCCGGTGCGCGGATGCGTCAGCACCACCTTGTGCTTCGCATCGGGCAGGCTGAGCATCGCGTTGGCCTTTTCCTTGTCCTTGAGCTCCAGCGCGTTGAGCATCGCGTAGCGTTTGGCGTAGCGGTAGACGCCGGTCCTGCCCTCGATCAGCTGCTGCACGTCCCGGGGCAGGCGGTCCCACGCGCCGTACTGGTCGGCCCAGTAGATGTCGCCGCCGTCGCGCGGGACTTCGGTGCCGAACAGCATGGCGCCGGTGGCGGGCCGCACCTGGTAGGTCTGGTCGGAGTGCCAGTCCACGTCGTCGCCGCCCGCGAAGCCGCCCACGAAGCGGCCGTCCGCGTACTTCAGCGTGCTGAAGTAGATGATCTGCTCCTGGTAGGGCGACTGGATGTCCTTGCGGCCGGTGGTCTCGCAGCGGCCGAAGTGCTCCGTGAAGCGCACCAGCTCCGATTCCTCCAGCGACTGGCGGCGGAAGATCATCACGGGCGACTTCTGCCAGAGGCTTTTCAGTTCCTCGATCGCGTCGGGATCGTCCACCAGGTCCATGACCTGGGCGTGTACCTGCACGGCGAAATTGCTGTGCAGCGGGGTGGTGCGGATCTTGGCCATGGGGTGTCTCACTCGGGCTTCATCTGGGCGGTCTTGATGGTCTGCGCGTAGCTGCGGCGCTCCTCCCGCAGCCAGGCATTGAGTTCGTTCGTGTTCATCACGGGCGCGCGCTCGAAGCCGAGGTCCGAGAGGGCCTTCTGCGTCTCGGGCAGGTCCAGGATTTTGCGCATCTCGGCGGACAGCTTCGCCTGGATCTCGGGCGGAACGCCCTTGGGCGCCATCAGCGCATTCCACGCGGCGATGTTGAAGTTGGCCAGGCCCTGCTCGCTGGCCGTCTTCACGCCGGGCATCGACGCCATCGGCTGGGCCGTGGTCACCGCCAGCACGTTGATCTTGCCCAGCTGGGTGCGCGTGGCCGCCACGGTGTCGATGAGCACCGACACATGCCCGCCGAGCGTGGCGGTCATCGCATCGGCCGAGCCCTTGAACTTCACGCCGAACAGCGGCACGTCGCGCTGCTTGAGCATCTCCAGCACGAGCTGCCCCGTGACGCTGGGGATGGCCGTGTCGACCTTGCCGGGCGTCTTGCGCGCCAGTGCGATCAGCTCGCTGAGGGAGTTGATGTTGGCCTTGGGACCGGCGGAGATGGCGAACGGAATCAGCGCCGTGAGCATGATGGCGTCGAAGTCCTTCTCGGCATCGAAGCCCGGGTTCTCGAACAGCGCCGGGTTCATCGCATGCGTGCCGGAGGCGCCCATGATCAGCGTGTAGCCGTCCGGCGCCGATCTGGCTGCCACCGCGGTGCCGATGTTGCCGGACGCGCCGGGCCGGTTCTCCACCACGAAGCTCTGGCCCAGCGCCTGCGTCAGCTTCTGCGCGAAGTAGCGCGTGGCGATGTCGGTGCTCTGGCCCGCCGGGTAGGCCACGATGATCTTCACCGGCCGGTTGGGATAGTCCGATTGCGCCAGGGCGGCGGGGGCCAGCAGCGCGGCGGGTGCGGCGGCGAGCAGTGCGAGGACGGACCTTCTGCCGAAAGTATTCACGTCTTGTCTCCTTGTCTTTCTGGAACCGGACACGTTAGCGACGGGAGTGCGTCAAGGAAAGGGAACGGCCACCCGTTGTTCCACATGTTGGACTTCCGGTGCGGGCGCCGCGCGGGTGGCGTGCGGCGTCCCGGGCGACCAGAGGAAACCCGGATGCAGCTGGTCGAAGGAAGCACAACCGATCTGCGCCAGCACCATGTCGACCTCGTTGCGGACGATGCGGATCACGCGCTCGATGCCCGCTGCCCCTGCGGCCGCCGCGCCGAACAGCGTGGGCCGGCCGAAGATCGAGAACTTCGCGCCGAGGCAGCGGGCGATCACGATGTCGGAGCCGCGGCGCACGCCGCTGTCCAGGATGAGCTCGACGTCGTCGCCGACGGCCGCGCGGATCGCGGGCAGCACTTCCAGCGGCGAAGGCGCGGCGTCCAGCTGGCGGCCGCCGTGGTTCGACACCACCAGCGCATCGACACCCAGCCGCACCGCGTGCGCCGCGTCTTCCGGATGCATCAGGCCCTTGACCACGAGCGGGCCGGGCCACGCATCGCGGATGCGCTGCAGGTGTCCCCACTGCACCATGGGCGCCGGCGTCAGCGTGCCGTACAGGTCCGCGACTTGCGCGGCGGTCGCTCCTGCGGGCGCATACGGCGCCCAGTTGCGCATCATCGGGATGCCCCCGGTCTGCAGGTAGCGCAGCACCCAGGCGGGGTGGGCGAGGGCTTCCAGCACCACGCCGGGCGTCATGCGGAACGGCCGCGAAAAGCCGTTGCGCTTGTTGCGCTCCCGGTTGGAGTTCACCGGCACGTCGACCGAGACCACCAGAACGCGCACGCCGCTGGCGCGGGCACGCCGCACGAGGTCGGCGTTGATCTTCTCGTCGCTGGTGCAGTACATCTGGAACCACACGTGCTCCGGCGCGACCTGCGCGATGTCTTCCAGCGCGCCGTTGCTGGCGCTCGAGAGCAGGAAAGGGATGTTCGCTTGCGCGGCCGCCTGGGCGAGCAGCCGGTCCGCGTCGGGACAGAACAGGCCCGCCAGCCCGGTGGGCGAGATGCCGAACGGGCTCGAATAGCGGCGGCCCAGCAGCACCGTGGACTGGTCGCGCTTGGAGACGTCGACCAGGTAGCGTGGCAGCAGCCGGTGCTGCTGGAAGGCCTCGCGGTTGCGGCGCAGGCAGAGCTCGTCGTCGGCACCGCCGTCGATGAAGTCGAAGGCGATGCGGGGGAGTTTGCGGCGCGCCATCTGCCGCACGTCCTCGAGGTTGTGCGCGGACTGGATGTTCATGGCCGCAACCTTATCGGCGCGGCGCGCGCGGCCCAAGAGAGGCCGCGCGCGAAGTTTCACATGTTGGACTTAAGGTTCAGCGCCGTGCCACAGCAGCGCGGCCGCATCCTTGCGCAGCTCACCCGCCATGCGCGTGAGCTCATCGCGGATCTCGTCCACGCGCGAAGCCGGGAAGCGCTCGGCCGTCCCGATCAGGCACAGCGCCGCGAAGGCCGATGCGTCAGGCCCGGCGATGGGCACGGCGAAAGCGTGCACGCCGCTGACCACATCGCCCAGGTTCACGCCGAAGCCGTGGCGCGCCGACTCCTGGCGCATCCTTTGCAGCGCCTCCAGGCGGCCCTCGCCCCGCTTGGCGACTTCCTGCTCGATGTTGTTGGCGAGGACTTCACGCGCCTCTTCGGCAGGCAGCGTCTGCAGGATCGCCACGCCGCCCACGGAAGTGAAGAGCGGGCGCCGCGTGCCCTGCTCGACCATGAGCCCGGGCAAGCGCGCCGGGCCGACGCGCACGCTGCAGACATATTCGAAGCCGCTGCGCAGGAGCAGCAACGCGCTGGCCTCCATGCGGCGGGCCCAAGGCGCCAAGCGCGCCTGGGCCGCCGCCTGGAATGCATGCTGACCGTGCACCGACAGGCCCAGTTCGTAGAGCAGGGGCCCCGGAAGGTAGCGGCGGTCGCCGGCGCGCTGCTGCACGAGGCGTTCCTTCAGCAGCGCGGCCAGCATGCGGTGCGCGGTGCTCTTGTCGAGTTCGCATGCGACCGCCAGGTCCGACAGCCGCCAGCCGATCTCGCCCCGGGTAGCGAGCACGCGCAGGAGCCGGATGCTTCGGGAAAGGCTCTGGGTGCCGGTCGGCATGTCCATGAGCCGATTGTCCGGCTGTTTCCATGACGCGTGCCGATGGCCGGCAATGACAGGCCGTCACACGCCCAGGTAGCGGTGCCACAGCTCGCGGTCGGCGCCGAGTGCCTGCGAGCTTCCGGTCCATGCGACGCGGCCCTTCTCCAGGATGTAGTGGCGGTCGGCCAGGCCGACGAGGCGCTGCACGTACTTGTCCACCACCAGCATGGAATGGCCGGCCTCGCGCAGCACGCCCAGCACGCGCCAGATCTCCTCGCGGATCAGAGGCGCGAGTCCCTCGGTCGCTTCGTCCAGCAGCAGCAACTGCGGATTCGTGACGAGCGCCCGCGCCATGGCGAGCATCTGCTGCTCGCCTCCCGACAGCTGCGCGCCCATGTGGCCGCGCCGCGAGGCGAGGGTGGGGAACAGCTCGAACAGCGTGGCGGGCGTCCAGCGGCCGGGACGCGCGAACGCGGTGAGGTGCTCCTCGACGGAGAGGTTGGGGAACACGCGCCGGCCCTCCGGCACCAGCGCCAGGCCGCACCGCGCCAACCGGTGGGGCGCGATGCCGCGCAGGTCCTGCCCCGCGAACGTCATGGCGCCCGACATCGCCGGCAGCAGCCGCATCACCGTGCGCACCAGCGTCGTCTTGCCCATGCCGTTGCGGCCGAGCAGCCCGACGATCTCGCCCTTGCCGATCTCCAGCGACACATCGAACAGCACCTGGCTGCCGCCGTAACCGGCGCACAGGTCGCGCACCTCCAGCAGCTTGCTCATGCCGCGCCCTCGCCGAGGTAGGCGGCCAGCACGCCGGGATCGCGCCGGACCGCGTCGGGCGGGCCGCTGGCGATGACGGCGCCGTTGACCAGCACCGAGACGCGGTCGGCCAGCCGGAACACCGCGTCGACGTCGTGCTCGATCAAAAGCACCGCGCACTCCCCGCGCAACTGGCCGATGCGCTCGGTCATGGCGGGCGTCTCCTGCGCGCCGAGGCCGGCCATCGGCTCGTCCAGCAGCACCAGGCGCGGCGCGCTCGCGAGGGCGAGTCCGACTTCCAGGGCGCGCTGCTCGCCATGCGACAGCTGCTCCGTGCCATGCGCCTCGCGGCCGGCGAGCCCGACTCGCTCCAGCGAGTGACGCACGGCGGAGGCGGACGTTTCCTGCCGCGCAGCCCGCAGCGCGAACGCCATGTGCTCGGCCACGGACAAGCTGCGGAACAGGCGGGTGATCTGGAACGAGCGCACCAGGCCGAGCCGCGCCCGTGCATGCATCGGCAGCCGCGTGATGTCGCGCCCGTCGAGGAACAGTGCGCCCTGGTCGCTGGGCAACTCGCCGGAGAGCTGCGCCACGAGCGTCGTCTTCCCGGCGCCGTTGGGCCCGATCAGGGCGTGGATCTCGCCCGCGCGCACGTCCAGGTCCACGCCGTCGGTGACCCGCAGGCCGCCGAACCGCTTGCGCAGGCCGCGCGCCTGCAGCAGCGGGGCGGTCATGGCCGCCTCCTGTCGAACAGGCCCGCCAGGCCTTGGCGCGCGAAGAGCACGACCGCGAGCAGCACCCAGCCGACCCAGAAGGCCCAGTACTGCGTCTGGGAGGAGAGCAGTTCCTCCAGCAGGAGCAGCACCGCCGCCCCCGCGATGCCGCCCCACAGCCGCCCCGCGCCGCCCAGGATCACCATCACCAGCAGCGTGCCCGACTGCGTCCAGTGCAGGTTGTTCGGGCTGACATAGCCCTGCAGGTTGACCGAAAGCAGGCCGGCCACCCCCGCCACCAGCCCGGAGACGACGAAGACCGCCAGCTTCCAGCGGAAGGTGGGCAGGCCGACCGCCTCCGCGCGCAATTCGTCGTCGCGCATCGCGCGCACCGCCAGCCCGGCGCGCGAACGGGCGAAGCGCGCCAGCGCCCAGACACAGGCGACCAGCACCGCGAGGGCCACGAGGTACAGCGTGGTGCCGTCGCGCAGGTCGGCGCCGCCGGGCAGCAGCACGCGCGGACGCACCCGCAGGCCCTCGTCGCCGCCGTAGCCCTTGAGCGAGTTGGCCAGGTAGAACAGCATCTGCGCAAACGCGAGCGTGATCATGATGAAGTACACGCCGCGCGTGCGCAGCGAGATCGCGCCGATCACGAGCGCGGCGACGCCCACCACGACCACCAGCGCGAGCAGGTGCGCCCACAGGGCCTGCTGCCCTTCGCTGAGCAGCACGCCGCCGACGTAGCTGCCCAAGCCGACGAATGCCGCGTGGCCGAGCGAGACCATGCCCGCGTACCCGAGGAGCAGGTTCAGGCTGGTCGCCGCGACGGCCGCGATCAGGATGCGGCTGGCGAGGCTCAGGTAGAAATCCCAGCCGGCCGCGCGCAGCAGCCACGGCAGCGCGACGGCCGCAACGAGCAGGAGGAACGTGGCGACGCGCGCCGGCGTCATCGGCCGCGCACCGGCAGCAGCCCCTGGGGCCGCCAGACCAGGACCGCCGCCATCAGCACGTAGACGGCCACCGAGGCGAGCGCCGGGCCGGCCGCGCTCGCCCACTGCGGCGGCAAGCCTTCGCGCAGCACCTGCTGCAGCAGCGTGCGGCCGAGCGTGTCCACCACGCCCACGAGCAGGGCGCCGACCAGCGCGCCCCGGATGGACCCGATGCCCCCGATCACCACGACCACGAAGGCCGGGATCAGGATGTTCTCGCCCATGCCGACCTGCACCGCGAGCAGCGGGGCGAGCAGGGCGCCGGCGACCGCGCACAGTGCGGCGCCGAGCCCGAAGACAGCCGTGAACAGGCTGGGCACGTTCACGCCCATCGCCGTGCTCATGTCCCGATCGGAGGCGCCCGCACGCACCCAGGCGCCGACCCGCGTCTTCTGCACCAGCACGTACAGCGCGGCGGCCAGCGCCAGGCCCACGCCGATGATCACCAGCCGCCAGGCCGGGTAGTGCAGGCCGAAGGGAAGCGCCACTGGCCCGTCCAGTCCGGCCGGCGCCGAGAGGGGCCGGTCATTGCCGAACACCATGCGCACCGCGTCGTTGAGGATGAGGATCAGCGCGAAGGTCGCCAGCACCTGGGAGAGGTGGTCGCGGCGGTACAGGCTGCGCAGCAGAGTGCGCTCCAGCACCATGGCGCCGGCCGCGGTGAGCACGACGGCGCCGCCGAGCGCGAGCCAGAAGGAGCCGAGCAGGGGCGCCAGCCACGCCGCCAGGAACGCCCCGGCCATGTAGAGCGAGCCGTGCGCGAGGTTGATCATGTCCATCACGCCGAACACGATCGTCAGCCCCGCCGCCAGCAGGAACAGCATCAGGCCGTACTGCAGGCCGTTGAGGGCCTGCTCGAGGAGGAAGGTGCCGGTCACTTCATCTGGCACTGCTGCACGTAGGCGTCGCCGTGGTCGCGCAGGATCGGCTCGTTGAAGGACTTGTTGACCAGCCCGCCCTTGCCGTCGTTGCCGATGCTGCGCACGTAGTAGTTCTGGATCGGGTACTGGTTCTTGTTGAACTTGAACGGCCCGCGGACGGACTCGAACTTCGCCGCGCGCAGCGCGTTGCGGAACGCCTGCCGGTCCTCCACCTTGCCCTTGGCGTCGCGCACGGCCGCGTCGATCAGCAGCGCGGTGTCGTAACCCTGCGAGGCATACAGGGTGGGCAGCCGGTTGTACGCCTTCTGGAACTCGGCGACGAACTTGCGGTTGGCCGGGTTGTCCAGGTCGGGCGACCAGTGCGCGGTGTTGAACAGGCCGGCCATCGCCGGGCCGACGGCGCTGATCACGTCCTGGTCGGCGGAGAAACCGGGCAGCAGCAGCATGGTGTCCTTGGACAGGCCCGAGCCGATGAACTGCTTGATGAAGTTGATGCCCATGCCGCCGGGCAGGAAGATGTAGAGCGTCTGCGGCTTGGCGGCGCGGATCTCCGCCAGCTCCGCCGCGTAGTCCAGCTGCCCGAGCTTGGTGTAGGTCTCGCCCACCACCTGGCCCTTGAACGTGCGCTTGAAGCCGGCCAGCGAGTCCTTGCCGGCCTGGTAGTTGGGCGCGATCAGGTACGCGTTTTTCAGCCCGCGTTGGGTGGCGAAAGCGCCGGCCGCCTCGTGGTACGCATCGTTGGGCCAGCTTGCCGCGAAGAACATCGGGTTGCAGTCCTTGCCGGCGATGGACGACGGCGCCGCGTTCGGGCTGATGTAGACCACGTTGTTGTCGACGGCCTCGGGCAGCGCGGCCAGCATGATGTTGGAGAACACCACCCCGGTCATCACGTCGACCTTGTCCCGCTTGACGTAGCGCTCGAAGGCCTGGCGCCCGACGTCGGGATTGAACTGGTCGTCGGTGATGAGCACCTCGGCCGGCAGGCCGCCCAGCTTGCCGCCGTTCAACCTGACGGCCAGCATGAAGCCGTCGCGGATGTCGACGCCCAGCGCGGACGACGGCCCCGACAAGGTGCTGACGAAGCCGACCTTCACGCGGTCGGCCGCGTGGGCCAGCGTGGCGGCTGCGAGGCATGCAGCGGCCGCAAGCGGCAGGAGGAAGGCGCGGGCTCGCAAGTGGTTCATGGAAGGCTCCTGGAAGGACGCGGGGATCAGACCCAGATCTGCAGCACGTAGTCGTACGGCGCCTGGCTGTTGAACAGGTCGACGCGCTGCAGCCGGATGCGCAGTCCGCCGGGGCCGCGCACCAGCGTGTGGCGGTAGCGGCCGCCGAAGTGGCGCACCTCGTCGCGGCGCAGCTCCATCATGTGGAAGCGGGAGCGCACGACGATCTGCTGCGCATCGGCGGACTCGATGGCCACGTGGCTGACCAGGTGGCTGGTCTCCCACATCGGGGCCTGCGACCATGCGTTCGGGTGCGTCACGCGGCCCTTGCGGATCTCCATCATCAGCCTGTCTTCCGCGAAGATGGAGGGCGACCCCTCCCACTCCGTCTGGTCGGGCGTGACCGGCATCCAGTAGACGCCCTGGTCGTCGAAGAGGTCGATGTACTCCTGCCAGTGCTTGCCGTCCAGCAGCTCGGCCTGGCGGTAGAGGAACTGCTCGACCTGGCGCTGCAGGTCGGCGCCGGCCTCCAGCAGCGCCGGCGCGGGCAGGCCGGTGGCGGCATGCGCAGCGCCCGCCTGAGGCGCGCGCGGGGAGTGGTCGGGCTCGACGGACTCGGCACCGGTCGTGGCGCCCTGGCCCGCTTCGATCACGACGTCCTGGCCGAGCAGGTGCGCGAAATCGGGGCCGGCGCTGGGGATGGTCTTGCTCGTGGTCATCCGGGGCTCCTCAGGCGGCCATGTACTGGGTCCAGGCGCGGAACTGGTTGCGCATCACCACCTCGGACGTGCCGTGGTTGGAATAGGCGACGCCGTTCTCCTCGCGGTCGTCGCCGTGCCAGCGATGGAAGCTGACCCAGTCGCCGCCCCTGGACTGCAGGCCCCATTGCCCCTTGGTCCAGTTCTCCAGGTCGTCCGCGTTGATCATCGTAGCGGGCGAGTTGACGAGGTTGTAGTACCACAGGCTTCGCCGGTAGATGGCCTCCGGTGCGCCCTTCAGGCGGAAGTGCCAGATCTCCGAGAGCGTCTTGTCGGGCGCGATGGGCCGCAGGCAGCGCAGTTGCTGCAGCGGGCTCTGCACCGAGAGGTAGGGATAGACGAGCACGTGGTGGATGCTGCGCGAGAGGTACTCCTCCATCTTCTGCTTGCCGTATGCCTTCTCCAGCAGGGCCTCGTACTCGCGCGTTTCCGGGTCGCTCGGCCGCAGCCCCATGTAGGCCTTGAGCAGGCCGTGCCCGCGCGGGAAGTTGATGGTCTGGACGCTGTCCCACTGGTCGAAGCTGGACGCGAAAGTGGACAGGTAGTGGTAGTACAGCGGGGCCGCGCCCCGTTGCTCCTTCAGGCGCTTCTCGACCCGCCCGGCCGAGATGCCGGTGGACTGGTGCGTCACCGAAGGATGCAGCGCGTCGAGCTGGTTCTCCATGAAGAACTTCCAGTTGGAGCGCTGGATCACCCGGTGGCAGACCGGCACGACCTCCACCTCGCCGACGGGGGAGCGATCGCACATGTCGTCGAAGGCGATCCGGGCCTCGCCCAGGAACTCCTGCAGGCTGGGCCCGTCCGGCGACAGGCTGGCGAAGACGAAGCCGCGGTAGCTGTCCACGCGCGGCGCCCGCTTGACGTTGCAGTCCGGGTTGTCGCGCGTCATGCGCGTGTTCTCGTAACCCTTGGCCAGCGGGATGGCGCGCACGCTGCCGTCGAGGTGGAAACTCCACGCGTGGTACGAGCAGACGAAGGCGCTGCCGGTGTTGCCGCTGCGGTTGCCGACGAGCTGCACGCCGCGGTGGGGGCAGCGGTTGTGCAGCACCTGGATGCTGCCGTCCTTCTGCCGCACCATCACCATCGGCTGGCGCCCGATCGTCACGGCCCAGTAATCGCCGGGCGCCTTCACCTGCGACTCGTGGCCGCAGTAGATCCAGATGCGCTCGAAGATCTTCTCCATCTCGGCATCGAAGATGGCCTGGTCGGTGTAGACGGTGCGGTGCACGCGATCCGGTTCGACGAGGTGGTCGACTCGCATGGGGCTCTCCTGAAGCGGATTCGAAAATCCTAGGCTTCCCCCGTGCAAGCCAGCTATCCATGCGGGCCGAACTGCCATAGATTGCAGTGATGGCTCACCCCGAGCAGGCCGACGACTTGTTCCGCACGCTGGACACCCGGCGCCTGCGGCACCTGCGCGCCGCGGTGGCCGAAGGCAGCCTTTCGGCGGCAGCGGATGTGCTGGGGCTCTCGCAACCCGCGTTGAGCGCCAGCGTCAAGTCACTCGAAAGCGACCTGGGCGTCACCCTGCTGGAGCGGCACCGCTTCGGCGTCAAGGGCACGGCTTATGCCGAGACGCTGCTCGACCATTTCCGGCGCGTCGAAGCGGAGCTGCAGGCCGCCTGGACGCGGGTGGGGCGGCTGCGCCAGGACCGGGCCGTGGACCTGCAGGTCGGCTGCGGCCCGGCGGAGGCCACGCGCCTGCTGCCGCGCGTGCTGGAGACGCTTCGCCAGACTCATCCGCACCTGCGCATCTGCGTGGAGTACGGGCTCAACGAGCGCCTGATGCCGCTGGTGCGTCACGGCGAGATCGACTGCGCGCTCTCATCCGTGCCGAAGAGCACGGCGCATGCCGGGCTGCGCCACGAGGTGCTGTACGTCGACGAGGCGGTGGTCATCGCGCGCGCCGACCATCCGCTGGCGCAGCGGCGGTCGGTCCATGCGGCCGACTTGGCGCGCTATCCCTGGGTGCTGGCGCGGCGCTGGGAACTGGAACGCAAGGCGCTCGACGAGCTGTTCGCCGATGCGGGCGTCGAGCCGGTGCGGGCGACGGTCGAGACCACTTCGGCCGTGCTGATGAAGACGCTGGTGATGCAGGGCGACTGGCTGAGCTTCGTGCCGCTGGAGATGGTGCACTGGGAGCAGCGGGCCGGCCTCATTCGTCCCCTGCGCGCCGTGCATTCGTCCTGGCAGCGCCAGGTGGGCCTGACCACCCGCGCCGACGGCGTGCCCGGCGAGGCGCTGGCGACGTTCATGGACTGCCTGTGCGCGACCGCGCGCACGGCCGGGCCCGCGCAGAAGGAGCACTAGCCGGGGCGCGCTGCGCGCGCCAACCGCGCTCTACCGGATCAGTCCGTATCGCCGCGCCAAGGACACGGCTTGCGTCCGGTTCTGCGCCCCCAGCTTCATGTTGATGTTGCGCAGGTGCGTGCGCACCGTGCTGTCGGAGACGAACAGCTTCTCCGACATCGCGCTGTTGGAGTAGCCCTCCGCCAGGAGCTTGAGCACCTGCAGTTCCTTCTGGGTGAGCGGCTCGACCTGCCAGGGCACCTCGGCGGTGGCGGGAGCGGGCTCGGCGGCCAGCGCCTCCGGTCCCAGCGCATCGAGCAGCCGCTGCGCGTACTCGATCAGGATGGGGTCGGACTGCTGGGGCGCGGCTTTCAGCGGCGCGAGCACCGCCTGGATCGGCCCGGCGACGGCCGGTCCTTCGTCGACCACCAGCCGCACGAACCCTTCGCGGCTGCCCTCCTGCAGGATCCCGCGCATCACCTCGGCGGCTTCGTCGGCCGACTTCAGGCGCCACAGCGCCATCGCCTTGAGAACGCGCAGCTTGCGGCTGCGGCGCACGCGCGCCTCGGCGTCGACCGCGGGCAGGTCGTCGTCGATGCGCCGCACGGCCGCGGCGGTGTCGCCGAAGTGCACCTGCCATCGCAGCCGGGCGATGCCGATGTCCAGGACGTCGTGGGCCGGCAGGCGCTGGCGCGCCACCCGTTCCCAGACGGCCGGGTCGTCCGCCCGGTCCAGTTCCTCGCGCGCGCCGTACGCGTTGCCCTGGCGGATGAGCATGCGCGCGCGCTCCAGCTTGGCCGTGGCCACCACGCGCGGCAGCTTGCGCAAGTGGCCCAGTGTCTCGAGCTCGGTGAGCACGCGCGAGGCGCCGTCGACGTCGCCGTGCCAGAACAGCAGGCGCGAACGCATCGCGTAGCTGGAGATCATGTGATCCGGCAGGCCGACGTCGCGCGCCAGCGGCAGGTAGACGTTGAGCAGCCGGTCCACGACGTCGAGCTCGTCGGCCTCGTACATGGCCGCCGCGTACAGCACGCCCGCCCAGGCGTTGCCGCCGGTGTGGCTGTAGTCGGCTTCGCGCGTGGTCGCGTCCACCGCGATCCGGAAGCGCGCCGTCGCCTGGCGGAAGCGCCCCCGCTCGAAATCCAGCAGGCCCTCGGTGGACTCGGTGTACATGCGGTTGAACACGCTGCTGCTCTGCGTGCGCCGCGCGGCATCCAGCAGGCGCTGCGCCTCGCGCTTCTCCCCCAGCACGGAGGTGATGTGGGCCATGCAATTGGTGAGCGCCGTGTCCGCGAAGGGCACGGCCGTCGGCAGGCGTGCGAGCCCCGCGCGGCCGACCTCGTTCGCTTCGTCGTAGCGGTCCTGCATCGCCAGCAGCAGGGGGCGCAGCGCGTTGACGTGTGCGCGGATCACCGGGTCCTCGCTCGCCTCGATGCCGCTGCCGGCCAGCAGCGCCATCCCTTCGGTCGCGCCCTGCGTGAAGAGCACGGCCCACACGTAGATCGCCTGCATCAGCGGGTGTTCGCGCAGCGTCGCCGCCGGAATGGCCGCGAACCAGCGCGCGAGCAGCCGGATTCGGCCTTGCTCCAGGAAGCGCTGTGCGTGCTGCTCCAGCAGCGACAGCGCATGCGGGTGGTCGCCGCCCTCGATCGCATGGTCGATCGCCGGCACCGGCCGGCCGACCGACTCGTACCAGGCCGCCGCCGCAAGATGAAGGCGCAGCAGCTCCTCGGGATGCTCGCGCTGCAGCTGCGTGCGAAGGAAGTTCGCGAACAGGCTGTGGTAGCGGAAGTTCGGCTCGCTGCCCTCGGCTTCGACGGGCAGCAGGAACAGGCTGGAGGCGTTGAGCCGCTCGAGCATCCGGGCGCAGTCGGTGCGGGGCACCAGCACCTGGCACAAGGGCGCGCTCAGCTGGCGCAGGATGCTGGTGCGCAGCAGGAACTCTCGCGCGTCCGGCGGCTGGCGCCCGAGCACGTCCTCCGCCAGGTATTCGGCGATCGCGCCGCTGGAGCCCGAGAGCCGGTGGATGAAATCGGCGGCGGCCGCGTGCCGGTCCAGCGCCATCGACGCCAGCAGCAGCGCCGCGATCCAGCCTTCGGTGCGCGCGTGCAGCTGCTCCAGCGCGTCGCGCGGCAGGTCCGGCAGTCCGCGCAGGCGCAGGAACTCCGCGGTCTCGTCCACGCTGAAGCGCAGCACGTCGACGCCGATCTCCAGCAGCTGGCCGCGCACGCGCAGCCGCCCCAGCCCCAGGTCGGGCAGGCTGCGCGAGCCGAGCACCAGCCGGCCGTTGCGCGGCAGGCGTTCGATGACCTCTCGCACCAGGCCCACGACGGCCGGCGCCTGCAGCACCTCGAATTCGTCGAGGAAGAGCGCGAAGGCTGGGCCTTCGCGTTCGAGCAGGGCGATCGCTTCGGCATCGGCGCCCGAGCGCGCCTCGTCCGCGATGTGCAGCCGCGCCACCGCCTCGGCCAGGCAGCTGAGGAAGCGCGGCACGTCGTTGTCCGCGGCATCGAGCGTGATCCACGCCGTGGCCGTGCCCTCCGCTTCGAGCTGTTCGTGGATCTGGCGCAGGGCCGTCGTCTTGCCGAAGCCGGCGGGCGCGCGCACCAGCACCAGCTTGGCCGACGCCGCGCGCTCGATGCGCTCGGTGACGGATTGCCGGCGTACGAACGCCGCGTTGGTGCCGGGGAGGTTGAACTTGCTCGACTGCGCCATCACCCGGCTGCGAAGCAGCGGGGCGGACGCGGGTGCGGCAGGGGAGGTGTTCATGTAACGGCGGCGGAGCGCGACGGCTCCGCGGCCATTCTACGAACGCACTGCCGCGGTGGGGGACGAGGGCGCGGCGGTGGGCCGGCCCGGTGCGGGAGCGCGCTCACCGGCGTAGTCGTCCACCAGCAGCTCCACCGGGATGTCGAGCTGCCGCGCGAGCAGGAATTCGCCCAGCGCCTTGCCCACCTGGTCGGCCTGCAGGTTGGTGGAGCCGCCGCGTCCCAGGTGGCCGCGCACGATGAAGTGCACGGCGCGGATGTTCGGGAACTCGTGGCGCACGATCTCCAGGTCCTGCGCCTGCGGCAGCAGCCGGCGCAGCATGTCCGTGGTGAGCGTCTCGCGCAGCCAGGGCCAGGCCTTCGGTTGCGCCGCCCACAGGCCGACGTTGCTGTTGCCGCCCTTGTCGCCGGACCGCGCGTACGCGATGCGCCCGAGCGGTGCACGCTGCATTGCGCGGCGGGAGTCGGTGGCCGAGCGCCCGGGCTCCGGATGCACGGGCTGCGACACCGCCGGCGCCGCTTGCGGATGGGGCGGCATCTCGAGCGTGCGGCCGTCTTCCAGCGTGACCCTGTGCGACAGCTGCGAGACGTGCAGCAGCGCGGGCCAGTACTCGATACGGCGCTGCGGCTTGAGCGCCCGCTCCGCGCCCGAGTCGGTGTGGAAGCCGGGCACGCTCCACAGGTACAGGCTGTTGAGCTTGAGGAAGAACTGCTCTTCGGTGAGCTGGTCGCGCTCGCTCGCGCAGGCCGCGATTCGCACCGCGACCGTGGCCTCGGCCTGCGACTCGGGCTGCGCGGCCGGCGTGCCGAAGGCCGTCACCTCCAGCTGGTCGACGCTGCCGGCCAGGAGCGAATGCAACTGCGCGCGCAGCAGCGCCAGCTTGCGATCGACGTCGATGCCGGTGACGAAGGCCCAGGAGACGATCTGCCAGCCCTCGGTCGCGAAGATCGCCACCTTCGTCGTCTCGGGCGGCGGTGCGCCGCGGGCGCCGCTCACTCGGATGCGGTCGGGGCCGACCGATTCGCAGCGGACGTCGCCGAGGTCCACCGTCACGTCCGGGTTGAGGTACATCGGACCCTGGATCTCGTAGACCAGCTGCGCGGTGACGGTGTCGGTTGTCACGGCGCCGCCGTCGCGCGCGTGCTTGGTCACGACACAGCTGCCGTCGGCCGCGAGTTCCGCCATGACGAAGCCGGGATAAGTGATGGCGGGCAGGACGGCGAAACCGCTGAAGTTGCCGCCGGTCGCGTGCGGGCCGCATTCGATGATGTGGCCCGCGACCACGCCGCCGGCGAGGCGGTCCCAGTCGGCCTGCTGCCAGCCGTGCCACCACGCGGCGGGGCCCAGCGTGAGCGACGAATCCGTGACCCGCCCGCACAGCACGATGTCCGCGCCCTCTCGCAGCGCCGCGGTGATGCCCCACGCGCCGAGATACGCATTGGCCGAGATTGGCGTGCGGCCCCAGGCCGAGAGCGGCTCGCCCGTGTCCAGGTGGCTCAGCGGGTGCCCGGCGGCCTGCAGCATCCCGAGTCGATCGAGCACGTTGTCGCCTTCCACGCAGGCCACCTTGAGCGAGAGGCCGGCTTCGCGGATCAATCCGCGAAGCACGTCCGCCAGCCCGCGCGGATTCAGGCCGCCTGCGTTGGTGACGAGCTTGATTCCGCGCGCCGCGATGGCGGGAAGATGCGGCTGCACCTGGCGCACGAAGTAGTCGGCGTAGCCCTGCGTCGGGTCCTTGCGGTAGCGCGCGGAAATGCCCGCCAGCGTGATCTCGGCCAGGTAGTCGCCGATGAGCACGTGGATCGGGTCGCCCGCCATGGCCTCGTCCAGCGCAGTGATCCGGTCGCCGTAATAGCCCGAGAAGCTGGCCACCACCAGGGGTTCGCGCCGTACAGGTTCGCTCATTTGCATGGCTGGCATGGTCCGGCCGCGGGGGGCGCGGCGGATCGTCGCTTACGACGATTCGCGCCGACGGGCCGCTGCCTAGAGTGACCGCGCATCCGGCCCTGTGGCCGCCACCGACCTGAGCACACCCGATGGACTTCAGCCATTCCCCCAAGACCCTGGAACTGCGGGAGCGCGTGCGCGCGTTCATGGACCGGCACATCTACCCGTCCGAGAAGGAGTTCTACCAGGAGAACCGCGCGAATGCGGAAGCAGGGAAGCTCTGGACGCCCTCGAAGCTCATCGAGGACCTGAAGCCGAAGGCGCGCGAGGCGGGACTGTGGAACCTGTTCCTGCCGCTGCACACGAGCGAGAAGTCGGGGGTGATGGGCGCCGGTCTCACCAACCTCGAATACGCGCCGCTCGCGGAGGAGATGGGCAAGGTCTCGCACTGCAGCGAGGTCTTCAACTGCTCGGCGCCGGACACCGGCAACATGGAGACGCTGGCGCTGTACGGATCGGCGGAGCAGAAGGAGCGCTGGCTCAAGCCCCTGATGGACGGCGCGATCCGCTCCGCGTTCGCGATGACGGAGCCGGAAGTCGCCTCCAGCGACGCGACCAACATCTGCACCCGCATCGAGCGCGTGGGCGACGAGTACGTGATCAACGGCCGCAAGTGGTGGACGTCGGGCGCGGGCAACCCGCGCTGCGCCGTGTACATCGTGATGGGCAAGACCAACCCCGAGGCGCCCAAGCACGCGCAGCAGAGCATGGTGCTCGTGCCCGCCGACACGCCCGGCATCAAGGTGCTGCGCCACCTGGAGCTGCTCGGGTTCAGCGACGCGCCGCACGGGCACATGGAGATCGTGTTCGAGAACGTGCGGGTTCCCGCGTCGAACATCCTGCTGGGCGAAGGCCGCGGCTTCGAGATCGCGCAGGGCCGCCTGGGCCCCGGGCGCATCCACCACTGCATGCGGCTGGTCGGACTGGCCGAGCGCTGCCTCGAACTCATGTGCAAGCGCGTGGTGAGCCGTGTGGCCTTCGGCAAGCCCCTGTCGGCGCAGACGGTGACGCAGGAACGCATCGCGGAGGCGCGCTGCCGCATCGACATGGCGCGCCTGCTCACGCTGCGCGCCGCCTGGAAGATGGACAACCACGGAAACAAGGTGGCGAAGAACGACATCGCGATGATCAAGGTGGTCGCCCCGAGCATGGCGCAGCAGGTCATCGACTGGGCCATGCAGGCGCACGGCGGCGCCGGCCTGTCCCAGGACTTCCCGTTCGCCAAGTTCCTGGCGAGCGCGCGCACGCTGCGCATCGCCGACGGGCCGGATGAAGTGCACCGCAACGCGATCGCCAAGAACGAACTCGGCCCCCACCTCGCCGCGGCGCAGGCCGCTTCCCGCTGAAACCACGATCCCACGGAGACACCCCATGAAGCGATACATCCTCGCGGCCGCTCTGCTGCTCGGCCTGCAACTGCCCGCAGTGGCGAACGAGAAGGTCGTCCTGGCCATCCCGACGAGTGTCGGGGCCCAGTATTCGGACATGCTGTACGGCAAGGAGCTGGGCTACTTCGCCGAGGAAGGCATCGACCTGCAGCTCACCGGGTTCACCGGCGGCACCGCGGTCGTCGTGCCGCAGGTGGCGAACAAGTCGGTGCTTTTCGGTCTGGGCGAGCCGTCGCTGCTGATCGCCAACGTCGCCAAGAAGACGCCGCTGCCGGTGCGCTACGTCTACAGCTACCTGGCCTCGACGACCTACGACTTCGCCGTGCTGCCGGACAGCCCGATCAAGTCGATCCCCGACTTCAAGGGCAAGAAGGTCGGCGTGGTGAGCATGGCGGCAGGCAACATCATGCTGACGCGCGCGCAGTTCAAGCAGGCGGGCCTGGCCGTTCCGAACGACGTGACCCTGGTGCCCGTCGGCAGCGGCCCGGCCGCCTGGAAGCAGTTGCAGGAAGGCAAGGTCGACGCGCTCAACCTCTGGTTCAGCGAGGACGCCCGCATGGTGCTGGGCGGCGTGCCGATCCGGCGCATCCCGCACTCGGAGAACCTGCGTCCCATCTTCTCGTCCGGGATGATGGCCCACGTGGACACGATCAAGGAGCGCCCGCAGCTCGTCGCCGGCATGGGCCGCGCGATCGCCAAGTCGTCGGTGGCGTGCGCCGCCGCGCGCGAGAAGTGCGTGCGCGCCTACTGGCGCTTCGACCCGACGAGCAAGCCCACGCCCGACAAGGAGGCCGAGTGGGTCAAGGGCGCGGTGGCGGTGCTGGAGGCGAACTACGCGGCGATCGACTACGCGCTCAAGCGCAACCCGCAATGGGGCGCCTTCGATCCCGCGGTGATCGACACCTACGTGAAGGTGCTGGAGCAGGGCGGCACCGTGCCGCCCGGCGCGACCGTGCCGCCGGGCGAGATCGTCACCAACCAGTTCGTCCCGGAGTTCAACAAGTTCGACGCGCTGGTGGTGCAGCGCGCTGCCCGCTGAGGCAGGCGCCATGAAGGAGGCAGTGCGAGCGCAGGGCGCCGCGGCCCCCACGGGCGCCGTCGAGGCCGAGATCGCGCTGGCGGCGCCGGCGGCGAATGCGCCGCACTCGGCATCGCTCGCGATCCGGGACCTCGACCTCGTCTATGAGTCCAGCCGCGGGCCCGTGCCGGCGCTGCAGCGCCTGTCGTTCGACGTGGCTCCCGGCGCGTTCGTCTCGGTACTCGGTCCCTCCGGCTGCGGGAAGTCGACGCTGCTGAAGCTGGCCTCGGGCCTGCTGCGGCCGAGCGGCGGCCGCATCGAACTGTCGGGCCGCGCGATCGACCGGCCGAGCCCGGAAGTGGGCATCGTCTTCCAGCAGCCGACGCTGCTGCCGTGGAAGACGGTGCTGGAGAACGTGCTGGTGCCGGTGCGCTCGATGCGCGGCGACGTCGCGGCGGCTCGCGAGCGCGCCGCCAAGCTGCTGCGCATGGTCAAGCTGGAGAACTTCGCGTCGCACTACCCGCAGGAGCTCTCGGGCGGCATGCAGCAGCGGGTCGGCATCGTGCGTGCGCTGGTGCACGACCCGGCCCTGCTGCTGATGGACGAGCCGTTCGCGGCGCTGGACGCGATGACGCGCGAATCGATGATGGTGGAGCTGCAGAAGATCTGGGCGGCCACCCAGAAGACGGTGCTGTTCATCACGCATTCGATCCCCGAGGCGGTGTTCCTGTCCGACCGCGTGGTCGTGATGTCGCCGCGGCCCGGCCGCGTGCTGCAGACGCTGGAGATCGACCTGCCGCGCCCGCGCACCATCCAGACCATGGCCAGCCCGCGGTTCGCGGAACTCTCCACGCAGCTGCGCGAGGTGTTCGCCGGGATGGAAGCGGCATGAAGAGCCGCATTGCCGCGCATGGCGGCCTGCGTGCCGCCGCGCCTTTCATCACGATCGCCGCCGTGCTGCTCGCCTGGCTGCTCGCTACCCGCGTGCTCGGCGCGCCGGCGATGCTGCTGCCCGATCCCTGGCTGACGCTGCAGGGCCTGTGGGCCGGACTGCGCTCGGGCGAGATCCTGCTCGATGCCTGGGCGACGGTGTCTGCCGCGGCCGTCGGTTACGCGATCGGTGCCGGGGTCGCGTTCGTGCTGGCCGCGGCCATGGCCCTGTCGCGGCCGATCGAGCGGCTGCTGGTGGTGCCCGTGATGGCGTTCCAGTCGATCCCGAAGGTCGCGCTTGCCCCGCTCATCTACATCTGGATCGGCTTCGGCATGCGCAGCAGCGTGGCGCTGGTGGCGCTCGCCTGCATCTACCCGGTGTTCGTCAACAGCTTCATCGGCTTCCGCTCCGTCGATGCCGCCCTGATCGACCTCTACCGCGCGAGCGGAGCGGGCCCGCTGCGCATCCTGTGGTCGGTCCGGCTGCCGTCGGCGGCGCCGCAGGTGTTCGTCGGGCTCGAGGTGTCCGTCGTGTTCGCCTTGCTCGCCGCCGTCGTGATGGAACTGGTGGCCGGCGAGCGCGGGCTCGGCGTGCGCATCCAGTCGGCCTCGACCACGCTCGACATGGCGACGGTGTTCGGCGCGGTGGCGGTGCTCGCCGCTATCGGCGTGTCGGCCAGCGCAACGCTGCGCGCGGTGCGCCGGCGCATCGTGTTCTGGCAGCGCGAGGAAGCTTTGGTGGAGGCCACCGCATGAAGGACGCGGCCAAGACCTTCGCCGCGTCGCTGGTGACGCTGGCCGTGCTCGTCACGCTGTGGTGGTGGCTCACGCTGCCCGGCGGGTTCGAGAAGTCGGTGCTCCCGTCGCCGCTGGACGTGGCCGGCGCCCTCAGGGCCGGGCTGGTCGACGGAACGCTGCATCCGCACATCGCGGCCACCGCACGCGCGGCGCTCGCCGGGCTGGCCCTGGGCGTGGCGCTCGGCGTCGCCGCCGGCAGCATGGTGGTGCTGGTGCCGGTGCTCGAGATGTTCCTGCTGCCCGTGGTCACCGCGATGCAGTCGATCCCGAAGGTTGCTCTGGCGCCGCTGATCGTCGCCTACCTCGGCTTCGGGATCGCGTCCAAGATCTTCACGGCGGCGCTGCTCGCTTTCTTCCCGGCTTTCCTGGCGGCCGTGGCGGGCCTGCGATCGGCGGACCGCGCGCACCTGGACCTGTTCCGCGCCTGCTCCGCCTCGCCCCTGCGCACCTTGTGGCACGTGCGCCTGCCGGCGGCGGCACCCTTCCTTTTCGGCGCGCTGCAGGTGGCGGTCGTCTTCAGCCTGATCGGCGTGGTGGTCTCCGAGTTCATCGCCGCGACGCAAGGCCTGGGCTTCGTCATCAAGGCGCGCTCGCTCGAGCTGGACGTCTCGATGATGTTCGCGGCCATCATCGTGCTGTGCGCGATGGGCGCGGGCGCGGGCCTGCTGGTCCGCCTGCTGCAGCGGCGCATCGTCTTCTGGCGGCACGCCTGAAACGGGACTTCTTCGGCAACACATGATCAACGAGACCATCGACGTCCTGCCGCAGAACCGCATCGACGAAGCGGCGCTGGACCGCTACCTGTCCGCTCACCTGCCGGGCTACGCCGGTGAGCTGCAGGTGCGGCAGTTCCCGGGCGGGTTCTCCAACCCCACCTACGCGTTGAACGCGCGCATGGCCAACGGCGGCCGGCGCGACTTGGTGATGCGCAAGCGTCCGGCGGGGAACCTGCTGCCTTCCGCGCACCAGGTCGACCGCGAGTTCCGCGTCATCCGGGCCCTGCAGGGCAGCGGCGTGCCGGTGCCGGCCACGCACTTCCTCTGCGAGGACGAGGCCGTGCTCGGCCAAAGCTTCTTCGTAATGGACCACGTGCCCGGGCGCATCTTCGGCGACCCGGCCATGCCGGGCTGCCCGCCCGCGGAGCGCCGGGCCGTGTACGGGGCCATGATCGACACGCTCGCGCGGCTGCACGCGGTGGAACCGGGGGAAGTCGGGCTGGCCGACTACGGCAGGCCGGGCGATTTCCTGGCGCGTTTCGTCGACCGGTGGTCGCGCCAGTACCGCGCCTCGCAGACCGACGACCTTCCGGAGATGGAGCAACTCGCCGCCTGGCTGAAGGCGAACCTGCCGCCCGCGCAGCCCGCGTGCGTGATGCACGGCGACTACCGGCTCGGCAACCTGATCGTGCACCCCCGGGAGCCGCGCATCGTCGCCGTGCTCGACTGGGAGCTGAGCACGCTGGGCGACCCGTTCTGCGACCTGGCGTACACCTGCCTCGTCTACCACATCCACGAAGGGCCGATCGGCCTGGAAGGCGCGGACTACCGCGCGCTCGGCATCCCCGACGAGGACGAGCAGGTGCGGCGCTACTGCCAGGTGCGCGGCATCGACCAGGTCCCGCACTGGCGCTTCTACATGGCGGTCAACCTGTTCAAGCTCGCCGCCAACGCGCAGGGCGCGTACAAGCGGGCGCTGGACGGCACCGGTTCGGCCGCCGGGCTCCGGCGCAAGCACCATGTGGCGCGCCGCGCCCGCATGGCCTGCGAGCTGGCCGGGCTCGCGACCTCCGAGGCCTGATGCGATGACCCCCTCCGCTCCCACCGAACGCAGCCGCGAGATCGCGGCCCGCGTCGAAACCTTCGTGCGCGACGTGGTGTTCCCCTACGAGCGGGACGCTCGTTGCGGGCCGCACGGCCCGTCCGCCGAGCTGGTTGGCGAGTTGCGCGCGAAAGCGCGCGACGCCGGCGTGCTGACCCCGCACATCCTGTCCGACGGCAGCCACCTGACCCAGCGCGAGACCGCCGTGGTGCTGCGGCGCAGCGGCCTTTCGCCGCTCGGCCCCGTGGCGGTGAACACCATGGCGCCCGACGAAGGCAACATGTTCCTGCTCGGCAGGATCGGCACGCCCTGGCAGAAGGACCGCTTCCTCGCGCCGTTGGTGCGCGGCGAGGCGCGCTCGGCCTTCTTCATGACCGAGCCGGCGGCCGAGCAGGGTGCGGGTTCCGATCCTTCGATGCTGCAGACCACCGCGGTGCGCGAGGGCTCCGGCTGGCGGATCTCCGGCCGCAAGATGTTCATCACCGGCGCGGAGGGCGCTTCGGTCGGCATCGTCATGGCCCGCACCGGCGGCGCGGACGAAGGCAAGGCCACGATGTTCCTGGTGGACCTGCCGGACCCCGCCGTCCGCCTCGAACGGGTGATCGACACCATCGACAGCTCCATGCCCGGTGGGCATGCGCAGGTGCTGCTGGACGGCCTGCGCCTGGGGGACGAGCACGTGCTCGGCGAAGTGGACGAAGGCTTCCGCTACGCGCAGGTGCGGCTCGCGCCGGCGCGTCTGTCGCACTGCATGCGCTGGCTGGGCTCGGCAACGCGCGCGCAGGAGATCGCGACGGAGTACGCCACCACCCGCAAGGCCTTCGGCAAGCTGCTCATCGACCACGAAGGCGTGGGCTTCATGATGGCCGAGAACGCGATCGAGCTGCAGCAGTGCGAGCTGATGATCGAGTGGTGCGCCGGCGTGCTGGACGCGGGCTCGCCGGGGGGCACGGAAAGCTCGATGGCCAAGGTGGCCGTTTCCGAGGCGCTGTACCGCATCGCCGACCGTTGCGTGCAGGTGATGGGCGGCTCGGGCGTCGCCCGCGACAGCGTGGTCGAGCAGGTGTTCCGCGAGACGCGCGCCTTCCGCATCTACGACGGCCCGAGCGAGGTGCACAAGTGGTCGCTGGCGCGCAAGATCAAGCGCGACGCGCTGGCGGCCAGGGCATGACGCAGGGCGCCCGCGACGGCAATCCCCTGCTGACGTATCCGCTGGCCACGCCCGGAGAAGGCAGCTTTGTTCCGGTCGCGCCGGGCGTGTGGTGGGTCCGGCTGGCCTTGGCGGGTCCGCTCGCGCACATCAACGTCTGGGCCCTGGAGGAGGGGGAGGGCTGGACGCTGGTCGACACCGGCGTGGGATCGGAAGCCACCATCGCGGCGTGGGAAGCGTTGCTCGCGCAGGAGCCGTTCGCGCGCCGCCTCCGCCGCGTGATCGTCACGCACATGCATCCCGACCACATCGGGATGGCCGGCTGGTTCACACGCCGATTCGGCGTGCAGCTGTGGATGTCGAGGCTGGAGTACCTGACCTGCCGCGTGACCGCGTCCGACACCGGCCGTGAGCCGCCGCCCGACGCGATGGCGTTCTACCGCGCGGCCGGCTGGGACGATGCCGCGCTGGCCGCCTACCGCCAGCGCTTCGGCCGCTTCGGCCGCTACATCCAGCCGATGCCCGACAGCTACCGCCGGCTGCGCGACGGCGAACGCATCCGCATCGGCGATGACGAATGGGAGGTCGTGACGGGCAACGGCCACTCGCCCGAGCATGCGTGTCTCTACTGCGCCGGACGCCGCCTCCTGATCTCGGGCGACCAGGTGCTGCCGCGCATCTCCTCCAACGTGTCGGTGCAGCCGATGGAGCCGGGAGCGAATCCGATGGCGGACTGGCTCGCCTCGCTCGAGAAGCTCCGGTCGCGGGTGCCGGACGACGTCCTGGTCCTGCCCGCGCACAACGAATGCTTCCGCGGCCTGCACGCGCGGCTCCGGCAACTCGAAACCGGCCAGCACGAAGCCCTGGACAAGCTGCGCGAGCGGCTGCGCGAGCCGCGGCGGGTGGTGGACTGCTTCGTTGCGCTGTTCCGCCGGACGATCGAACCGGGCGACGCGAGCCTGCTGGGGATGGCGACGGGAGAGACCGTCGCCTGCCTCAATTGGCTGATCGCGCGCGCCGAGGCCGTGCGCTGGATCGAACGCGATGTGGCGTGGTACCGCATGGCCAATTGATCTCCACTGATCGTGACTTTGAGGGAAACACAAAGCACTGATTGCATGTACAGTCGCGGCTAGTATCCCCCCGAGATGGATAGTTGCCGTGACGACCTTGGTTGCTGAGCGTGGAGTCGCGCCGTGGAGGCGCCGATTGTTCCTGCCCGCGTACAGGGTGTCGGACGCCGCGAGGTACGCCGATATCTCGGGGCAGACGATCAGGAACTGGCAGGCCGCCGGCGACTGTGTTCCCCCGGCGATCGGAGAGCGTGAGCGCGGTGAGTCACTGAGCTATCTCCAGCTCGTGGAGGTCGCGTTCGTGGCCGCAATGCGGCGAACGGGCGTGAAGCTTCAGGACATCAAGAACGCGCGCGAATACCTGGCCGTCCAACTGCAATCCGAGTATCCGTTTGCTGAAAGGCGCTTCAAGACCGATGGCAAGGACATCTGGATGTCCCTGGACAACCTGGTCGCGGGAGAGTCGAGGAGCAAACTGGTCAAGGTGAACAAGGGCGGGCAGATCGCCTGGGCCGAAATCGTCCAGACCCGGTTCACTGAGTTCGAGTATGAGGACGACTTGGCCGTTCGCTGGCATGTTGCGGGGACGGACTCACCAATCGTGATCGACCCGCGCGTGTCCTTCGGAGCGCCCGCGGTCAAGGGAATCGCCACTTGGGCGATCAAGGGGCGGTGGCAAGCCGGCGAGTCCATCGACGACATCGCGGACGACTTTTCGCTGCCGGAATCCGAAGTGAAGCAAGCCTTGCAGTTTGAGGGCATAGACCTCTCCGAACTCAAGGCGTGGCAATAAAGCTGTACTTCGACAAGAACGTAGGACTCAGGCTGCCGGAGATCTTGGCCAGGCTGGACATGGATGTCGCCTGGCACGCAATGCCGAAGTCGAAGCTCGGCGTCACCGGTTCAGCGCACAACGAGCCCCTGTTCCATCCGGAGGAGTCCGACGACGCCTGGCTGGCCGAGGTCGGCAGAAGAGGCTGGATCGTTTTCAGCCACGACAGGAAATTCCACACGGTGGGCTTCGAGTCCGAGCTGTCGGCGATCAAGCAGCATGGCGTGGGCTGCTTCTATCTGTGGGGTGGCAGTGCGAAGAAGTACGAGAAGGCCCAGTGCTTCTTCAAGGCCTATGACCGCATCCTCGCTGCCATCGAAAGCACGCCGCTACCCTTCATCTTCGACGTTCAACGCAGCGGCAGGTTGAAGCGGGTCGAAATTCCTTGAGGGGCGCTTACTCCGCCGGCTTGATGCCCGTCGCCTGCACGACGCGCTTCCAGTAGTCGATCTCCTTGCGCATGTCGCCGGCGACGTCCTCGCGCTGGCCGGAGGTCGGCTCCAGGCCGATGGCGAGCATCTTCTGCTGGATGTCGGGCATGCGCAGCACGCGCAGGACGGCTTCGCGGATCTTCTCCACCGTATCGGTCGCGACGCCGGCGGGCAGCAGCAGCCAGTAGCGGCCGCCGGCCGTGATGTCGTAGCCGAGTTCCTGGAAGGTGGGCACTTCGGGCAGCAGCGCGGAGCGCTTCGTGCCGGTGATGGCCAGCACCCGCAGCTTGCCCGCCTTCACGTGCGGCAGGCTGTCGAGGTTGCTCACGCCGGTCTTGACATGGCCGCCGAGCAGCGCATTGGTCAGCGGCGGCGTGCCCTTGAACGGCACGTGCACCAGGTTCAGGCCGTTCTTCTGGTTGATCAGGCTGGAGTACACGTGCCCGGTGGTGGCCGGGCCGTAGCTGCCGAAGTTGTACTGCTCGGGGTTCTGCTTCGCCCTGGCGACGAAGTCCGACATGCTCGTGATCGACGGGTCGCCGGTCAGCAGCACAAGCGGCACGTCGTTCAGGCGCGCCACCGGGACGAAGTCCGCCATCGGGTCATAGGGCGTCTTGACGCCGAATGCCGGCGCCTGCACCAGCGCGCTGAATCCGAGCAGCATGGTGTGGCCGTCCGGCGGCGCCTTGGCCACGAACTGCGCGCCGATGGCGCCGTTGGCGCCCGGCTTGGACTCGACGACGACGGGCACCTTCCATTCGTCCTTGAGCTTGTCGCCCAGCATGCGCAGCACCTGGTCGCCCGCCGAGCCGCTGACGGAAGGCAGCACCAGCGTGATCGGCTTGCCCGGCGTGGGAAAGGGATCGGCCGCGAGCGCGCCCATGGAGGCCGCGGCCAGCGCACCGGCGGCCGCGAGATGAAGTGCCTGTCTCCTGTTCATTCCGTCTCCTTGCTTCGCTTGATCTTGTTGGGGCCCGCCATGCCGAAGAGGAAGCCCGCGACCTTGCGGATCTGGACCTCGTCGGAACCTTCGGTGATGCGGTAGCGGCGGTGGTGGCGGTACATGTGCTCGAAGGGCTTGCCGCGCGTGTAGCCGATGCCCCCGTGCACCTGGATCGCCAGGTCGGCCGCCTTGCAGGCGAGCCGGTTGGCGCGGAAGTTGGCGATGCCCACCATGTCGCTGATCTTCTCGTGCGGCGTGCGGTCCATCTCCCACGCGGTCTTGAAGACATAGTTGCGGACGATCTCGACCTCGGCATGCATCTCGGCGAGCGGGAACTGGATGGCCTGGTGCTGCGCGATGGCCTTGCCGAACGTCTTGCGCTCGCGCGCGTACTTCACCGACTCCTGCACGCAGTAGCGGGCCGCGCCCACGCTCTGCGCGGCCTGGCGGATGCGGTTCTTGTGCACCACGTGCTGCGCGAGCATGAGGCCGTCGCCCTCGCGGTGCAGGATCGCCGAGTGGGGCACGCGCACGTTGCGCAAGCTCACTTCCGCATGGTCCGTGGGCATGTTGAAGGTGTAGTGGTAGTACTCGATGTTCACGCCGAGCGTGTTCATCGGGACGATGAAGCCGGTGATGCCCTGCGCGTCTCCCGCCTTGCCGGCCGTGCGCGCGAGCACCAGGTCGGCCGCGGCGGTGTGCACGCCGCTGTTGAAGCGCTTGGCGCCGTTGATCACCCAGAAGTCGCCCTCGCGCACGGCGGTGGTCTCCATCCAGGTCGCGTCGCTGCCGTGGTCGGGTTCCGTCAGGCCGAAGGCGACGCGCTTCTCGCCGGTGATGATGCCTTCCAGGTATTCGGCCTTCTGCTGCTCGTTGGCATAGCGGTCGAACACCTCGGCCATCGAGATGCTGCCGACCACCGAGATCTCGCTCTGCAGGTCCGCATGCAGGCCGATGCCCTTGCCGGCCAGGTGCTCGCGCAGCACGGCCTGGCCCAGGTTGCTGCCGTCGCGACCGCCCAGCCGCTTGGGCAGGCCGTAGCGGTAGAAGCCCGCGCGGTCGGCGCGGCGGCGCATCTCGCCGAGCAGCGCTTCCCACTCGGCGGTCGGCACGCCGCCGGCGTCCCAGTTGGTGCGGGCGTGCTCGCGGCGGTGGTCGAAGAACTGCGGGTTGGCGGCCTCCAGCGGCTTGATCTCGGCCTGGATGAAGGCGTCCATCGTGGCGATGAGGTCCTGCAGTTCGCGGGGGATGTCGAAGTCCATGGATGGGGCGGAAGGAAAGGGTCGGACGATCATCCGCAGCCCGCGCGGCGGGGCCATCGTCCGTTACGACGAAAACACGCGCGACGCGTCTAGCGCGCCACCAGCTCGAGCGCGATGCAGGCGCGCTGCGCGACCTGTGCCTTCTTCGACAGGCCGGCGCTCGGCCCCGAGCCCTCCAGCGCCCGCCGGTACACGCCCTGCAGGAGGGAGGCGCTCTTGTACAGCTGCAGCGCCATGTGGAAGGGCCAGTCGGTCACCGGCACGCCGGCCCTTCGTTCGTAGCGCTCGATGAATTCGCGCTCGGACGGGATGCCCAGCGACACCGGGTCGGCCCCGCCGAAGCCCACCGGCGGCTCGGCGATGTGGTAGCACAGGCAGGTGTAGGCGACATCGCAGAGCGGATCGCCCAGCGTGCTCAGCTCCCAGTCGAGCACCGCGACGACCCGCGGCTCGCCCGGGTGGATCAGCACGTTGTTCAGCCGGTAGTCGCCGTGGACGATCGCCGTGCGCCCGTGCGCGGGCAGGTGCGCCGCCAGCCACTGGCCGAGCGCTTCCATCTCCTCGAGCGCCTCGGTCTGCGCGCTTCGGTACTGGCGCGTCCACAGGTCGACCTGGCGCGCGAGGTAGTCGCCGGGCTTGCCGTAGCTCGCCAGGCCGAGCCGTTCGACGTCCTGCGCGTGCAGCCGTGCCAGCACGTCGACCAGGCTGTCCCAGATGGCGCTGCGCTCGCCGGGGCTGAAGCCGGGCAGCGCCGGGTCGGTCAAGAGCCGGCCCTCGACCCGGTCCATCACGAAGAAGCTGGTGCCCAGCACATCGGGGTCTTCACAGAGGACCCGCGCCTGCGGCACCGGCACATCCGACTCACGCAGCGCTCTCAGCACGCGGAACTCGCGGTCCACCCGGTGCGCCGACGGCAGCAGCTTGCCGGCGGGCCGCTTGCGCAGCACGTACTGCCGAGGCCGCCCATCGCGGTCGTTCGCCGCAAGCGCGTAGGTAGGGTTGGAGAAGCCACCGGGAAACTGCCGCACCCGCAGCCCGCCGCCGTACTCGGGCAGGTGCGCGGCGAGGAACCGGTCCAGGGCGGCCTCGTTGAGCCGGTGCTGCGGCGGCACCTCGACGGTCTGCGGGATCATGCGGGCACTGTAGGGATGGCGCGGTGCCGCAGGCATCGTCGGTTGCGACGAAGCGGCGAGGGTCGCGCGAGCACACACTGGCGCCATGGACGTGCTCCTGATCGAACGCCACGGCGCGACCGCCGTGCTCACCATGAACCGCCCCGAGCAGCGCAATGCGCTCGCCCCGGCGTTGCGGGACGCATTCGCCTCGGCCATCGCGCAGGTGCGCGACGACCCGGAGGTGCGCGCCGTCGTGCTCACCGGCGCGGGCGGCCATTTCTGCGCCGGCGGCGACGTCAAGGCGATGGCCCCGGCGCCCTCCGGCCAGGACCGCGTGTTCGGCGGCCGCGAGCGCCTGCTGCGGCTGGACCGCTGGTTCGACCAGCTCGTGGACCTGGAAAAACCCGTGATCGCGGCCGTCGACGGCGTGGCCTTCGGCGCCGGCCTGTCGCTGGCCCTCGCGGCGGACTTCATCCTGGCCTCGCCGCGCGCGCGCTTCTGCAGCGTGTTCGCGCGGCTGGGCTTCGTGCCCGACGCGGGCGGCATGTACCTGCTGCCCCGGGCGATCGGCCTGGCGCGCGCCAAGGACCTGGTGTTCAGCGCGCGCGTGGTCGAGGCGTCCGAGGCGCTCTCCATCGGCCTCGTGCAGCAGCTCTGCGAGGGTGACGTGCTGCAGGCGGCGCTCGCGTTCGCGCATCGGTTCCATTCGGCGCCGACCGCCGCCCTCGGCATCGCCAAGAACGTGATGAACCACGCCTTCGAGTCCGAGCGGCGCGAAGTCTATGCGCAGGAAGCGCTGGCCCAGGCGCTGTGCCTGCAGAGCGAGTTCCACCGCGAGGCGGCGCGTCGCTTCGTCGCCAAGGAACCCCCGCTGTACCAGTGGCCCGACCCGCCCAAGGCCTGAGGAAAAGAAGCCATGCCCAACAGCCGCCCCGTTGCGACCGACCTGCTCGCGATCGTGCAGGAGTACCTCGAGACCGAGATCTCCCCGCAGGTGAGCCCCGTCCACCAGTTCCAGCTGAAGATCGTCTCGCGCGTGCTGTCGACCGTGCGGCGCGAGCTGCACCAGTTGCCGTCCGCCAACGAAGCGGAGGCGCAGCGCCTGCACTCGCTGCTGCGGCGCGAGGGCACGCTGGAGGACCTCAATGCCGAGCTGGCGCGCGCCATCCGCGCGGGGGAATTCGCCGTCGACGACACGGCGCTGCTCGCGCACCTGCGCGCGTCGATCGAGGACGCGCTGCGCATCAACAACCCGAAGTGGCTGGCCCCGACCGCCTAGCGGCGATGCTGCACGGCGCGCCGAACTTCCGCGACCTGGGCGGGCTGCCGACGCATGACGGACGCACGGTGCGGCCCGGGTGCCTGCTGCGCTCGGGCCAGCTCGGCGACCTGCACGCCGGGGACATCGAGCTGCTTCACGCGCGCGTCGGCCGCGACGTCTGCGTGATCGACCTGCGCGGCGCCGGCGAACGCGCGGGCAAGCCCGCCTGCGCGTTGCCGGGCGCCACGGTGCATTCGCTGCCGATCGAGCCGACGGTCGCGCGCAAGCTGGACGCGCTCGCGGCCGCCGGCATGTCCCTGGAAGTGGAGGCCGCGCGCCGATTCATGCGGGAGGCCTACGAGGGCTTCGCGCGGAACGCGCACGCGCAGCTGGCCATGCTGTTCGAGCACGTGCTGTCGCGCGCCGGCCGGCCGCTGCTGGTGCATTGCGCGCACGGCAAGGACCGCACCGGCTTCATGGTGGCGATGCTGCTGTCCGCGCTGGGCGTGCAGCGCGCCGCGATCATGGAGGACTACCTGTTGACCAACCAGCGGGTGGTGCCGCGTGCCAGCGGCCGCTATCCCGCCGGGATCCTGCACGTGCTCGGCAGCGTGCGGGCCGAGTACCTGCAGGCCGCCTTCGATGCGATCGACGCGCAGGGCGGCGTCGACGCCTACCTCGAGCGGGCGGGCGGCCTCACGCCGCCGCGCCGCGAGCGCCTGCGCCAGGCGCTGCTCACGCCCTGACCTGCACGCCCGCCTTCTTCAGCAGCTCGCGCCAGACCGGCCGCTCGCGCGCGAAGGTCTCGGCGAAGGTCTGCGCGTTCGCGCCGATCGGTTCCAGGCCCATCTCGCTGATCTTCTCGTTCACTTCCGGGTGCTTCACGGCGGCGGAGAACTCGGCTTCGAGCCGGCGGACGGCTTCCGCCGGCGTCCCCGCCGGCGCGATGATGCCGATCCAGCCCGCATTCATCTGGTAGAGCGGGTTCTTGAAGCCCTGCTCGGCGAAGGTGGGCACGTTGGGGAACAGCTTGATCCGCTTGGTGCCGGACACGGCCAGCAGCTTGACGCGCTTGGCTTCGGCCATGGCGCGCACGGCGGGCGGCGTGATCAGCGCCATCTGGATCTGGCCCGAGATCAGGTCCTGCAGCAGCGGCGCCTCGCCCTTGTAGGCCGCGTGCACCATGCCCGCCTCGAAGGTGTCGCTCACGTCCTTGAGGACGACGTGGCCGAAGTGGCCGACGGCCATCGACCCATAGCTCAGCTTGCCCTTCTGTTCCCTGAGGTAGGCCGGCAGCTCCGACGCGCTGTTGACGGGGACGGACGTGTTGACCGCCAGCAGCATGGGCGCGACGGCCAGCAGCGAGACGAACACCAGGTCCTTCTGCACGTCGACGGTGGATTCCGGATTGGTCAGCGGCGTGGCGATCAGCGTCGACGTGGCGCCCACGCCGACCGTGTAGCCGTCCGGCGGCGCCTTGGCGACGACGTTGGTGCCCACCACCCCGCCCGCGCCGGGGCGGTTGTCCACCAGGATGGGCTGGCCGATCTTCTCGGCCACGTGCTTGCTCACCAGCCGCAGCGTCACGTCGTTCGCGCCGCCCGGCGCGTACGGCACGATCAGCCGGATCGGCTGCTTCGGCCAGTCGGACTGCGCGAAGGCGCGCGGCCCGGCGGAAATGGCGAGGCCGGCGGCGCCGGCATGCGCCAGCCACTGGCGGCGCGTGAGGGGGAATCGGTTCATGGCTGTCTCCTTGGCGGGCGTCAGTCGCGCCCTTCGATCACATTGAGCAGATCGTAGACCGGCTCCTCGATGCGCCGGCCGACGGCGGCGAATTCAAGCTTGCGTTCGCGCTGGTGGCGCCACGCGTGCGCGCGCCGCACGCAACCCAGCGCCCAGCGCATCGCGCCCACGACTTCCCAGAAGCGCGCTTCCTGCGGATCGACGGTGAGACCCGAAGCCTTCTCGTAGGCCGCGAACAGTTCCTCGCGCGCGCCGAAGCCGCCCACCGGGCCGGGTCCGCCGAAGCGCCAGGTGCGCATGCACAGGTAGCCCAGGTCTTCCATCGGGTCGCCGACGTGGGCGATCTCCCAGTCGAGCACCGCGCGGATGCCCTCCGGGCCGACGATGAAGTTGCCGGTGCGGAAGTCGCCGTGCACGAGGCTGCGCCGCGGCGCGCGCGGCATGCGCTCGCGCGCCCAGCGCAGCGCGAGTTCGAGGGGCGGCAGCGGCAAGCCCACCGCATCCAGCGTGCGCTGGAACAGGTCGAGCGTGGCCTGCGCGTCGAACTCGCGCAGGAAGTGCAGCCGGTCCACGGGCACGCGGTGGATGCCGGCCAGGATGCGTCCGCATTGCGCGGCCATGCGCACGCGCGCACCTTCCAGTTCCGGCTGGCGCAGCACGCGCGCGGGGATCGTCTCGCCGTCGATGCGTTCGGTCACCGCGCCTTCACCGAGCCCGTCGTCGGGTTCCAGGATGTGCCGTACGTGCGGCACCGGCACGTCGCCCGCTTCGGCGGCCAGCATCACCTGGAACTCCTGCGTGCCGTCCAGGTGCGGCACCCAGTCGTCGGGGCCCGCGTCCGGATCGGGCGCGCCGGAGGGCGCCTGGCGTTGCAGGATGAACGAGGCCTGCCGGTCGTCCACCGGCGCGCGGAACGCCCAGGTGCCCTTGTTCGCGCCCGCCGTGAGCGTCTGCAGGTCCGTCACCGGCCCGGTGGCGCCCAGGCGCCGGCGCGCGAGCGCCTCGACGCGCGCGTGCAGCGTCTCGCCCGTGGAGAACGTGGAGGCCGGGTCGCTCAAACGGTGGCCCCCGCCTGCCACTGGCGCGCGACGCCTTCGGCCAGCAGGCCGTCGACCTCGTCGCCGCGGAACTCGTACTCGCGCAGCACCTCGCGCGTGTGCTCGCCCAGGCGCGGCGCGAGGCGCCGGATCGAAGGCGGCGTGCGCTTCAGGCCGATCGGATTGGAAGCGACGCGCAGGGTGCCCTCGGTGGGATGTTCCATCGACTGCCAGAAGTCGACGCTCTTGAGGTGGGGGTGCTCCAGCATGTCCTCGATCTGGTTGACCGCGGCCATCGGGATGTCCTGGTCGCCGAACAGCTTCACCCACTCGGCGGTGGTGCGCTCGCGCAGCGTCTCGCGCACGAAGCTGAACACCAGGTCGTAGTTCTTCATGCGCGCCGGGAAGGTCGACAGGCGCTCGTCGTCGACCAGCTCGGGCCGGCCGACCAGCCGGAAGAACTTGTGCCAGTGCAGGTCCGAGTAGGGCAGGAACGCGAGGTAGCCGTCCTTGGTCGGGTAGGGCTTGCGCACGCCGCGGCGCACGCTGTCGTAGCCCATCGAGCCCAGCGGCGGCTGGAACGCTTCGCCCCACAGGTGCTCGGTGAGGTTGAACGCCGTGATGGTCTCGAACATCGGCAGTTCCACCTCCTGGCCCTGGCCGCTGTGCTCGCGCTCGAACAGGGCCAGCAGGATCGCGTACGCAGCGTGGATGGCGCAGATCTTGTCGACGATGGAGGATGGCACGTAGCGCGGCTCGCCGGCCACGACGGACTGCAGCATCGCCAGGCCGCTCTCGGCCTGCATCGTGTCGTCAAAGGCGGGCTGCCCGGCGTAGGCGCCGTCGTCGGAATAGCCCTTGACATGGCAGTAGACCAGGCGTTCGTTGAGCTTGCGCAGCTCGCCATAGTCCAGCCCCAGCTTGCGCGCGGGAGCGGTGCGCACCGAGTGGATCAGCACGTCGCTGCCGGCGACCAGCCGATGCAGCACCTCGCGTGCACGCGGCTGCTTGAGGTCCAGCACGATGCTGCGCTTGTTGCGGTTGCAGGTGATGAACACCGCGCCCATGTCGGCCGACTTGCGCGGGCCGATCGATCGCGTGAGGTCGCCCTCGGGCGCCTCCACCTTGATCACGTCGGCGCCCATGTCCGCCAGGTGCTGCGCCGCCACCGGTCCCATGATGACCGAGGCGAGGTCCAGCACCTTGATGCCCGCCAGCGGGCCCTTCCTGCTTTCGGGCTTCATGTCTCCACGCCTTTCTTCGGCAGCTTGCCGGGACCGGCGAAGCCGAACAGGAAGGCGGCGATCTTGCGGATCTGCACCTCGTCGGAGCCCTCGGTGATGCGGTAGCGGCGGAAGTGCCGGTAGAAGTGCTCGAACGGCTTGCCGCGCGTGTAGCCGATGCCGCCGTGCACCTGGATCGCCATGTCCGCCGCGTTGCAGGCGAGGCGGTTGGCGCGGAAGTTCGCGATCGCCACCTGGTCGCTGACCGATTCCATCGGCTTGCGGTCCAACTCGTTGGCGACCTTGAAGACGTAGTTGCGCACCATCTCCACCTCCGCGTGCATCTCGGCAATGGGGAACTGGATGGCCTGGTGCTGCGCGATCGCCTTGCCGAACGTCTTGCGCTCGCGCGCGTACTTCACCGATTCCTGCACGCAGTAGCGCGCCACGCCCGCGCTCTGCGCGGCCTGCCGGATGCGGTTCTGGTGCACGAAGTTCTGCGCCACGTCCAGGCCCTTGCCTTCGCGGCCCACGATCGCGGTGTGCGGCACGCGCACGCCGGCCAGCTTCACCTCGGCGTGGTCGCTCGGCATGTTGAAGGTGTAGTGGTAGTACAGCACTTCCAGCCCGGGCGCGTCCATCGGCACCAGGAAGGCCGTGATGCCGTCGGCGTCGCCCGCCTTGCCGGAGGTGCGCGCGAACACCAGGTCGGCCGTGGCCTTGTGCGTGCCGCTGTTGAACCGCTTCATGCCGTTGATGACCCAGTGGTCGCCTTCGCGCACGGCGGTGGTCTCCAGCCAGGTGGCGTCGCTGCCATGGTCGGGTTCGGTCAGCGCGAACGCGAGGCTGTGCTCGCCCGTCACCAGGCCTTCGAGGTACTTCGCCTTCTGTTCGGGCGTGCCGAACGCATTCATGAGGTGCACCATCGGCATGCTCGGCACGACCGACGACTCGTCGTGCAGGTTGCCCTGCAGGCCGATGCCGCGCGCCGAGAGGTGCTCGCGGATGATGACCACCGTGAGGTTGGAGGCTTCCTGGCCGCCCACCGATCTGGGCAGGCCCAGGCGCAGGAAGCCGGCGCGGTCGGCGCGGCGGCGCGCCTCCAGCACCAGGTCCTCGAACTCGCGCGTGGGCAGGCCGCCGCGCTCCCAGTCGGTGCGCGCGTGCTCGCGGCGGTGGTCGAAGAACTGCGGGTTGGCCCGCTCCAGCGGCGCCAGCTCACGCTCGACGAAGGCGTCGATCTCGCGCAGCGTGCTGCGGATGCCCTCGGGAATGTCGAAGTCCAAAGCTCTGTCTCCTGCTCTCGTGGCGCGTGCTGCGCCACCGTGGAGGGGATGCTAGGAACGGGGTGCCGCAGGAACATCGTCGCAAACGACGAATCGGGCGCAGGCCGCCGGGCTTGACGCTTCGTGCCGCCCCGGCGGCCCGAAATCGTGCCGCCGGGCGGCTCGAAATCGTGCCGCCGGGCGGCTCGAAATTCGTCGCAACCGACGATGGCCCCCGCGGGGGGCGTTCCTAGCATGCCCCGCAGGCTTGCCGCACGTACGGTCGCAGCCGCATCCGCACATCCCCGAAGGAGACAGCATGGACACCCGCATCTACACCCGCCGGCAACTGCTGGGCCACGCGGCCGCCGGCGGCGCGCTGCTGGGCCTCGGCTCGCGCGCCCTGGCCCAGTCCGACTACCCGAAGCAGCCCATCCGCTTCATCCTGCCGTACGCGCCCGGCGGCGTGACCGACCTGACGATGCGCACCGTGAGCAAGGAGGTCGAAAAGAAGCTCGGCCAGACCATCGTCATCGACAACCGCGCGGGCGCCGGCGGGGCCGTGGGCATGACGGCGGTGGCCAAGGCGCCGCCCGACGGCTACACCATCGGCGCGACCGCCAGCTCGACCATCATCGCCACGCCGATGCTCAATGCGGTCTCTTACGACGGCAGCGACTTCGCCTTCATCAGCTTGCTGGCCACCGTGCCGATGGTGCTGACCGTCAACGCGTCGGTTCCGGTGCGCACCGCCGAGGAGTTCCTGAAGTACGTGAAGGCCAACGCGGGAAAGCTCAACTACGGCTCGACCGCTATCGGCCACTACGGCCATGTCGCGATGATGGAAGTGAGCGAATCGACCGGATCGGCGATGGTGCACTCGCCCTACAAGGGCGAGTCGCCGCTGATGCAGGACCTGGTGGGCGGCCAGCTGCAGTTCGCTTTCTTCGCGCCCTCCACCGCCAAGCCGATGGCCGAGAGCGGCAAGCTGCGCATGCTGGGCGTGTCCGGCACCAAGCGCATCAAGTCGCTGCCCAACGTGCCCACGCTGGCCGAGCAGGGCTGGAGCGCGCCGATCTTCAAGATGAACCCCGGGTGGGTCGGCGTGGTGGCTCCGGCCAAGACGCCGCAGGCCATCGTCCAGCGCCTGAGCGCCGAGTACGTGGCCGCGATGAAGGTGCCCGAGATCAACGACCAGATCGCCAACTACGGCATGGATCCGGTGGGCAGCACCAGCGAGCAGTTCGCCGCGACCTTCCAGGCCGAGAAGCCGATCTGGCGCCAGCTGCTGACCAAGGCCGGTCTCGAAGTGAAGGGATGAGGGCCGTCCTCGCGCGCCGCCACGGCCCGCCCGAGACGCTGGTCGTCGAGGACCTGCCGCCGCTTTCGCCGAGCGCGGGCGAGGTGGTCGTGTACGTGCACGCGAGCGCGGTCAACTTCCCCGACACGCTGATCATCGAGGACAAGTACCAGATCAGGCCGCCGCTGCCCTTCTCGCCGGGCAGCGAGGTGGCGGGCACGGTGAAAGCGGTGGGCGAGGGCGTGTCCGGCTTCGCGCCGGGCGATCGGGTCATCGCAGCGTGCCGCTGGGGCGGCTACGCGGAGGAGGTGGTGACGACGCCGGACCGGCTGGTGCCGATCCCGGCGGGTGTCGCGATGGACGTGGCGGCCTCGCTGCTCGTCACCTACGGCACCACGCATTACGCGCTGCAGGACCGCGCGCGGCTGCGGCCCGGCGAGACCCTGCTGGTGCTGGGCGCGGCCGGCGGCACGGGCCTGTCGGCGATCGAGCTGGGCAAGCTGATGGGCGCTCGCGTGATCGCCGCGGCCTCCAGCGAGGAGAAGCTGGCGCTGTGCCGCGAGCGAGGCGCCGACGACACGATCCTCTACACGCCCCAGAACCTGAAGGACGAGATACGCAAGGTGACGGACGGCCGCGGCGTCGACGTGGTGTACGACCCGGTCGGCGGCGACTATGCCGAGCCCGCGCTGCGCGGCATGGCCTGGGGTGGGCGTTACCTCGTCATCGGGTTCACCGCGGGCATCCCGAAGCTGCCGCTGAACCTGCCGCTGCTCAAGGGCTGCAGCATCGTGGGCGTGTTCTATGGCGCGTTCGCGCGCGCCGAGCCGCAGCGGTACGCGCAGTTGCGCCAGGAGCTGGTCGGCTGGCTGGCGCAAGGGCGGATCCGGCCGGCGATCACGGCGCGGTATCCGCTCGAACAGGCCGTCGACGCGTTGAAGGTCGTGGCCGCGCGCAAGGCGATCGGGAAGATCGTGCTGACGACCCGGCTGGGCCGGGGCGAGTGAGTTCTAAGGAGAGCTGAGCAGGCGAGTGACCCACTGCGCGGCTACGCGTGCGGGTGTTCTGCCCGCGCCCGGCCAAGCGCGTCGCCGATGACGCGGGCGACCTCGCGCAGTGCATCGCCGTCCGATTCCACCAGGTCCGGCCGCGCGCTGCGGCTGAAGCAGCAGAGCGTGCCGAACGCGCGTCCGTCAGGCAGCACCACCGACGCACTCACGTAGCAGCCGATGCCCAGGCGCTCGGTGATCGGGAGCAGCGCCGCTCGATGCGCGCTCGTGCGGACATCCCGGATCACCGGCGGCAGGCGCCCCTGGACGACGTACATGCAATACGTGTCGAGCAGCGCATCCGAGTGACCGGCCTGCAGGTCCGGGTCGGGCCCGCGCGACGAGCTGACGACCTGGAAGACCCGCCGCTCGTCCACCAGCTCCGACACGAAGGCGACCTCCATGCCCAGCGCTTCGCGGACCTCGGCGAGATAGGGCGTGAGCCACCGCAGGCGCTCATCGGTGGCGCCGGCCGAGGTCGCGAAGGCAATCGCCTGCGCGATATCGACGAGCCGTGAGGCCCGGGACGCACTCGGTTCCATGCGGTCACGGTAGGCGCTGGCGTGCCCGGGTGCAAGCAGGCGCGCACCGGCTGGGGTTCATCGCCCGGTCGGGATGAGCGGGTCAGGGAGCGCGCGAGTCCACGAATGTCCGCAGCACCTCGTGGTCCTCCACCAGGAAGATCGGCGAGTTCGGCAGGTCGATGAAGCGTCGCTCGTCCTGCAGCAGCTCGGCATTCGCGAGCCGCGCCGCCTCCTTCTCGCCGGCCGTCCTCTGCCGTTCTTGCCACCACAGCTGCGCAACCCCATCGAACGACGGCGGCGCGCCGCGCTCGAGCGCCAGCCGTCCGGAAGCCTCCTGCGGCAGCGCGTGGCTTTGCACGTAGGCAGACAACCCGAACGCCTGCGCATGCGATCGCACCAGCGGGCCGTGCACGTCGCGCCAGTAGTCCTGGAACTGCTCGCGCGTGAGGTGCGGCAGCCGGCGCAGGCAGAACATCAGGTGCGCCATGCGAGCGCTCAGGTCTTTCCGGTGACGGGGATGAGCGCGCCGGTGACGGACGCCGCGGCGTCGGACAACAGGAACGCGATCACGCGCGCGATGTCGCGCGGCGGCACCCAGCGGTCGTGCTTCGCCTGCGGCATTTCGGCGCGATTGGCGGGCGTGTCGATGATGCTGGGCAGCACCGCGTTGACGGTGACGCCCTTGAGCTTGAGTTCGTCGGCCAGCGCCTCGGTGAAGCGCATGACGCCCGCCTTGGACGCGGCATAGGCGCCCATGCCGCTCGCCCCCTTGACCGCGCCCATCGCGCCGACGCTCACGATGCGCCCGGCCCCGCTGCGCAGCAGGTGGGGCAGAGCCGCCTTCGAGGCCGTCACGCAGGTGCGCACGTTCATCGCGTGCAGCAGGTCCCATTCGGAGAGGTCGCTGCTCGCTTCCAGCGTCTGCCATCGAAAGCCTCCCGCCACGTTGGCCAGTGCATCCAGGCGGCCGAAATGCTCGGCGATCTCGTCGAAGGTGCGTGTCGCATCCGCCAGCGAAGTGAGATCGACCCTCCAGGCGCGCGAGCCCTCGGGAGCCTGGCCGCCCGAGACGTCCAGCAGCGCCACGCGGGCGCCCTGGGCCCGCACTTCCTCGACGACCGCGCGGCCGAGCTGCCCGAAGGCGCCCGTGACCGCCACCACCTTGGCTTGCATCTGCATGGCGGGCTCAGGCGGCGACAGCGGCCTGCGGACCGCGCACGAGCCGGCCCGGCAGTTGGCCCGTGGCTTCGCCGTCGCGGTAGGTGACGGCGCCCGAGACGATGGTGGCGCGGTAGCCGTCCGCCTTCTGCAGCAGGCGCTTGCCGCCCGCTGGCAGATCGAACGTCATCCGGGGCGCCGTGAGGCCCAGCTTGTCGACGTCGATGATGTTGATGTCGGCCTTCATCCCGGGCGCGATCACGCCGCGGTCGTTCAGGCCCACGGTGCGCGCGGTGTCCGACGTCTGCCGCTTGATCAGCCAGCTCAGGTCGAAGCCGTCGCCGCGGCCGCATTCCTTGGACCAGTGCGTCATCAGGAAAGTCGGGAAGCTGGCGTCGGAGATCATGCCCACGTGCGCGCCGCCGTCGCCCAGGCCGATGACCGTGTTCGGGTCGGCCATCATCTCGCGGCAGGCCTGCAGGTTGCCGTCGTGGTAGTTGGCGAAAGGCGTGTACAGGAACGCGCGGCCCTCGTCCTGCAGGATCAGCTCGTACGCGAGCTCGTCGGGGTTGCGGCCCGAGCGCTCGGCCTGCGCGGCGATCGAGGTGGACGGGTCCGGCTCGTAGTTGGGCGGATCGCCGAACGGGAACAGCAGCCGCAGGTCCAGGCGCTTGCGCGTGGTGCGCGACAGGTGGTCCAGCACCGCCGCCTTGAACTTCGGGTCGCGCATGATGGCCACGCGCTCGGCCAGCGGCTTGTCCGCGATCTCGCGGACCATCGGCGAGCCGGAGAACGGGTTCAGGCTGGCCTGCAGCCCGAGCAGCATGCCGATCGGTCGCGGCGCCACCTGGCCGCGGATGGGCAGGCCGTCCTTCACCGCCTCGTCGATCAGCTTGAGCAGCTTGCGCCAGCCCTGCGGGTCGTCGTGCTTCTGCGCGACGGTGAACGACAGCGGCCGGCCGGACTTCTCCACCACCCGGCGCAGCATCGCGAACTCCTCTTCCATCGACGGCGTGTCGAAGTCCGACAGCAGCTGCAGCACGCCGCGGCCGGCGTCGGCCAGGCCCATGGCGATGCCGGTCAGCTCGGCCTCGCTGGCGCGCAGCGAAGGCGTGGGGTCGCCCTTGATCGTGCGGTGGTTGATGGAGCGCGACGTGGAAAAGCCCAGCGCGCCCGCGCGCATCGCTTCGGCCGCGATCTCGCGCATGCGCGCGACGTCCTCGGGCGTGGCCGGCTCCAGGCGCGCGGCGCGCTCGCCCATCACGTACACGCGCAGCGCGCCGTGCGGCAGTTGCGCGCAGACGTCCACGTCGTGCGGCCGGCGCTCCACGGCGCCCAGGTAGTCGTCGAAGCTCTCCCAGGCCCAGTCCAGGCCCTCGTGCAGCGCGACGCCGGGGATGTCCTCCACGCCTTCCATGAGTTCGATGAGGCGCTCGCGGTCGTGCTCGCGCACCGGCGCGAAGCCCACGCCGCAGTTGCCCATCACCACGGTAGTCACGCCGTGCCAGCTGGACGAAGCCAGGCGCGAGTCCCACATGGCCTGGCCGTCGTAATGCGTGTGGATGTCGACGAAGCCGGGCGCGACCACCGCGCCGGCCGCGTCGATCACCTCGCGCGCGTTGCCGTCGATGCGTCCCACGGCCGCGATGCGTCCGTCGCGCACCGCGACGTCGGCCTCGAACAGGGGCGAGCCCAGCCCGTCGGCCACGCGGCCGTTGCGGATGAGCAGGTCGTAATTCGTGTTCATCGTGTCGTCTCCTTCACTGCCGTCACCACCACGGGTACAGCGCCGGCAGGTCCTGGCTGGCGCGGCCGGGGAAGCGCGGCAGCCGCTTCTCGCGGAAGGCGGTGAAGCCTTCCTTCACGTCCGCAGTCTGCGCCAGTGCGAGGTTGAGCGCGGAATCGACGCGCAGGGCGCCTTCCGGATGAGGTGCGGCCGAAGCGCGCCACATCAGCTGGCGCGTGAGCACAGTTGCGACGGGCGCGGTGTTCTCCGCGATCTCGCGGGCGATGGCGCGGGCGCGCGGCAGCAGCTGGTCCGGCGGAACCACTTCGCTGACCAGCCCGGCGGCGCGCGCGTCTTCCGCGTTGACGGTGCGGCCCGCGTAGACCCATTCCAGCGCCTTGGGCAGCCCGACGATGCGCGGCAGGAACCACGCGCTGCCCGCCTCCGGCACCAGGCCGCGGCGGGTGAAGACTAAGCCGAACTTCGTGTCCTGCGCGCAGATGCGGAAGTCCATCGGCAAGGTCATGGTGACGCCCACGCCCACGGCCGCGCCGTGGATCGCCGCGATCAGCGGCTTGTGCGACTCGAACAGGCGCTGGCCGATGCCGCCCGGCGGCAGGCCCTTGCGCTCCATGCCGGAGCCGGCGCCCACCGAGCCGCCGTCGGAGATGTCGGCGCCTGCGCAGTAGCCGCGCCCGGCGCCGGTGAAGATGACGACGCGGACGTCGTCGTCCCGGTCCGCGCGATCCAGCGCGGCGCCGATCTCCTGGCCCATCTGCGTGGTGAACGCGTTCAGCTTCTCGGGCCGGTTGAGCGTGATGGTGAGGATGCCCTCGGACAGTTCCGTGGTGATGTGTTCGCTGGCCATGGCGGATGGGTTTTGGGGGAGCCTGGAGTCTAGGAAGCGGGTGGGCCGCGGCCATCGTCGGTTGCGACGAATTCCGGCGCCGCGCGGCCCGCCGGGCAAATTCGTCGCATGCGACGAGGACCCCGCCGCACCCCCTGCCTAGCATCCGCCGGGCAAGGAGATTCCATGAAGACGCGCGTCACCGAGAAACTCGGCATCGCCTACCCGATCATCCAGGGCGGCATGCAGTGGGTGGGCCTGGCCGAGCTGGCCTCGGCCGTGTCCAACGCCGGCGGCCTCGGCATCCTCACCGGGCTCACGCAGCCCACGCCCGAGGCCCTGCGCGACGAGATCGCCCGCTGCCGGTCGATGACCGGCAAGCCCTTCGGCGTGAACCTCACCATCCTGCCCACCGTGAAGCCGCCGCCGTACGCGGAGTACGTGCGCGCCATCATCGAGAGCGGCGTCAAGATCGTGGAGACGGCGGGCAACAGCCCTCGCGAGTTCATCGCCGCGTTCAAGGAGCACGGCATCACCCTCGTCCACAAGTGCACGACGGTGCGCCACGCCCTCTCGGCCGAGCGCAATGGCGTGGACATCGTCTCCATCGACGGGCTCGAATGCGCGGGCCATCCGGGCGAGGACGACGTCGGCGGCCTGGTGCTGATCCCCGCCGCGGCGCGCGCGCTGAAGATCCCGGTGGTGGCCTCCGGCGGCATCGCCGACGGCCGCGGCATGGCGGCTGCGTTCGCGCTCGGCGCCGAGGGCATCAACATGGGGACGCGCTTCTGCGTGACGCGGGAGGCGCCCATCCACGACAACATCAAGCAGGCGCTGGTGGGCGCCAGCGAACGCGACACGGCGCTGATCTTCCGGACGCTGAAGAACACGGCGCGCGTGTACAGCAACGCGATCGCGCGCGAGGTGCGGTCGATGGAGTACCGCCCGGGCGGCTGCCGGTTCGACGAGATCCGCCCGCTGGTGGTCGGCACCCGCGGCCGCGCGGCGCTGCAGAGCGGCGAAGTCGATGGCGGCGTGATCTCGGCCGGCCAGGGCGTCGGCCTGATCGACGACGTGCCCACCTGCGCCGACCTGATCGAGCGCATGGTGGCCGACTGCCGCCAGCGCCTGCACATCGCTTCCGCCTGGGCCGAAGGAGCCGCCGATGTTCGCCGGTGACTGCGTACGGGTGACGCCGCTGGAAGGCGGGCTGGTGGAGTTGTGCTTCGACCGCGCGGGCGAGGCGATCAACAAGCTCGACGACAAGGCCGTGGCGGAGTTCGGCCGCGCCGTGCAGGCGATCGCCGGGGCGGACGGCGTGCGCGGCGTGCTGGTGACGAGCACCAAGGACGTGTTCATCGTCGGCGCGGACATCACCGAGTTCGGCCGCAAGTTCCGGCACTCGGGCGAGCAGGTCGCGCGCGACGTGCTGGCCGCGAACCAGGTCTTCGTGCGCTTCGAGGACCTGCCGGTGCCCACCGTGGTCGCGATCAACGGCTTCGCCCTCGGCGGCGGGCTGGAGCTGGCGCTGTCCGCGTCGCAACGGGTGATGTCGGAGAAGGCCCAGGTCGGCGTGCCCGAGGTCAGGCTGGGCCTCTTCCCCGGATTCGGCGGCACCGTGAGGTTGTCGCGCGTGGCGAGCGAGCGCGTCGCGATCGAATGGGTGATGAGCGGCCGTCCCGCGAAGGCGGCCGATGCGCTGCGCGCCGGCGTGGTGGACGCGGTCGCCGCGCCGGATCGCCTGCGCGAGGAGGCACTGGCCCATTTGTGGCGCTGCGTCGAAGGCGCGGTGGACTGGCAGGCGGCGCAGCAGCGCAAGCGCGAACCGGTGCGCACGCCCGATGCGGCCGCTTACGACGAGGCGTTCGCGCAACTGGCGAAGCAGGCCGCGCGCCACCAGCCTGCGGCGGAAATGGCCGTCAGCATGATGCGTGAGGCGGCCCGCTGCGACCGCACTCGCGCACTGGAGCTCGAAGCCGCGGCGTTCGGGGCCGTGACACAGACGCAGGCGGCCCGATCGATGGTGCAGACCTTCCTGAACGAGCAGGCGGTGAAGAAGCTCGCGCGCCGGCATGCACAGGGCGGGCGTCCCGTGGCCCGCGCCGCCGTGATCGGCGCCGGCATCATGGGCGGCGGCATCGCCTACACGACGGCGCTGCGCGGCATGGCAGTGCGCATGAAGGACATCGCGCCGGCCGCGCTGGAGCTGGGCATGGGCGAGGCGCGCCGGCAGCTCGACAAGCAGGTGCAGCAGGGCCGCATGGGCCGCGAGAAGGCCGATGCGGTGCTGGCCGCCATCAGGGCGCAGCTGGACGACGCGGACCTGCAGGAATCCGACCTCGCCATCGAGGCCGTGGTGGAGAACCTGTCCGTGAAGCACAAGGTGCTCGCGGACCTGCAGGCCAAGTTGCGGCCCGGCACCGTGCTGGCGTCGAACACGTCCAGCCTGCGCATCGACCACATCGCCGCGCCGCTGCCTCGGCCGGCCGACGTGGTCGGGCTGCATTTCTTCAACCCGGTGCCGGTGATGCCGCTGGTCGAGGTGGTGCGCGGCAAGGCGAGCAGCGATGCCGCCGTGGCCACGGCGACGGCTTATGCGAGCGCGCTCGGCAAGACGCCGATCGTGGTGAAGGACTGCCCCGGCTTTCTCGTCAACCGCATCCTCACGCCGTACATCATCGCGTTCTGCGACCTCGTCTCGGAAGGCGCGGACTACGAGCGCGTGGACCGCGCGCTGGAAGCCTTCGGCTGGCCGATGGGCCCTGCCTACCTGGAAGACGTGGTGGGCATGGACACCGGCAGCCACGTGATCGACATCATCTCGGCCGGCTACCCGCAGCGCATGCGCCCGCCCGAGCGCAATGCCATCCGGGCCCTGGTGCGCGAGAAGCGCCTGGGCCAGAAGAGCGGCGCGGGCTTCTATGACTACGACTCGGCCGGCGGCAAGCCGCGCCGCAGCGCCTCCCCGGCCGCACGTGCGCTCATCGCGCAGCTGCAGCAGGGCGGGGGCGCGAGCTTCAGCGACGAGCAGGTGGTCGAACGCATGATGGTGCCGATGCTGCTGGAGGCGATCCGCTGCCTCGAGGAAGGCGTGGCCGGCAGCGCGGCGGAGCTGGACATGGCGATGCTGCTCGGCGTGGGCTTTCCGGCCTACCTGGGCGGGCCGCTCAAGTACGCGGACTGGATCGGCTTGCCCAAGCTGCTGCAGCGCTGCGAGGCGCTGGCCGCGCACGGGCCGATGTACGAGCCCCCGGCGCTGCTTCGGGACATGGCGGCAAGCGGCCGCGAGTTCTACCCGGTGGCGTGATGGACGCGTCCACGGCTGCCACCGCGGTCTTCGCGCCGTTCTCGCTCGCCGGCCGCTGCGCGCTGGTGACCGGCGCTTCCTCCGGCCTGGGCGCGCACTTCGCCGGCGTGCTGGCCGATGCGGGTGCGCAGGTCTGGCTGGCGGCACGCCGCACCGACCGCGTGCAGGCGCTCGTGGCCTCGCTGCGCCAACGCGGCGCACGCGCGCAGGGCGTTGAACTGGACGTCACGCGCAGCATCTCCGTCGCGGCCGCGTTCGACGCCATGGCGACTGCGGGGACCCAGCCCGACATCGTCATCAACAACGCCGGGGTCGGGCTGGGCACGCCCGCATTGGAAACTTCCGAAGGCGACTGGGACGACGTCGTTGACACCAACCTCAAGGGCGCCTGGCTGGTCGCCACCGAAGCCTCGCGGCGGCTCGTGGCCGCCAACCGTGCGGGCAGCATCGTCAACATCGCTTCCATCCTGGGCGAGCGGGTGGGCGCCTTCGTCGCGCCGTATGCCGCCTCCAAGGCCGGGCTGATCCAGCTGACCAAGGCGCTCGCGCTCGAATGGGCGCGCCACGGCATCCGCGTCAACGCGCTCGCGCCGGGCTACATCGCCACCGACATCAACCGCGAGTTCCTCGCCAGCGAGGCCGGCGACAGGATGCGCAAGCGCATCCCGCAGCGGCGGTTCGGCGAGGCGCGCGACCTCGATGGTCCGCTGCTGCTGCTGGCGAGCGACGCGGGCCGCTACATGACCGGTGCGGTGGTCGCGGCGGACGGCGGCCACCTGGTCAGCGGTCTCTGAAGGACGGCATGCGATTCGAACCCGACACCGACCAGGAACAGCTGCAGGGCAGCCTGCGGCGGCTGCTGCAGTCCGAAGCGTCGTTCGAGCGGCGCCGCCGCACCGCGGCGGGCGAGACGGGCTGGGACAGCGCGCTGTGGCGCAGCCTCAGCGAGCTGGGCGTGACCGCGCTCACGCTCACCGAGGACCACGGCGGCTTCGGCCAGCGGCCGGTCGCGTGGTTGCCCGCGCTGCAGGAGCTCGGGTACGCGTTGGCCTTGCAGCCCTTCATCCCTTCGGCCGTGCTGGCGGCCACCGCGATCTCGCGCGCCGGGACTCCCGCGCAGCAGCAACGCCTGCTGCCAGGCGTGGCGCAGGCTTCGCGCGTGCTGGCCTTCGCGCACGACGAGGCCGCGGCTCGGCATGCGGCCCTGTGGGTCGAAGCCACCGCGCGACAGGAAGGCGGGCAGTGGCGGATCGACGGCGTCAAGCAGGGTGTGCTGTTCGGCGCGGCGGCGGACCTGCTGGTCGTGACGGCACGCACCGGTGGATCGCCCGGCGATCCCGCGGGACTCGCGCTGTTCATCGTCGATCCCGCGCAGGAAGGCGTGCGCCGCACGCCGCTGCGCCTGATCGACGACACGCCCGCCGCGGATATCGCGCTGCACGCCGCGCGCGCGGAGCCGCTCGGCGAGATCGACGGTCCCGGGCCCTGGCGCGCCGTGCAGGCCGCGCAGGAAGCCGGCCTCGCAGCGGCCTGCGCGGAAGGCCTGGGCGTCGCCGAGCGCGCCTACGCGCTCACCGTGGAGTACGTCCAGACCCGCCAGCAGTTCGGCCGCCCGATCGGCGCCAACCAGGTGGTGCGGCACCGTGTGGCCGAGATGCGCGTTGCGCTCGAGATGCTGCGCAGCGCGGCGCTCGCGGGCCTGCTCGCACTCGAGGAAGAGGATGCGCAGGCGCGGTCGCGGGAGCTGTCGCGCGCCAAGCTGCTGCTCTCGCGCCACGGCAGCTTCGTCACCGGCCAGGCCATCCAGCTGCACGGCGGCATCGGCATGACGGCCGAATACGCGGCGGGGCATTGCCTGCGCCGCTTCACCGTGCTGGACCAGCTTTTCGGCGACGGCCCGACGCATGCGGCGCGCCTCGGCGCAAGCCTGGCCGCAGCGGCGCACTAGGAGACCCCATGCAACTCGAGCACATCCGGATGGAGCGCGACGGCGACGTGGCCGTGATCACGCTGGACAACCCGGGCCGGCGGAACGCGCTGAGCCGCCCGATGCAGGAGGGCCTGGGCCGGCTGCTGCAGCAGGTGCGCGAAACACCGGACATCCGCGCCGTGCTGCTCACGGCGGCCGGCGATGCCTTCTGCGCCGGCGCCGACCTCGCGGGCAACGCGATCCCGCCCGGCGACGAGCACCTCACGCGCGGCCAGTCCACGCGCAAGGTGATGGAGCAGCTGTCCAACCCGCTCATCACCGGCCTGCGCGAGCTGCCGGTGCCGGTGGTCTGCGCGCTGCCGGGCGTCGCGGCGGGCGCGGGGGTCGGCATCGCGCTCGCGGCCGACGTGGTGATCGCCGCGCGCTCGGCCTACTTCTACCTGCCCTTCATCCCGAAGCTGGGGATCGTCCCCGACCTCGGCACTACCTGGTTCCTGGAGAAGCTCCTGGGCCGCGGCCGCGCGACCGCGCTGACCCTGCTCGGCAGCCGCCTCGGCGCGGAGCAGGCGCAGGCCTGGGGCCTGGTCTGGTCCTGCGTCGAGGGCGAGAAACTCCGCGAGGAAGCGATGGCCGTCGCGCGCCAGCTCGCGAGGCTGCCCTCGCATGCGGCGCTGGAGACGCGCCGCGCCTACGACGCCGCCGGGCGCAACGACCTGGCCGCGCAACTGCAGTACGAAGCCGATCGGCAGGCCGAGCTGATCGACCGTCCCGATTTCGAGGAGGGCGTGCGCGCCTTCCTGGAAAAACGAGAGCCCGACTTCGCCCGGCTGGGGAAGCGGGGCACCTGAGCAAACCCACCACAGGAGACACGACGCATGCCCCATCCGATGTCCCGCCGCACCAGCCTGGCGGCCCTGGCGCTCGCCGCAGCGGCGGCTTCGCTGCCGCTGGCCGCGCAGGAGAGCTTCCCGATCGCGGGCAAGCCGGTCACGCTGATCCTGCCGGCCGTCGGCGGCTCCACGGGCGATCGCGTGCTGCGCATGTTCGCCGACCGCCTGAAGGAGGACTGGAAAGTGCCGGTGATCGTGGAAGCGAAGCCCGGCGCCGCAGGCGTGGTGGGCACCGTCCACGGCGTCAACGCCCCGCCGGACGGCCACACGATCCTGCTGGGCTACAGCCACCTGACGCAGGCCTACGCTTTTAACCAGAAGCGGCCGTACGACGCACTGACGGACCTGATCCCGGTCGCACGCATCTGCGACCTGCCCATGATGTACCTGACGGCCGACACCTCCGTGCGGACGCTGGACGCGGCGATCGCGAAGATGAAGAACGCCAAGGGCAGCTATGGCAGCTACGGGAACGCGACCACCTCGCACATCTATTCCGAGCTGGTGAACAGGCGCAACAACCTGGGCATGGTGCACGCAGCCTACCGCGGCACGCCGCCCCTGATCACGGACCTGCTGGGCGGCCAGATCAACACCGCCGTGGTGGACCTGGGCAACACGATCTCGCACGTCAAGGCCGGCAAGCTGAATGCCCTGGCGATCACGGGCAACCGCCGCAACAGGCTGGTGCCGGACGTGCCGACCTTCGCCGAGCTGGGCTACACCGAGGTGTCGCAGCCCGGGCGCTACTGGCTGATGCTGCCCAAGGGAACGCCCGCCGCAACGGTGGAGCGCATCCGCACGTCGGTGCTGAACGTGCTGAAGTCGCCCGAGGTGCAGGAGCAGATGCTCGCGATGGGCATCGACCCCGCGCCGCCCGAGCGCGAGGACGTCGCCGCCAACATGCGCGCCGACGTCGAGTACTGGAAGCGCGTGGTGCAGATCACGGGCATCAGGGCGAACGACTGAGCCGGACCGCGGCATGGCCGACGAGCAAGCTTCGCTGCTGACCGTGGAGCGGCCCGAGGAGGGCTGCGTGCTGCTCACGCTCCAACGCCCGCAGGCCTTCAACGCGCTGTCGTTCGCGCTGCGCCGCCAGCTCGCGCGTACGCTGCAGGAACTCGGGGCCGATGGCCGCACGCGGGTGGTGGTGCTGACCGGCGCCGGCCGCGCGTTCTGCGCCGGCGTCGACCTGCGTGAGCTGGCGGGCGCCGAGAACCTGTCCGAGATGGCCGTGGGCGGCGCGGCCGACGATCCGGTGCACGCCGTGCTCGCCTTCCCGGGGCCGGTGATCGCGGCGGTCAACGGCCCGGCTGTCACCGGCGGGCTGGAGCTGGCCATCGCCTGCGACATCGTGATCGCGTCCGAGCGCGCCACCTTCGCCGACACGCATGCGCGCGTGGGCGTGCTGCCGAGCTGGGGCCTGTCGCAGCGGCTGCCGCGGCTGATCGGCCGCGGCCGCGCGCTGGAGATGTCCCTGTCGGGCAACTTCGTCGATGCGCGGCAGGCGCAGGCCTGGGGACTGGTCAACCGCACGGTGGGCCACGACGAACTCCTTCCCGCCGCGCTGCGGCTCGCGTCCGACATGCTCTCCACGGCGCCGGGGATGCTGGCGCAGTACAAGCGGCTGATCGATGACGGACTGGCCACGACGTTGCAGGAAGGGCTCGTGATCGAAGCCCGGCGGGCGCGTGAATGGGCGGCGTCCGTCGATCGCTCGGCGCTGTCCGCCCAGGCCGCGGCCGTCAAGGAGCGCGGCCGCGGCGCGAACCCGCGAGGCGAGGGTTGAGCCGATTCGTCGTAACGGACGATCCAGTGCGCGGGACCGATCCCTACGATCGGTTTCTACGTCATTCCCATGAAGAGTGAAGGTTTTCGTCATGGCCCCACGTCAACAGCGCGCTGCGCAGCAACCGAAGAAGGCCGCACATGCCCGGGCCGCTTGAAGGCGTCCGCGTCGTCGAGATGGCCGGCATCGGCCCCGGCCCGTTCTGCGGGATGGTGCTGGCCGACCTGGGCGCGGACGTGGTCTGCATCGAGCGCCCGGGCACCGAGCGCGATGCCTCGGACATCACCGCGCGCGGCAAGCGGCGCGTCGCCATCGACCTGCACGCATCCGGCGGCCGCGAGGACGCGCTCTCGCTGATCGCGCAGGCGCAGTTGCTGGTGGAGGGCTTCCGCCCCGGTGTGATGGAGCGCCTCGGGCTCGGCCCCGCCGCCTGCCACAAGCTCAATCCCGCGCTGGTTTACGGCCGCATGACGGGCTGGGGCCAGACCGGCCCGCTGTCCGGCGCGGCCGGCCACGACATCAACTACATCGCGCTGACAGGCGCGCTGCATGCCATCGGCCGTCCGGGCGAATCGCCGCCACCGCCGCTGAACTACGTGGGCGACTACGGCGGTGGCGCGATGCTGCTGGCGGTCGGCCTGCTGGCCGCGCTGCACGAGGCGCAAAGGTCCGGGCGCGGCCAGGTGGTCGATGCGGCGATGACGGACGGCGCGGCGCTGCTTTCGGCGCTGTTCTACGGCATGAAGGCCGCGGGCCGGTGGAGCACGCAGCGTGGCGAGAACCTGCTGGACGGCGGCGCGCACTTCTACGACAGCTACGCCTGCGCGGACGGCCGCTTCATCTCGGTCGGCGCGCTGGAGCCGAAGTTCTTCGCCCGGCTTTGCGAGCTGTGCGGGCTGGAGGACGAGTTCTGCGCGGGCCAGATGGACCGCTCGCGCTGGCCGCTCATGAAGCTGCGGCTGGCGGACGTCTTCCGCACCCGCACGCGCGACGACTGGTGCGCGCTGCTGGAAGGCACGGACGCCTGCTTCGCGCCGGTGCTGGACTGGGACGAAGCGCCGGCGCATCCGCACAACCGCGCGCGCGGCACCTTCATCGACCTGCAGGGTGTGGTGCAGCCCGCGCCGGCGCCGCGTTTCTCCCGCACGGCGGCGGCGCAGCCCATGCCCGCGCGCGTCGAGCCGCTCGCTCGCGTGCTCGAGGGCTGGGGCGCAGCGGCCACCGCCGGCGCCGAGGCCTGAGACGAACCAAGCCATGGCCCTCGAATTCAAGCGAAGCTGGAGCGATCCCGAGCTGGAGCTGTACCGCCAGACCGTGGTGCGGTTCATCGACGAGGAGCTCGCGCCGGGCGACGAGGAGGCGCGCAAGCGCGGCCACGTCGGGCACGCCGTCTGGCGCCGGGCGGGCGAGCTGGGGCTGCTGTGCGCGGACATCCCCGACGATTGGGGCGGCGGTGGCGGCGATTTCCGCCACGAGGCCGTGGTCTACGAGGAGATGGCGCGGCGCAGCCTGACGGGGATGAACACCTCGGTGCACGCGATCGTGGCGCACTACCTGCTCAACCACGGCACCGAGGAGCAGAAGCGCAAGTACCTGCCGCGCATGGCGCGCGGCGAGTTGGTGGGCGCCATCGCGATGACGGAGCCGGGCACCGGGTCCGACCTGCAGGCGATCCGCACCCGCGCGACGCGCACCGCCGAAGGCTGGCGCATCGACGGCAGCAAGACCTTCATCACCAACGGCTACCTGGCCGGGCTGGTGCTGGTGGTCTGCAAGACCGACCCGGCGCAGCGCGCCAGGGGCACGTCGATCCTGATCGTGGAGACCGAGGGCGCGCGCGGCTACAGCGTCAGCCGCGTGCTGCCCAAGATGGGCCTGAAGGCGCAGGACACGTCGGAGCTGTTCTTCGACGGCGTGGAAGTGCCCGGGCAGAACCTGCTGGGCGGCGTCGAAGGCCAGGGGTTCTACCAGCTGATGAGCGACCTGCCCTACGAGCGGCTGATCATCGGCGTGATGGCGCTGGCCGCGATGGAAGGCGCCTACCACGCCACGCTCGACTACGTGCGCGAGCGCCAGGTGTTCGGCAAGCCGCTCGTGGAGCAGCAGAACACGCGCTTCAAGCTGGCGGAGATCGCCACGCAGATCATGGCGGGCCGCGCTTTCATCGACCAGTGCGTGGACAGGCTGCTGCGCGGCGAGCTCGACACGGCCACAGCCTCGATGGCCAAGCTGTGGGGTTCGGAAGCGCAGGGCCGCGTGGTCGACGAATGCCTGCAGCTCTTCGGCGGCTACGGCTTCATGGACGAATACGTCATCAGCCGCATGTACACCGATGCGCGCGTGCAGCGCATCTACGGCGGCACCAGCGAGATCATGAAGGAAGTGATCGCGCGGGCGCTCTGAAGGACCCGACGCATGGACCTGCAACTCGAACCCGCGCACGCCGCCTTCCGCGACGAGGTGCGCGCCTTCCTGCGCGAGCGCCTGCCGCCCGAACTGCGCGACCGCGTGCGCCGCGGCCTGCGGCCCTCGCGCGAGCAGACGGTGCAGTGGCAAAGGACGCTGCACGAGCGCGGCTGGGCTGCCCCGCACTGGCCGCGCGAGTTCGGCGGCGCCGACCTCGGGCAAATGGAGCGGCTGATCCTGGTCGACGAGCTGCAGCGAGCGCCGGCCCCGATGCCGCTGCACTTCAACGTCACGATGCTCGGACCGGTGCTGCTGCGCTACGGCACGCCGGAGCAGAAGCGCGACTGGCTGCCGCGGCTGGCGCGCCTGGACGTGTGGTTCTGCCAGGGCTTCTCCGAGCCGGGCGCCGGCTCCGACCTGGCTTCGCTGCGTACCGCGGCGCGGCGCGAGGGTGACCACTACGTCGTCAACGGCCAGAAGATCTGGACGACCTACGCCCACATGGCCGACTGGATCTTCTGCCTGGTGCGCACCGACCCCGGGGCCACGCGCAAGCAGGAGGGCATCAGCTTCCTGCTGGTCGACCTGCGCTCGCCGGGCATCACCATCCGGCCGATCCAGACGATCGACGGCGAGCACCACCTCAACGAGGTGTTCTTCGACAACGTGCGCGTGCCGGTGGCCAACCGGGTGGGCGACGAGCACCGCGGCTGGGACGTCACCAAGTACCTGCTGGGCAGCGAGCGCACCGGCCTGGCCTACGTGGGCACGAGCCGCGATCGGCTGGACCGCGCGCTGGAACTGGCGCGCGGCACGCGTGACGGAGCGCGGCGAGTGATCGACGGTCCCGCGGTGCAGGCGGAGTTCGCGCGGGTGGACGCCGAGCTGCGCGGCCTGGAGATCGCCAACTGGCGGCTGCTGCTGTCGGAAGCCGCGCAGCGCGACAACCCCGCGTTCGCCTCCGTGCTCAAGCTCAAGGGCGTGGAGATCCAGCAGCAGATCGCGGAGCTGATGCTGCGCATCGCCGGGCCGGCGGGGCTCGCGCGCTGCGACGACGAAGAGGACAACGCACGGGCGGATCGCGCCGCGCCCGCGACCCGGTTCCTGTTCTCGCGCGCCTCGTCGATCTACGGCGGCACCAGCGAGGTGCAGAAGGACGTGCTGGCCCGCTCCATCCTGGGTTGATTTCGTCGCTTTCGACGGTTCGCGGGGGCAAGCGCCTGCCTAGAGTCGTGCCATTCCCAAGGCACAGAACTCTCCCCCATGAAGCTCGATTCCAGCATCTCCGCCGTCGTCACCGGCGGCGCCTCCGGCCTCGGCGCGGCCACCGCGCGGCGCCTGGCCTCGCAAGGCGTGCGTGTGGCCCTGTTCGACCTCAACGCCCAGGCCGGCGAGGCGCTCGCACGCGAACTCGGCGGTGTCTTCTGCAAGGTGGACGTCACCTCGGAGGAGCAGGTCCAGGCCGGCTTCGCGAAAGCCCGCGGCGTGCACGGGCAGGAGCGCATCCTGGTCAACTGCGCCGGCACCGGCAACGGCATCAAGACCGCCAGCCGCGACAAGGCCACCGGCCAGCCCAGGCACTTTCCGCTGCCCGAGTTCGAGAAGATCATCCAGATCAACCTCATCGGCAGCTTCCGCTGCATCGCGCATGCCGCGGCGGGCATGCTGACACTGGAGCCACTCCAGGACCGCGAGCGCGGCGCGATCGTCAACACCGCTTCGGTCGCGGCCGAGGACGGCCAGATGGGGCAGGCGGCCTACTCCGCATCGAAGGCGGGCATCGTCGGGCTCACCCTTCCGGTGGCGCGCGACCTGATGGGCGAGGGCATCCGCGTCAACACCATCCTGCCGGGCATCTTCGCGACGCCGCTGCTGATGGCGCTGCCCGACCACGTGCTGAAATCGCTCGGCGAGTCCGTGCCGTTCCCCAAGCGTCTGGGCGACCCCGAGGAATACGCCCACCTCGCCGAGACCATGATCACCAACGGTTATTTCAACGGCGAATGCGTGCGCCTGGACGGCGCGATCCGCATGGCGCCGCGCTGACCCCTTCAGGAGGAATTGCAAATGGCAGAAGCTTTCATCGTCTCCGCGGCTCGCACCGCGGGGGGCCGCCGCGGCGGCAAGCTGGCGGGCTGGCACCCGGTGGACCTCGCGGCGCAGGTGCTGAACGCGCTGATCAAGCGCGCCGACTGCGATCCGGCGCTGGTCGAGGACGTGCTCATGGGCTGCGTGAGCCAGGTCGGCGAGCAGTCCACCAACGTCGCGCGCAACGCCGTGCTGGCTTCGCGACTGCCCGAATCGGTGCCCGGCACCTCGATCGACCGGCAGTGCGGCTCGTCGCAGCAGGCGCTGCATTTCGCCGCGCAGGCGGTGATGTCGGGCGCGCAGGACGTCGTGATCGCCGCCGGTGTCGAGAGCATGACCCGCGTCCCGATGTTCACGCCCTCCGCGCTGCCGCAGAAGAACGGCATGGGCCACTACATGGGCCCCGAGATCCGCCGCCGCTACGGCGACCGGGATTTCAGCCAGTTCACCGGCGCCGAGATGATCGCGGAGAAGTACGACCTGCCCAAGGAGGCGCTGGACCGGTACGCGCTGCTGAGCCACCAGCGCGCCGCGAATGCCACGCGCGAGGGCCGGTTCGAGGGCGAGATCGTGCCCGTGCGCGTGCGTGACGCGAACGGCGCCGACACCGGCGAGGTGCACACGCGCGACGAAGGCATCCGCGCCGAGGCGAGCCTGGAGGCGATCGCGGGCGTGAAGCTGCTGGCCGAGGGCGGCCGCATCAGCGCCGCCAGCGCCAGCCAGATCTGCGACGGCGCCAGCGGCGTGCTGGTCGTCAACGAGCGCGGCCTGAAGAAGCTGGGCGCCAAGCCGCTGGCACGCATCCACCACATGAGCGTGATGGGCCACGACCCGGTGATCATGCTGGAGGCGCCGATCCCCGCGACGCAGCGCGCGCTGGACAAGGCCGGCCTGAAGATCGGCGACATCGACCTGTACGAAGTCAACGAGGCCTTCGCGCCGGTGCCGCTTGCCTGGCTGCAGGTGCTGGGGGCGGACCCCGACAGGCTCAACGTGCATGGCGGTGCGATCGCCCTGGGCCACCCGCTCGGCGCTTCGGGCACCAAGCTGATGACGACGCTGCTGTACGCCCTGCAGCAGACCGGCGGCCGCTACGGCCTGCAGACCATGTGCGAGGGCGGCGGCATGGCGAACGTCACGATTGTCGAGCGCTTGTGAGGCCGCCCCGGCGGGCCGCCAGCTGCTGGCGCCGCCGCGCGCTGAACCAGCCCGCAACCAGCACGCCCGCGACCGCCACTGTGTAGAGGCTCCAGCGCAGCGCCGTGTGGTAGGCGGCCGGCGCGTCGAACACGGGGTCGAGCAGCGGCTCACCCACTATCATCTTGGCGGCCGTGAAGGCCAGGACCGCGGCGCCGCCCTGGATGATGAGGGGGAAGCGATCCACCAGCTTCAGCACGACCGAGCTGCCGAACACCACGATGGGGATGCTGACCAGCAGGCCGATGACCACGAGGTCGAACGAGCCGTGCGCCGCACCGGCGACGCCCAGCACGTTGTCCACGCCCATGAGCGCGTCGGCCACGATGATGGTCTTCATCGCGCCCCAGAAGGTGGACGCCGCCGGGCCGTGTTCGTCCTCGTCTTCGCCTTGCGCGAGCAGCTTGTAGGCGATCCACAGCAGTCCCAGGCCGCCGACGAGCATCAGGCCGGGGATCTTGAGCAGCCAGACCACACCGATGGTCATCACGGAGCGCACGGCGATGGCGCCGACGGTGCCCCAGACGATGGCGCGGCTGCGCAGGTGCGACGGGAGGTTGCGCGCAGCCAGCGCGATGACGATGGCGTTGTCGCCGGCCAGCACCAGGTCGATCAGGATGATCGCCAGCAGCGCCGAGAACCAGGCGGTCGAGAACAGTTCCATGTGAGCTCCAGGTCAGTCGTGAATGGACGACCCGGCACCGGGAACGAGGACGCGAGCGGCGCCTGAGCCTCGAACGGGCCCGGTGCAGGGCCGCTGTTCGAAGGTCTTGCTCGGCTTGCTTGAAGTCGGGCCCGGCGCGCCGGAAGCCGCGCGGGCTCCGTATTGACGACACGCCGATCGGCCGCCGCGGGGCGCGGCGGGCCGGGGAGCTACTCCCCTTCGTGGGACCGGATTAGATCACACCGGGTCGCTGCTGCGGCGCAGCGGGCCAGCGGACTCGAGCGTCCTCTGCGGCCATGACCGACGCCCACCACGCGTCCGCCACCGCGCCCTCCAGCATCAGGGAAGCGCACGTGAGGAACTTCTGCCGCAGCGCCGCGTCGCCGATGGGACGGCTGGCATGCCCCAACGCCCGGTGCACCGGTTCGGCCTCGAGCCTGGAGCCGTCGCGCAGGCGGACGATCAGCCGATCCTGCGGCGAGAAGAGCGGCTCGAGCGGATCGCGCTCGGCCTGCGTTGCCACACGCACCTTGCGCAGCAGCTGCTGCACGTCGGGCGCCTTCACGGTTTCGTCGGTAAGGTCCTGCAGATCCACGTGGCCGCGCGCCAGGGCGCAGGCCACCGTGTACTGCGCACTGAACTTGGCGTCCAGGGCGGTCTCGGGCCGGCTGGATCGCAGCATGGCGGCCTGCAGCTCGCCGATCTCGACGACGGCTTCCTCGATTTCGCCGATCCGGTCCGACACGTGCGGATGCAGGGCCAGCGCCGCATCGATGATGCGGTGCGTCGCATAGCAGGTCGGGTAGCGCTTGACGTTCAGTCCCTGGCGCACGATCTGCCACTCGCGCCCCGCGCCGGAGGGTCCATCGAGCCGCACGCGACCGGCCGGCGACAGTGCAGCCAGCAACCCGCGCGGGCTTTCCAGCGCATCGTCCGCAGCGGTCACGCCTCGCTCCGCGAGCGAGGCCGCGACGATCGCATTGCGCGCCGCGAAGCCGACCTGCAGCGGTTTGGTCATCGAACCGAAGTTGGCGACCAGGCCGCCCGCCATCGACGCCGCGATCCCGAGCGCATCGCTCACGAGTTCCGCGGGCAGGCGGCGCAGGCAAGCGGCGGCGGCCGCGCCGGCGACCACGCCGAACACCGCCGTGGGATGCCAGCCCTTGCCGTGGTGCTTGTCCTGGTCGCGCCCGATCAGCTCGGCCCAGGTTTCATAGCCGGCCACGTATGCGGTGACCGCATCGCGCCAGCAGCGGCCGAGCCGCTCCGCCTCGGCCAGCACCACCGGCGCGAGCACCACGCTCGGGTGGCCATCCAGCCCCGTGTCGTCGAAGTCCAGGGCATGGGCGATCGTGGCATTCACCAGGGCCGCATCGGCCGCTGCCACCGACTCCGGCCGGGTCCAGATGCGCGAGGCACCTGCCGCCGCGGCGTCCACGAGCGCCATGGCGTGGCCGGCGACCGGCTCATTCGCCCCGGCGAACGCAACGCCGACGCAATCGGCGATCCCGCGGCGCACGGTGGGGATCGCTTGCGCCGGGATCGCGGCTGCATCGAGCCCGGCCACGAAGCGGGCGAGTTCCTGCGTCAGGCCCATGCGGCGCTCAGTAGGACCGCGGCAGGCCGAGCACATGCTCGGCGATGTACGACAGGATCAGGTTGGTCGAGATCGGCGCCGTGCGCTGCACCCGCGCCTCTCGCCACTTGCGCTCGATGTCGTACTCGCGCGCATAGGCGAAGCCGCCGTGCGTCTGCATGCACGCTTCGCCCGCTTCCCAGGCCGCCTCGGCCGTCAGCAGCTTGGAGAGGTTCGCGTATTCGCCGCAGGGCTGGCCCGCCTCGAACATCGCGGCGGCCTTGCGCAGCATCAGCTCGGCAGCCTGCGTCTGGGCGTAGGCCTTGGCGATCGGGAACTGGATGCCCTGGTTCTTGCCGATCGGGCGGTCGAACACGACGCGGTCGTTAGCATAGCGCACGGCGGTTCGGGTGAACCACTTGGCATCGCCCAGGGATTCATGCGAGACCAGGATCCGCTCGGCGTTCATGCCGTCGAGGATGCAGCGCAGGCCCTTGCCTTCCTCGCCGATCAGGCTGTCGGCGGGGATGCGCAGGTTGTCGAAGAACACCTCGGTCGTGTTGTGGTTGATCATGGCCTTGATCGGCCGGATGGTCATGCCGTTGCCGACCGCCTGCCGCATGTCGACCAGGAACACGGACAGACCGTCGGTTCGCTTGGTGACCTGCTCCAGCGGCGTGGTGCGCGCCAGCAGCAGCATCAGGTCGGAGTAGAGGGCGCGCGAGGTCCAGATCTTCTGGCCGTTGATCACGTAGTGGTCGCCCTGGCGCTCCGCGCGCGTCTTCAGCTTCGTGGTGTCGGTGCCGCTGGTCGGCTCGGTCACGCCGAAGGCCTGCAGCCGCAGTTCGCCCGAGGCGATCTTGGGCAGGTAGCGCTCCTTCTGCGCGGCGCTGCCGTGGCGCAGCACCGTGCCCATGGTGTACATCTGGGCGTGCGTGGCTCCGGCGTTGCCGCCGCTGGCATGGATCTCCTCCAGCACGACGCCGGCTGCGCGCAGGGGAAGTCCGGCGCCCCCGTATTCCTCGGGGATCAGCGATGCCAGGTAGCCCGCCTCGGTCATGGCCTTGACGAACTCCGCGGGGTAGGCCTCGCGTTCGTCGAGGTCGCGCCAGTAGGCGCCCGGGAAGTCGGAGCAGATGCGGCGCACGCTTTCGCGGATCTCGGGATAGTCCTCGCCGAGGTCCAGGGAGACGTGGGCGGTGTCGTGGGTCGTGTTCATCAGTGGTCGCTGTCGTTCAGTGCACGGCGGCCGCGCGCTCCGCGGCGGTGCGGTAGTGGCGGGGGAGCCCGGCGCGCGCGAGGGCGCCGGTGAGGGTGGATTCGCCCAGGTGCTCCGCGGGGATGCGCCGCACTTCGAGCAGCCGGCCCAGGTCGACGCCGGTGCGCAGGCCCATGGAATCCAGCATGAAGCAGAGGTCTTCCATGACGATGTTGCCGCTGGCGCCCGGCGCATAAGGGCAGCCGCCCAATCCCCCGAGCGATGCATCGAAGCGGCGGATGCCGCAGTCCAGCGCCGCGGAAACGTTGGCGAGGCCGGTGCCGCGCGTGTCGTGGAAATGCGCGGCGACCGGGATGTCGCCCGTTTCCGCCAGCACGGCCCGGAAGACCTCGCGCACCTGCTTCGGATCGGCATAGCCCACGGTATCCGCGACCATGATCTCGTCAGCCCCGGCCTCGGCCAGGAACGCGGCGCATTGCCGCACCTCGTCGACCTCGATGCGGCCTTCGTACGAGCACCCGAGCGCGGTGGACAGGCCTGCGGCCAGCTGCGTCCGCGCCTTCAGGCCGGCCGCATCGCGCGCTTGCACGATCCGCTTGAAGTCCTCCAGCGAGGCTTCGCGTTCGCGGCGCACGTTCTTCAGGTTGTGCGTGCGGCTGACGGAAACCACGTAGTCGACCTTGTGCACGCCCAGCGCGAAGCCGCGCTCCGCGCCTCGCAGGTTGGGCGCCAGGGTCATCACCGTCAGGCCCGGCAGCTTCATCGCTTCCACCGCCACCTGTTCGGCGTCGGCGAACTGCGGGATCAGCTTGGGCGGCACGAACGAGGTGACCTCGATCTCGCCCACGCCGGCCGCCAGCTCCGCGCGGATCCACGCCAGCTTGGCTTCGGTCGGCACGAAGGTGGAGACCATCTGCAGCCCGTCGCGCAGCCCCACCTCGCGCACGAGCACGTCGTTGCCGTTGTCCATCTCATCGTCCCTGGAAGTTCGGCGCGCGCTTCTCGTTGAAGGCGCGCACGCCCTCGTGCCGGTCTTGCGAGGACACGAGGCGGTTGTAGGCTTCGATCTCGAAGCGGCAGCCGGTCCGCAGGTCGCCCTGCAGGCCGAAGTGGATCGATTTCTTCGCCTGGCGGACCGAGAGCGGTCCGTTGCGCGCGATGTCCGTGGCCGCGGCGAGGGCATCGTCGAGGACGCGGCCCGGCTCGCTCAGGTGGTTCACCAGTCCCCACTGCAGGCCTTGTTCCGCGTCGAACGCCTGCGCGCGCAGGATCAGCTCCTTGGCGCGGCGCTCGCCGACCGCGCGCGCCAGCGTCTGCGTGCCGCCGCCGCCGGGCATGATGCCCAGGCGCGTCTCGGACAGGGCCAGCCGCGCATTGCGGGCCGCGTAGATGAAGTCGCAGGCCAGGGCCGTCTCGAAGCCGCCGCCATAGGCATGGCCGTTGACCGCGGCGATCACCGGCACCGGCACGTCCAGCAGCGCGAAGAACGAGCGCTCGAAGATCTCGTGCTGCGCCCGCCATTGCTCGTCGGTCATGCCGTGGCGCTCCTTCAGGTCGCCGCCGGCGCAGAAGGCCCGGTCGCCCGCGCCGGTCAGCACCACGCAGCGCGTGTCGCCCGTGTCGGCGGTCAGCCGCGTCCACAGGTCCAGCATGTCGCGGCCCATCTGCGTGTTGATCGCATTGAGCGCGTCGGGCCGGTTGAGCGTGACGACCAGCAGGTGCGGCCCGCCGGCGGAAAGCTTCAGGGTGGCGTAATCGGGATGGCTCATTCGAGGCTCGCGTTCATCTCGCCCAACGCAGGCGATGCACTGCGCGGCGCGGGCCGCTCGCCGTCGAAGCGGATCGGCAGGCCCAGCAGGGGGATGGAACTGCCCGGCACCGGTTGCAGCATGCCGAGCGCCTCGGTCTGCGGATGCCGCAGCATGCCGGCCACGTCCTGCACCGGCGCGCAGGGGATGCCCGCCCGGTCCAGCAGCTCGATCCACTCGCCGCTGGTGCGGCGCTCGAAGTGCTTCTCCAGCATCCCGTACAGCAGCGCGGCGTTTTCCACGCGCGAGGGGTTGTCGGCGAAGCGCGGGTCCTCCGGCCAGCCGGGCTCGTCCAGCACCTTGCACAGGCGGCGGAACAGGTCGTTGTTGCCGGCCGCCACCACCAGGTCGCCGTCCGCGGTGCGGTAGGCGCGGTACGGCACGATGCCCACCTGGCCCGAGCCGTTCTTGCCGGGCAGCCGGCCGCTGGCGAGGTATTGCGCGGAATACATCGTCATCCAGGTGGCGGCGGTCTCGAACAGCGAGACGTCCACCAGCCCGCCTTCGCCGGTGGACTGCCGGCGCATCAGCAGCGAGACGATGCCGAGCGCCGCCCACATGCCGGCGCCCATGTCCACGATCGAAGGACCGACCCGAACCGGATTGCCGCCCGGCTCGCCGACCACGCTCATGATGCCGCTGAAGGCCTGCATCAGCGGGTCGTAGCCGGGCCGGTCGGCCAGCGGCCCGACGGAGCCGAAGGCGCCCAGGTTGCAGTACACCAGCGAAGGCTTTCGCGCGCGCAGCGTCGCGGCATCGAGACCGAGCGTGTCCACTTGGCCCGGGCGCATGTTCTGCAGCACCACGTCCGCGCGCTCGTCGATCAGGCGGTTCAGCTGCGCGAATGCCTTCGGGTCGCGCAGGTCGAGCACCAGCGACCGCTTGTTCCGGTTGAGGGACTGGAACGTGGCCGCCGCGCCGTCCACGAAGGGCGGCCCCCACTGGCGCGCGTCGTCGCCCGCGGGCTTCTCGACCTTGATGACCTCGGCGCCGAGATCGCCCAGGATCTGCCCCGCGAAGGGCGCGGCGACGCTGTGGCCCATCTCGACGACCACGCGGCCGGCGAGGGGAAGCTGCGATGCGTTGTCGGCGGGCAAGTTCAGTCCGCCTTCACGCCGGCATCGCGGATGATGCGGCCCTTGAGTTCATAGTCCTTGCGCTGCATGTCGGCCAGCTCCCTGGGACCGCCGCCGACCACGATCAAGCCGCTTTCGGTGAGCTTGGCTTTCACCTCGGGGTCGTTGAGCGCTTTCACGATCTCGCCCGAGAGGCGGCTGGCGATCGGCGCAGGCAGGTTGGCCGGGCCGAAGAAGGCGAGCCAGGAGGGAACGTCGAATCCTTCCAGCGTCTCGGCGATGGTCGGCACGTTGGGCATCTTCTCCCAGCGCGCCGCGCTGGTGATGGCGATGGCCTTGGCGCGGCCGCCCTGGATGTGCGGGATCACCGTGATGGCGCTGGCGAACAGCATCGGGATCTGGCCGCCGATCAGGTCGTTCAGGGCCGGGCCGCCGCCGCGGTAGGGCACGTGGGTGAACGGCGCGCCGGTGCGCGAGCGCAGCAGTTCGCCGGCCAGGTGGTGCGGCGAACCGGTGCCCGAGCTGCCGAAGCCCGCCTTGTCCTTGTTGGCCTTCACGTACGCGATCAGCTCCTGCAGGTTGCTGGCCGGCACGGACGGGTGCACCACCAGCACGATCGGGTTCATCGCCGCCAGCGCCAGGGGCGTGAAGTCGCGCAGCGGCTGGAACGGCGGGTTGGCCACCAGGTGGGTGTTGGCCGCGTGCGTGGCATCCGTGCCCAGGCCGAACGTGTAGCCGTCCGGGGGCGACTTGGCGACCGCCTCGGTCCCGATGTTGCCGCTCGCGCCGCCGCGGTTGTCCACCACGACGGGCTGGCCGATCGAGGCCGAGACCTTCTGGCCGACGAGCCGGCCCAGGGCGTCCGTCGACGCGCCGGGCGGATAGGGGACGATGAGCCTGATCGGCTTGTCCGGGTAGGTCTGGGCCGAGGCCAGCCCGGGAAGCGAGAAGGCGAGGGCGGCCAGTACAAAGCCGGCGTGGCGTCGGTGCATGGAGTCTCCTGGGTTCTTTCGGTGGCCCGGCGGCTCCTCGACACGAGAAAACCGCAAACGTCCGGACGTCCGCATGTTATGCTCGCGGCGACACGGACGTCAACTGAACCGCTCGAGATTCCCCCATGGCTGAAGCACCGATCCCGCGCTCGCTCGCAGGCCGCACCGCGGTCGTCACCGGCTCCGGCCGCAACATCGGCCGTGCGATCGCGGTCGCGCTGGCGGCGCAGGGGGCCAAGGTCGTGGTCAACGGGCACAGCGACTCGTCCGCGGTCGATGAGGTCGTCCAGCAAATCCGGCTGGCGGGCGGCGAAGCGACGGGCGTGATGGCCGACGTCGGGCGCGACGACGAGGTCGCGCGGCTGATCGCCGCGGCCGCTGCGCAATTCGGCTCGGTCGACATCGTGGTCTCGAACGTCGGCATCCGCCGCAAGCAGCCGTTCCTGGAGATCACGCCCGAGCAGTGGGACGAGGTGCTGCGCACCAACCTGTCGGCCGCGTTCTATCTCGCACGCCACGCGGTCCCGCACATGCAGGCGCGCAAATGGGGCCGCATCGTCCTGATCTCCGGCTTCGACGGCTTCTGGGGCCAGGTCACCCACCGCGCCCACAACATCACGGCCAAGGCCGGGCTGCACGGGCTGGCCATGGCGCTGGCGCGCGAGTTCGGCCCGGACGGGATCACGGCCAACACGGTCGCGCCGGGCGCGATCGACACGGTCCGCGACTGGTCGCAGTACACGCACCAGCAGCGCGAACAGCTCGAGCGCGAGATCCCGCTCGGCCGCTATGGCAAGCCCGACGAAGTGGCCGCCGCCTGCGACCTGCTCTGCTCCGAGCGGGGCGGCTTCATCTCCGGGCAGGTGATCCACGTCAACGGCGGCCACTACATGTATTGACCGCCATGCACGCTGCCCCCCGCGAGTCGGCGGCGCCCGCCAACGCGCCGCGCTACCAGCAGTTGAGCGCGATGCTCGCGCGCGAGATCGGCGACGGCCGCTATGCCGTGGGCAGCCTGCTGCCGCCCGAGCCGCAGCTTTGCCAGCGGTTCTCGGTCTCGCGCCATACCGTCCGCGAGGCGGTGCGGCAGCTCTGCGACATGGGCCTCGTCTCGCGCCACCAGGGCGTGGGCACCGTGGTCCGGGCGAGCCGCAGCGACAAGCAGTATTCCGCTTCGCTCGCGTCACTGGGCGACCTGATGGCCTACGCGCAGGGCACGCGGCTCAAGGTGCTGGGTTCGCGCTGGGTCGAAGCCGACGCCGCGCTGGCTGCGCAGCTGCGTTGCCAGGAGGGCGAGCGCTGGCTGGAGTGGAACACCGTCCGGCTGCCCGCCGAGGGCGGCGAGCCGATCGTGCACATGCGCGTGTTCGTGCGTCCGGAGTGCGAGGGCATGCGCGAGGAGCTGGAAAGCGGAAAGGCCTGGGTGTTCGGACTGATCGAGAAGTACGGCGGCGAGCGCATCCACGAGGCGCAGCAGGTGGTCGCCGCGGTTGCCGTGCCTGCGGCCAGCGCGCGCCTGCTGGGCGTGAAGCCGCGCTCGCCGGGGCTGCTGGTGCGCCGCTTCTACCTCGGCCGCAACGGCCGGCTGCTGTCGGTGTCGCTGAACGTGCATCCGCCCGGCCGGGTCGAGTTCACCACCACCTGGCGCCTGGACAACACAGCCGCCGCATGACCGGCAGTCAGCTGCCGGGCCATCCCTGGCTGGCGCTGCAGGTGACCCTGGCCGCGCAGATGCTGTCGACGGTCGTGCTCAGCGCCGCGCCGGTGCTGGCGCCGGCCGTCGCGCCGGCCCTGGGGCTGGCCCCCGAACGCGTGGGCCTCTTCACCGGCACCGCCTACCTGTTCGCGATGGTGTCCGGCCTTGCCGGCGGGCCCTGGGTCAACCGCATCGGCGGGGTGCGGCTGACGCAATGGGTCCTGCTCGCCGTCGCGGCGGGCGCCGTCTCGGCGACTCTCGGCATGCCGGCGGTGCTGCTGCTGTCCGCCGCGCTGATCGGCGCCGGCTACGGCGTGGTGAACCCGGCCGCCGCCGCGATCCTCGGCCGGCATGCGCCGGCTGGTTCACCCGGCCTCTTCTTCTCGCTCAAGCAGGCCGGCGTGCCGATCGGCGTGGCCTTGTCGGGCCTGTTGATGCCGCTCGGCCTGGTGGCGATCGGCTGGCGCGGCACCGCGTGGGCCACCGCAGCCGCTTGCCTTGCGCTGGCGGCGTTGTTGCTGCCTGCGGGCACGCGCCTGGATGCCGGCGAGCGTGGCACGGCGCCACCCCGCGCGGCCTGGCTGCAGACGCTGCGGACCGTGTTGCAGCATGCTCCGCTGCGGCGCCTCAGCCTCGTCTCGCTCGCGTACGCGATGGCGCAGCAAGGCTTCCTGACCTTCTCGGTTTCGCTGCTGACCCTGGAACTCGGGATGCCGCTGGCCCTGGCGGCCGCCCTGCTCGCTGCTTCGCAGGTCGCCTGCACCGTCATGCGGATCGTCCTGGGACACGTCGCCGACCGCTGGGTCACACCGCGCGTGCTGCTGGGCGCGCTCGGCCTGTGCATGTCGGCCAGCTGCGTCGCGCTCGGTGCGCTGCCGACAGGCGTTGCGCTGCCGCTCGCAGCGCTCGTGATGGTGGCGTGCGGTGCGACGACGATGGGCTGGAACGGCGTCTACTTCGCGCAGCTGCTGCGCACCGTGCCGCGCGAGGAGCTGGCGGCCAGCGCCGGCGGCACGCAGTTCTTCACCTTCGCGGGCGGAATGGCAGGACCGTTCCTGTTCGCGCAACTGCTGCACGTCTGGGGCTCGTACACGGCCGGGTACGCGTGCCTGGCGGTGCTGTCGGGGGCGGCGGGGCTGGTGATGCTGTGGCGTCCGGCGCAGCCCGCTGCGGTCACGTCATAGCCCGATGCGGCTCATTGCGAGACGATCTTGAGCATCGGCGCCACCGCGTCGTGGAGGATGCGCAGGAGCCTCGTCTTCTCCCGCGTGATCTCCTTGACCGGCCCGCCCACGCTCAGCGTCATCGGCTTGGCGCCGCGCGCCACCGGCAGCAGGATCGCCAGCGCGCCGGCGCCGGGCACCGACGTGCCGGTGGACATCGCATAGCCGTTGCGCAGGTTGGTCTCCCGCTCCCGCAGCACGCCGGGCAGGTCGAGCGCAAGCTTGCGGTCCGTTTCCAGGGCGTTCGCGCGGCGCAGCAGCAGCGCGACTTCGCGTTCGGTCTTCAGGGTCAGCAGCATCTTGCCGGTCGCGCTGCGGAACAACGGTCGCAGCGAGCCGGTCTTGGCGGTGAAGCTTCCCTCCCTCGTCGCCTGCAGCACGTGCAGGTAGCGCACGTGCACGCCGTGCTGGGCGCCGATCATCACGGTGTGGCCGGTCGGGCGGTGCACCTGCTCCATCAGGCGCAGCAGGCTCTGTTCGCTGAAGAGCTGCTCGCCGATCCACTCGGCGGCCAGCAGGATGCGCACGCTCGGCGCATACATCGCGGTGCGCGGATCGTGGTCGTAGTAGCCGGCTTCGGCCAGCGCGCTCAGCAGCATGGAGGTGCTGGACTGCGGATAGCCGAGCGACTGCGAGATCTCCTTGACGCTGGCCGGGCGCCGCCAGTCGGCGAAGAACTCCAGCAGTTCCATCGCCCGCTGAGCCGACTTCACGCCGCCTTCGCGCATTCACGATCCTGATCTTGAATCACGAATGTGATTGTGCGACATGGACGCTCCCGGCGGCCCTATGCTGCGCCGATGCAAGCCGAAGCCTCCCAGACGCCGCGTTTCTCCGTGCAGGACGGCATCGCCCGCATCACGCTGGCGCGTCCCGCCCACCGCAACCGGCTGCAGAACGAGGACCTCGCGGTCCTGAAGGATCGTTTCCACCAGATCGACCAGGACACAACGGTGCGCGTGGTCGTGCTGACGGCCGAGGTCCTGCCGGAGCGGCCGGTGTTCAGCGCCGGCTACAACACGGCCGACTTCGAGGCGGGTCCCCCGGCGGTCGGATTCGAGGAAGTGGTGGAAGCGCTGGAACGCTTGCGGCCGGTCACCGTCTGCGCCCTCAACGGCAGTGTCTACGGCGGCGCCACCGACTTCGTGCTGGCCTGTGACCTGGCACTGGGTGCGGAAGGGATCGAGATGCGCATGCCGGCCGCCTCGCTGGGCATCCACTACTACGCGAGCGGACTCGTGCGCTACGTCTCGCGCCTGGGTGTCAGCGCGGCCAAGCGCGCCTTCCTCACGGCCGAGCCGCTCGACGCGCAGACGCTGCTGCGCATCGGCTATCTCCAGGAAGTAGTTCCGGCCGCGCAGCTGGACGAACGGGTCGAGGCCCTGGCGCGTCACATCGCCGGGCTGGCGCCGATGGCCGTGCAGACGCTCAAGCAGTCCTTGAACGAGCTCGCGCGCGGCGAGTACGACATCGCGCAGCTGCGGGCGCGCGAGAAGGCCACCATGCAGAGCGACGACTTCGCCGAGGGCCGACGCGCGTTCGCCGAACGCCGCGCGCCGGTCTGGAAGGGGCGCTGACATGGCGCGCATACGAGCGGGTGAGGCGCTGGCGCCGTTTCGCGTGCTCGATCTGTCACGGGTGCGCGCAGGGCCGACCTGCGTGCGGATGCTGGCCGACTTCGGCGCCGACGTCATCCGGGTCGAGCCGCCGCCCGGCGTGGACGCCAACGACAACATGTTCGTCGACAGCCGCGAGGGCGGGGACTTCCAGAACCTCAACCGCAACAAGCGCTCGCTCACCCTGAACCTGAAGCGGCCCGAGGGGGTCGCGCTGTTCAAGCGGCTGGTGAAGACCGCGGACGTGGTGGTGGAGAACTGGCGGCCCGACGTGAAGACGCGGCTCGGGATCGACTACGAGTCGCTGCGAGCCGTCAATCCCCGCATCGTCCTGGCCAGCATCTCCGGCTACGGCCAGGACGGTCCGTATGCGAAGCGCCCGGGGTTCGACCAGGTCATCCAGGGGATGGGCGGGCTGATGTCCGTGACCGGCTTTCCGGGTCAAGGCCCGGTGCGCGCGGGGTTGGCCGTGGCCGATTCGAGCGCGGGGCTGTATGCGGCGCTGGGCATCTTCGCCGCGCTGCTGGAGCGCGAGCGCTCGGGCCAGGGCCAATGGGTGCACACGTCGCTGCTGCATGCGCAGATCGCGATGATGGACTTCCAGGCCGCGCGCTACCTGAATGACGGTGCGGTGCCGGTCCAATGCGGCAACGACCATCCGAGCGCCAGCCCGATGGGCCTGTACCGGGCGAGCGACGGGCACCTGAACATCGGCGCCGCGGGCGGCGGCAACTGGCGGCGCTTCTGCGAAGCGCTGGACCGCACGCGCTGGCTGGCCGACGAACGCTATGCCACCGACGCCGCCCGCATCGCCAACAGGGCCGCGCTGTCGGCGGAGATCGAGGAAGTGTTCGCGACCGCAACCGTGCAGCACTGGGTGGACCTGCTCAATCGCGCGGGCGTGCCGGCCGGGCCGGTCTACACGGTGCCGCAAGTGTTCGAGGACCCGCAGGTGCGGCACATGAACGCGACCGCCCAGGCCGTGGCATCGAGCGGCAAGACCTGCACCTTCATCACGCAGCCGGTGCACCTGGAACGCACGCCCGGCTCGGTGCAGGCGGCGGCGCCCGACTGCGGGGAACACACGGACGAGGTCCTGCGCGAGGCGGGACTCGACGACCAGGAGATCCGCGCGCTGCGCGAACTTGGCGTGGTGTAGCACCACCGCATCGATCACCAGCACAGGAGACAAGCCATGCATCCCAACACCCGCTCGATGACTCCCGTGACGCGACGAGTCGCCTTGGCCGCCGCGGCGTGCGCGCTGTGCGGCGCCGCTTTCGCGCAAGCCTGGCCCGAGCGCGCGATCAAGCTGGTGGTGCCGTTCCCGGCCGGCGGCGGCGCCGACGCGGCCGCTCGCGCCTACGGCGACAAGCTCTCGGCCGCCCTGGGACAACCCGTGATCATCGACAACCGCCCGGGAGCGTCCGGCAACATCGGCGCCGAGCTGGTGGCCCGCGGCCCGGCCGACGGCTACACGCTGCTGTTCGCCAACGAGTTCCTCGCGACCAATCCCTTGATGTTCAAGGAGATCCGCTACGACACGCTGCGGGACTTCACGCCGATCGCCAAGGTGGCGAGCACCGCGGTCGCGATCGCCGTGCATCCCTCGGTGCCGGCCAAGACGATGCAGGAACTGCTGGCGCTGGCGCGCACCAGGCCGCTGAACTATGCGTCGCCCGGCGTCGGCACCGGGCCGCACCTGTTCGGGCAGCTGATCGCGCTGAACGCGGGCGCGAAGCTGAACAACGTGCCGTACAAGGGCTCGGCGCCGGCGATGGCCGATGCCGTCGGCGGGCAGGTGGACTTCATCATCTCGACCCTCGCACCGATGGTGCCGCACCTTCAGTCCGGCAAGCTTCGTGGCCTGGCGGTGACCGGTGCCAAGCGTTCCCCGCAGGCACCGGACGTGCCGACGCTGGCCGAAACGGGTTCCGTCGCGCAGCGCTACGAGGTCTGGTACGGCGTCGTCGCGCCGGCCGCCACGCCCAAGCCCGTGCTCGCGCGGCTGCTGCAGGCCTCGACGCAGGTGCTGCGCGATCCGGAGCTGCTGAACAAGCTGCGCGTTGCGGGCTACGAGGTGGAGCCCACCATCGGCGACGACTTCGGCGCCGAGATCCGCGCCGACCAGGAACGATGGGCCCGCGTCATCCGCGACGCGAAGATCCAGCGGGAGTGAGGAGATGCTCATGAAGTCGTGGTGGATCCGTACGGCCGGCGACGGCATGGCCGTGGAACTGCGTGAGGTTCCGCCGCCGCGGCCCGGTCCGGGGCAGGTGGCGATCCGCATCCGCGCGGCCTCGCTCAACCGCGGCGAGTTCATCGCCGGCCACGGGCTGCATGCCGCATCGGCTCCTGCGCGCCCGGCGGGTTTCGAGGCGGCCGGCGAAGTGACGGCCGTGGGGGAGGGTGTGGTCTCGCACCGCGCAGGCGACCGTGTCATGGGACGGTGCGACGGGGCGTTCGCCGAGCACGGTTGCATGCAGGCCGTTGAAGCCTTTCCCGTGCCCGCGGGAATGGCATGGGAGCAGGCCGCGTGCGCCACCCTGGTCTACGGCACGGTACACGACTGCCTGATCGCCCAGGGACGCCTGGCCGCCGGCGAATGGCTGCTCGTGACCGGTGTCTCCTCCGGGGTGGGCGTGGCCGCGCTGCAGGTGGGCAAGGCGCTCGGCGCGCGCGTGATCGGCACCTCCGGCTCGGCGGAAAAGCTCGAGCGCCTGCGAGGCATGGGCCTGGACGTGGCGCTGCAGACGCGCACCTCCGACTTCGTGCCGGCGGTGCTGCAGGCGACGGGCGATGCCGGCGCCGACGTCGCGGTGAACACCGTCGGCGGGTCGATGTTCGCCGCGTGCGTGGAGGCCCTGGGCTTCGAGGGGCGGCTCGCGGTCGTCGGTTACATGGACGGCATCGTCCGTGCCGGCATCGACCTGGCCGCGGTGCACAAGAAGCGGCTGCAGCTGTTCGGCGTGTCGAACAAGATGCGCAAGCTGGAGCATCGCGAGCAGGCGGCGCGCGCGTTCGAGCGGGACCTGTTGCCGATGCTGGCGGACGGCAGGCTGGTGCCTGTGGTCGACCAGGTCTTCCCGTTCGCTGAGCTGCCGGCGGCCCAGGCCTGCATGGAACGCAGCCAGGCGCTGGGCAAGATCGTCGTGCGGATGGACTGACGGACGATGGTCGAGCCGGACGCACTGCCGCCCTCGGCACTCTCCTGCTTGCGGCAGGCGACGCGGATCGACTCGAACTGGAATGGATCGCGCGTCGTCTGGCGTGAATGGGGCGACGCGGCGGGAAGGGCGCTGGTGCTGCTGCACGGGGGCAGCGGCAGCTGGACGCACTGGCTGCGCAACATCCCGCACTTCGCTGCCGCGGGAGCGCGGGTCCTGGTCCCGGACCTGCCCGGGTTCGGCGACTCCGACGCCTTGCCGGGCGTGGAGGACGTCGACGGCGCCTGGCCCGCCGTTGGTGACGGCCTGCAGCAGCTGGTGGGCGCGCGACCGTTCGATGTGGCCGCCTTCTCCTTCGGCGGCATGGTCGCGGGCTACCTGGGCACGGAACGGCCGCAACTGCAGATGGACCGGCTGGTGCTCGTCGCCCCGGCAGCCCTGGGACTGCCGGTTCCGGAGCTTGGATTGGAGTCGGCGCGTGGCGTCACCGATGCAGGCGATCGCGCGCGGATCCATGCCGGCAACCTGGGCAAGCTCATGCTGCACAGGCCGCAGAGCATCGATGCGGAAGCGATCGCGCTGCAGGAATCCAACATCGCGCGCGACCGGATGCGCCGCCGAAAGCTCGCACGCACGGACCTGCTGCTGCGGCAGCTCCCCCGGCTGCGCTGCGACGTCCACGCCATCTACGGCACGGAAGATGCGCTCTATCGCGAGGTCCTGGGCGAGGCGGAAGCGCTGCTCGCGCGGGCGCCTTCATTCAAGGGCATGTCCCGCGTGGACGGGGCGGGGCACTGGGTCCAGTACGAAGCGCCCGCCGCGTTCCACTCGACCGTGGACGCTATTCCTTGACCGCGCCGGTGAGGCCCGACACGTAGTACTCGACAAAGAACGAGTAGATGACGGCCACCGGCAGCGAGCCCAGCAGCGCGCCGGCCATGAGCGCACCCCAGTGGTAGACGTCGCCTTCGACCAGCTCGGTGACCACGCCCACGGGCACCGTCTTGACCTCGGACGAGGAGACGAAGGTCAGCGCGTAGATGAACTCGTTCCACGACAGGGTGAACGCGAAGATGCCGGCCGAGATGAGGCCCGGCACCGACAGGGGCAGCACGATCTTCCACAGGATCTGCAGGCGGCTGGCGCCGTCGATCAGCGCGCATTCCTCCAGCTCGAACGGGATGGAGCGGAAGTACCCCATCAGGAGCCAGGTGGAGAACGGGATCAGGAAGGTGGGGTAGGTGAGGATCAGCGCCCACTTGGTGTCGAACAGGCCGAGCTGGAACACGATGCTGGCCAGCGGGATGAACAGGATCGAGGGCGGCACCAGGTAGGCCAGGAAGATCGACAGGCCGACCTGGCGCGAGCCGCGGAACCGAAGCCTCTCGATGGCGTAGGCGGCGAGCACCGACGCCAGCAGCGACACGAAGGTGGCGACCACCGAGACGAACACGGTGTTCCACATCCACTCGGGGTACGAGGTGTTGAACAGCAGCTTCTTGAAGTGGGCGAGGGTGGGCGCGATCACCCAGAACGGGTTGCCGCTGCGCGAGAGCAGTTCGTTGTCCGGTTTGAACGACGTGACCGCCATCCAGTAGAACGGGAACAGCAGCACGAAGACGAAGATCAGAAGCGGGATGTAGAGGGTCACCACGCGCCGCGGCAGCGACGCGAGGTAGGCCATGCCCTGGGTGTCGTTGTCGCTCGCCTTCATTGGTCGCTGCCCTGCTGCCACGCGCGGCGCTGCAGCCCGAAGTAACTGAAGAGGATGGCCGCCAGCAGGAACGGCACCATCGCCACCGCGATCGCCGCGCCTTCGCCGAGGGCGCCGCCGGAAATGGCGCGCTGGAACGACAGCGTGGCCATCAGGTGCGTGGCATTGAGCGGGCCGCCGCGCGTGAGCACGTAGATCAGCTGGAAGTCGGTGAAGGTGAAGAGCACCGAGAACGTCATCACCACCGCGATGATGGGCGTCAGCAGCGGCAGCGTGATGTAGCGGAAGCGCTGCCAGCCGCTGGCGCCGTCGATGGCGCCGGCTTCGTAGAGCGAGGGCGAGATCGTCTGCAGGCCCGCCAGCAGCGTGATGGCCACGAACGGCACGCCGCGCCAGATGTTGGCGACGATGGTGGCGAGGCGGGCGTTGTACGGGTCGCCCAGGAAGTCGATGTACTGGTCGATCAGGCCCATCTTCACCAGCGCCCAGCTGATGATGGAGAACTGCGAGTCGTAGATCCACCAGAAAGCGATGGCTGACAGCGCCGTGGGCACGATGTACGGCAGCAGGATCACGCTGCGGAAGAAGGTCTGGAAGGGCAGGCGTTCGTTCAGCAGGATGGCCAGCCACAGGCCGAGCCCGAACTTGATGACGCTGGCCACCGTCGTGTAGAAGAGCGTGTTGAACAGGGCCAGCCGGGTGACGCTGTCGCCCCAGAGGAACTCGTAGTTCTGCAGCCCGATCCATTCGCCGCCGCGGCCGATCTTGGTGTCGGTGAAGCCGAGCCACACGCCCAGCCCGAGCGGATAGGTGAGGAACAGCAGCAGCAGCACTCCCGCGGGCAGCATGAATGCCAGCCCGAGGAAGTTGCGGCTGTTCTGGAGGCGGTGCAGCACGCCGGGCCGGGGCGGCACGGCGGGCCGGGCCTCAGAGCTTGTAATAGCGCTCGGCACGCTGCTGCGCCCGTTGCATCGCTTCCTTCGGCGACTTGGAGCCGCTGACGGCTTCGGCCACCATGTTGACGATGATGAAGTCCGCACCCGCGCCGGCGGACGCGTAGCCCAGCCTGCCGGCATAGCCCGCGGGACGCATGTTCTTCACGGCGTCGCGGTAGGGCGTGTTCTTCGGGTCGGCGGTCCACACCGGGATCTTGGTGTAGGCCTCCAGCGGGGGCGCCACGTAGCCGCCAGCGCCCGTCAGCCAGGGCTCGAACTGCTCCTGCTCCATCATGAAGCGCAGGAACTCCTTGGCCGCCTTCGGGTACTTGCTGTACTTGAAGATCATCTGGTTGAAGAACAGGTGCGACTCGGTCGGCTGGCCGACCGGACCGACGGGGTACGTGGCATGCTGGATGTCAGAGGCCATCTCCTTGACCTTGGCTTCCTGCGAGTTCTTGGCGGCGTAGTAGATCGAGATGCCGTTGTTGGTCACCGAGATCTGGCCGTCCAGGAACGCCTTGTTGTTGTTGGGGTCCAGCCACGACAGCGTGCCGGGGATGAAGGTGGCGTACAGCTCCTTGCCGTACTCCAGCGCCTTGGCGGTCTCGGGGCTGTCGATCACCACCTTGTTGTTCTTGTCGACCAGCATGCCGCCGAAGGCCCACACCAGCCAGTTGCACCACAGGCCGTCGCCGGTGGCGTTGCCCAGCGCCATGCCGCCCGGGGTGCCCTTCTCCTTCAGGGCCTTGAACAGTTTCAGGAAGTCGTCGGTGCTCTTGGGGAAAGCGTCGAAGCCGGCGGCCTTCACCATGCCCTGGCGGTAGACGATCATCGAGCCGGCGCAGCCGAGCGGCACGGCGATCCACTTCTTGCCGTCCGGCCGGCAGTAGGCCTGCGCGCCGGGGTACCAGCCGCCGTACTTCTTGCCCAGGTACTCGGACAGGTCGGTCACGTCGAGCAGCTTGTCCGGGTACAGGTTCGCGTCGTCGTTGGTCGACAGGATGATGTCGGGGCCGCCGCCGGTGTTGGCCGCCACGGCCGCCTTGGGACGCACGTCCTCCCAGCCCTCGTTGTCCACGCGCACGTCGATGCCGTACTTCTCGCTGAACTTCTTGACGTTGACCATGTAGGCGTCCTCGTCGCCCTGCACGAAGCGCTTCCAGCGCAGGACGCGCAGCTTCGCGCCCTTTTCCGCCTGGTTGTTCCACTGCGCCTGGGCGACGCCCGGCCAAAGCATCGGCACCGACACCGCGGCGGCGCCGGCGGAGGCTTTCTTCAGGAACTTGCGACGGTTGTCAGACATGGTGTCTCCTTCGTTGGTGGGGTTGCGCAAGGGAATGGTGCTCAGGCGGCCAGGCGCACGCCGGTGGCCGCGTCGAACAGGTGGGCCCGCGTGACGTCGGGGCGCAGGCGGATGACCTCGCCGGGACGGAACGCATGGCGGTCGCGGAACACGCTGGTGATGTCCACGCCGGCGAGCTTGGTGAAGACCTGGGTGTCGGCGCCGGTGGGCTCCACGACGACGACCTCGGTCGGAACGCCGTCGCCTTCGGCGGCCAGTTCCATGTGCTCGGGACGCGTGCCGTAGATGACGCTGCGGCCGTCCTCGGCCGATACCGCGTTGGCCGGCGCAGGAAGCGACAGGCCCCCGTCCAGCTCGACGCGCGTGGCGCCGCCGGAGCGGCGCACCACGCCGGGCAGGAAGTTCATCGCCGGCGAGCCGATGAAGCCGGCCACGAACTGGTTGGCGGGGTGGTCGTACAGCTCCAGCGGCGTGCCGGTCTGTTCGACCACGCCGTCGCGCATCACCACGATGGTGTCGGCCATCGTCATCGCCTCGATCTGGTCGTGGGTGACGTACACCGACGTGGTCTTCAGGCGCTGGTGCAGTTCCTTGATCTCGGTGCGCATCTGCACCCGCAGCTTGGCGTCCAGGTTGGACAGCGGCTCATCGAACAGGAACACCTGCGGGTCGCGCACGATGCAGCGGCCCATGGCCACGCGCTGGCGCTGGCCGCCCGACAGCTGGCGCGGGTAGCGATCGAGCAGGGCCTCCAGGCCCAGGATGCCGGCCGCCTTGCGCACGCGCTCGTCGGCCAGCGCCTTGGGCTGCTTGGCCAGCATGAGGCTGAACGCCATGTTGTCGCGCACCGTCATGTGCGGGTACAGCGCGTAGTTCTGGAACACCATGGCGATGTCCCGCTCCTTGGGCAGCATGGAATTGACCACGCGGCCGCCGATCAGCACTTCGCCGCGGCTGATCTCCTCCAGCCCCGCGATCATGCGCAGCAGCGTGGACTTGCCGCAGCCCGACGGCCCGACGAGCACGGTGAACTGGCCATCCTGGATGTCGATGTCGACGCCCCGGATGATGTGCGCCGTACCGAAGAATTTCTCGACCTTCCGGATCTGAACAGAAGCCATCGTCTCCCCGAGCGTAGGCCGGCGCGGGCCCGTCCTGGGTCCGCACCACCGGCGCGCCATCAGAATCCGCCGGGGGTGCTGCCCGCAACCGGGGAAACACCGAGCACCGGCAGGAACGATCGTCAGCGCGGCGCCCCATTTGCTGGTTCCGCACCGGACGGTGCTTCGTGCTGGCTGGATGCGGCACGGTTGAGCAAAGTCCGGGCACCCTTGCGGAAGACCAGGAGCAGGTTGTTTGCGGGCATCGCATGGCGCTCCAGCAGCACCAGGCCGGCCCGCTGGGCTTGTGCCGACACGTCGGACACGCGCCGGATGCCCCAGGCCGGATCGCGTGCCCGCAGGCTTGCATCGAAGGCCAGGTTGCTGGGCGCCGCCGCACAACCTTCTTCGAAGTACGGACCGTAGGTGACCAGCTCCCCGCCTTCGACCAGGTGCCGCGCGGCGCCGCTCATGAGCGCAGCACAGGTGCTCCACGGCGAGATGTGAAGCATGTTGGCGCAATAGACGGCATCGAAGCGATGCGGGAAAGGCGCAGACGCTGAAGGCCAGTGGGGTGCCATCACGTCGAGCAACAACGGCGGACGGACATTCGCGAGGCCGGCTTGCGCGACGCGCAGGGCGATCGCGGGCAGCAGCTGCGGATCCGCTTCGGTGGGCTGCCAGTCCCAGCCTTCGAGCACGCTCGCGAAGAAGGCGGCATGCTGTCCCGTTCCGGACGCGATCTCCAGGGCCGTGCCACTCGCGCCCAGGAGTTGCCGCAGGACCGCGAGGATGGGCTCCTTGTTGCGATCGGCGGCGATGCTGTAGGGAAGGTCCGGCATCCGTGTTCTCAGTCGCCGCTTCAGCGTACACCGGCGGGAACTGAAGGGGCAGGCGCGCGCGTGTTTCCGCTGCGTCACCGGCAGGTAACGCGCGCCCTCGCGACAACGGAATCACTACACACCGTGCGTCGCCGGACGCCTGCGCGTTACCGGCGCTTCCCAGACTGCATCCCGGCCCGCCTCATGGCGAGTGCGGGCCGCAACCTCCAGGACTTTCGAAAGGAAAGCACCATGAACGCCCCCACCACCACCGAGCGCTATGCGCGGGTCATCGAGGTTTCCAAGCGCGTGCGCTGGGAGATCGAGCGCGACGTCATCCGCGGCCGCCGCTTCGACTACGACAAGACCTTCATGCCCGACGGCCTGTCGCTGGCCCCGGAGCTGCCCTTCCTGAGCCCGGCCGACGCGCGGCTGCTCAGCCAGGTGCAGGGCCGGACCTATTCGTACATGTTCGGGCTGGTCGAGCGCTTCATCAGCGCCAAGGTGCTGGACGTCAGCCGCGATCACGTCTTCGGGGACCAGGTCGCGCTCGAGGCCATGGTGCGAATGAATGACGAGGAGATCAAGCACCAGGAGCTGTTCCGCAGGCTCGAGACGCAGATGGCGCAGGACATGCCCGCCGGCCATGTGCAGACGGCGGCCCCCAACGAAGTCGCGCACGTGGTGCTGGGCAAAAGCACCTGGGCCGTGCTGGCGCTGACGCTGAACATCGAGCTGATGTCGCAGGCCCACTACCGCGCCAGCATCGGGCCGCAGGTGGGACTGTCGGAGCTGTGGAAGGACGTGTTCCTGTTCCACTGGCGCGAGGAGTCGCAGCACGCCATCCTCGACGAGATGGAGCTGCGGCGCGAGGACGCCCGGCTGGACCCTGCTCAGCGCGCCGCCGCGGTCGGCGAGCTGATCGAACTGGTGGGCGCGATCGACGGCATCCTGCAGGGCCAGGCCGCCGCCGACGCCGCCTACTTCACCAGCGTGGCGGCAGCGACGTTCACGGATTCGCAGCGCCAGCAGATCGGCGAGAAGATGCTCAAGGCCTACCGGTGGCAGTACATCGTCTCAGGGGCCATGGAGCCGCGCTTCCGCCAGGTGCTGTTCGGCCTGATCGGCGACGAGCAGCGCCAGCGCATCGAGACCGCGCTCGCGCCTCTGACCTATGCGGTTCCGGCGGCGAACGAGATCGAGATGCCGCTCGCGGCCTGAACGTAAGCTGCAGGAGTGCTCGTGGCGGCCCCCGTGGCCGTCACGGGTGCCACCGTGAAACCGCTGCCGGCGTGGCGGCCGACCGGCTGCCCGCGAGCGCATAGGACAACTGGTTGGCGGCACGGATCACGCTTTTCGCGTGCTTCTCCAGCTTCGCCTTCGTGAGGCGCGAACTCGGCCCGGAGATGCACATCGACCCGAGCAGCCGCCAGTTCAAGCCGAAGACAGGCGCAGCCACGCTCGACACTTCGGCTTCGCGCTCGCCCGTCGAGACGTGGTAGCCCCGCTCCCGGATGCCCTCGTACGGCTCGCCCTTGGCGCCGCTGAAGGCGAGGATGACGCGGCCGGGCGCGCCCTTGTTCAGCGGCAGCCGCTCGCCGATGCGCACGTTGTGCCGGACGGACTGGGGGCCCTCCACTCGCGCGACACACGAGCGGATGTCGCCCTCGCGCACATAGAAGGAGGCGCTCTCACCCGTCTCCTTCACCAGCTGGTGCAGCGCGGGTTCGACCACGTTGTTGACGTCGAAGCCGGCCTGGTAGCGGGCACCCAGCCACCCCGCGGCCGGCCCGAGGCGCCACTGCCCGTCCTCGGTCTGCACCATGTACTGGCTGAGCGCCAGCGTGCGCGCCAGGCGCAAGGCCGTGGTCTTGTGCATCCCCGCGCGGCGACTGAGCTCCGCGAGCGTGAGGGTGGATTCGCCCACCTCGAACGCCTCCATCAGGGAGAGCGCGCGCGTTACGGCGATCACGCCGCCCGCCGGCTCGCCGGCCTCGTCAGTCGATGAGTTGCGCATCCTGCACCAGGGTCCACTGTGTGAAACGGCATTGTACTGTGCGCAACCCGGACCTACAGTTTGTCCATCGGGCGCTGTTCGTGCGCCTTTCAACGGAGACAACCCCATGCAGCTTTCCCGCCGTTTCCTGTTCGCTTTCGCCGCCGGCGCCGTGCTCACCGGCGGCGTGCAGGCCCAGGCCTGGCCCAGCAAGCCCGTCCGTCTGATCGTTCCGTTCCCGGCCGGCGGCGGCACCGACCTCATCACGCGCGAAGTCGCCAACAAGCTGACCGATTCCGGCTACCGGTTCGTGGTGGACAACAAGCCCGGCTCCGGCGGCAACCTGGGCGTGGACGCCGCGGCCAAGTCCCCGGCCGATGGCTACACGCTGGTGATGGGGCAGACCAGCAACCTGGCGATCAACCCCACGCTCTATTCCAAGCTGCCGTACGACCCCGTCAAGGACCTGGCGCCGGTGAGCCTGGTGGCCAGCGCGCCGCTGGTGATCGTGGTCGGCGCCGACTCCCCCTACAAGAGCCTGGCCGACATCGTGAGCGGCGCCAGGGCCAAGCCCGGCAGCATCAACTACGCGACGTCCGGCAACGGGACCGTCGCGCACCTCGCAGCCGAGTCTTTCCAGAGGACCGCCGACGTCAAGCTGACGCACGTGCCGTACAAGGGCGCCGCGCAGGGCGCCACCGACGTGATGAGCGGCCAGGTGCAGCTCTACGTGTCTTCCATCCCGACGCTGCTCGGCCACATCAAGAGCGGCAAGATGCGCCCGATCGCGGTCACCTCCAGCAAGCGCGTGGACGACCTCCCCCAGGTGCCGACGATCGCCGAGACGTACAAGGGCTTCGAGGCCGTGACCTGGTTCGGCATCCTCGGTCCCGCGAACCTGCCCAAGGACGTCGTCGCCAAGCTGAACGCCGACATCAACAAGGTCCTGAGGGATCCCGGCGTGCAGAAGAAGCTGAGCGACCAGGGCGCGGACGTGGCCGGCAGCAGCCCCGAAGACTTCGCGAAGCTGATCCGAGACGACATCGCCCGCTGGGGACAGATCGTCAAGGAATCGGGCGCCAAGGTCGACTGAGGAGAAGGGCAGTCATGACCACCGACATCGTCCGCGATTTCGAACGCGTTTCTCCGGAGCTCGTCAGGCAGGCCTCCGGGTTCCAGGCCGCCATCCTGGCCGACGTCGCGGGCCGCCGCGGCGCCATGCATGGCCGCATCGCCGCACTGCGCCCGCGCATGAAACTCGCCGGCCCGGCGCTGACCGTCGACGTGCGCCCCGGCGACAACCTGATGATCCATGCGGCCATCGCGCTGGCCAAGCCGGGCGACGTGCTCGTGATCGACGGCAAGGGCGACCAGACGTCGGCGCTCATGGGCACGATCATGATGACCGCGTGCCAGCAGCTGGGCATCGCGGGCGTGGTGATCGACGGCGCGGTGCGCGACAGCCTGGAGATCGACGAGATGGACTATCCCGTCTTCTCCGTGGGCACGAACCCGAACGGGCCGACCAAGAACGTCCCCGGCCGCATCGGTCATCCCGTCAGCTGCGGCGGCATCACGGTGCGCTCCGGCGACCTGGTGCTGGCCGACGCCGACGGCATCGTCGTGATCGAACGCGAGCGCGTGGAAGGCCTGCTGGTTCAGGCGCGCAAGAAGGTGGCCGACGAGACCGCACGGATCGTGCAGATCAAGCAGGGCAACACCAGCGCCTCGTGGCTGGCGGCCGCCCTGCGCACGGCCGGCGTGCTGAAGGAAGGGGAGACGCTGTGAGCCGCAGCGCCATCCTCGTCACCGGAGCCGATCTGGCCGCGCAGGCGCTGGACCTGCTGAAGGACTTCGAGGTCGTGTACGCGGGCAAGACGCCGCAGGAATCCGACCTCGTGGCGCTCTGTGAGAAGCACGACCCGGTGGCGATCATCGTCCGGTACGGGAGGATCCCGGCCGCCGTGATGGATGCGGCGCCCTCGCTGCGTGTCATCTCCAAGCACGGCAGCGGGACGGACACCATCGACAAGGACGCCGCCAAGGCGCGCGGCATCGAGGTGCGCGCCGCCGTCGGCGCCAACGCGGCCGCGGTGGCCGAGCAGGCGCTGGCGCTGCTGCTCGCATGCGCCAAGTCGGTCGTGCAGCTCAATGCGCGGATGCACGCCGGCCACTGGGACAAGGCCACCCACAAGAGCGTGGAGCTGCATGGCCGCACCGTCGGCCTGGTCGGGCTGGGCGCCATCGGGCAACGCTTCGCGCGCATGTGCGACGCGATGGGGATGAAGGTGATCGGCCACGATCCCTTCGCGCAGGACCTGCCCGCGTTCATCCGCCCGGTGGAGCTCGAGACGATCTGGCGCGAGTCCGACGCGATCTCGCTGCACTGTCCCCTGACGGCCGAGAACCGCGGGATGGTGAACGCGCAGACGCTGCAGGCCTGCCGGCGCGGCGTGATGCTGGTGAACACCGCGCGCGGCGGGCTCATCGACGAGGCGGCGCTGCTCGCGGCGGTCCGCTCGGGACAAGTGGCCCGCGCCGGCCTGGACAGCTTCGCCGTGGAACCCGTGACGGCGCCGCATCCCTTCCACGGCGAGCCCGACATCGTCCTCAGCCCGCACATCGGCGGCGTGACGGGCGATGCGTACATCAACATGGGCGTCGGCGCTGCCCGGAACGTGCTGGCCGTGCTGCAGGCGCACGCCCAGGCAGCTTGAAACCGGACCGGGATCGGTCGCGCCTCCGCGGGTTTTCCCGCCTCCAGCGATCCCGAAACCGGGATCGGATCATCGCAATAGACGATTGGACCGGGATCGGTTGCGTCCCTACTCTTGCCCTGCTTTTCGACAAGCGAAACAGGAGACAAGCGTATGGCAGGCACCGCACCGCGGCCGCGGCTCGGGTTCATCGGGCTCGGCCTGATGGGCACCGCGATGACACAGCGGCTGCTGGAGCAGGGCTGGGGCGTGACCGTCTGGAACCTGGAGCCGGAGCGCATTCCACCGCTGGTGGCCGAAGGCGCGGTGGCCGCGGAGACGCCGGCCGCCGTCACCGCCGCCAGCGACATCGTGATCCTGTGCGTCCTGCACACCGATGCCGTCCATGACGTGGTGTTCGGTCCGCAGGGCGTCGCCAGGTCGGCCGGCCCCGGCAAGGTGCTGGTGGACCACTCGACCATCGATCCCGCCCGCACCCGCGCGATGGCAGCCGAGCTCCACGCCGCGAGCGGCATGCGCTGGATCGATGCGCCGGTGTCCGGCGGGCCGCTCGCTTCGCGCGCCGGCACCCTCACCGTGATGGCGGGCGGCGCGGCGGAGGACGTCGCCGTCGTCAAGCCGGCGATGGACGACCTCGCCGCCAACTTCACGCTGATGGGTCCGGTGGGCGCGGGCCAGACCGCCAAGATGATCAACCAGGCCATCGTCGGCGCCGGCTACGTGGTGATGGCCGAAGCGCTGCGCCTGGCCGAGCAGGCGGGCATCGCGGCCGACCAGCTGCCCCGCTGCCTGGCGGGCGGCCATGCCGACAGCACGCTGCTGCAGCAGCTTTATCCGCAGATGCAGGCGCGCGCGTTCGATCCGCCGCGCAGCTACGCGCGGCAGCTGCTCAAGGACCTGAAGGCGGTGCAGGCGTTCGCCCGCGGCCTGGGGCTGGAGCTGCCGATGGTGGAGCTGGCCACCAGCCGCTACACCGAGTACGTGGAGGAGCGCGGCCACGGCATGAGCGACACCGCGTCCATCGTCAACCTCTACACGCCTGCGAAGTGACGTACAAGTTCGATTTCGCGAGCGTGCTGGCGCAGTGGCCGCTGTTCCTGCACGGCGCCTGGCTGACGATCAAGCTGTCGCTCGCGGCGACGCTGCTGGGCCTTCTGATCGGCACGCTGTGTGCCATCGGCCGCGGCAGCCGCAATGCGTTCGTCGCGCGCGCGTGCGCCACCTACGTCGAGGCGATCCGCAACACGCCGCTGCTGGTGCAGATCTTCCTCGTGTACTTCGGGCTGGCCAGCGTCGGCCTGAAGGTGCCGGCCTTCGTTGCCGCGGTGCTGGCGATGGTGATCAACGTCGGCGCCTACACCACCGAGATCATGCGAGCCGGCATCGAGTCGATCCACCGCAGCCAGATCGAGGCGGCCGAGTGCCTGGCGCTGTCGCGCGCGCAGGTCTACTGGCACGTGATCCTGCGGCCGGCGATGGAGCGGGTCTACCCGGCGCTCACCAGCCAGTTCGTGCTGCTGATGCTGGCCACCTCCATCACGTCGCAGATCTCGGCCGAAGAGCTGACGGCGATCGCCAACCGGGTGCAGTCGGACACCTTCCGCTCGTTCGAGACGTACGCGGTCGTCGCGGTGTTCTACCTGCTGCTGTCGCTGATGATGCGCGGGCTGTTCTGGGCCGCGGGCCAGGCGCTGTTCACCCGCCGGCGCAAGCTGGGGACGCCGCTGTGAGCGTTTCATTCAACGCCAACCACCTGCAGTTCCTGCTGCAGGGCGCCGGCTGGACGCTGATGCTGTCGCTGATCGCCTTCGTGGGCGGCGGGCTCGTCGGCTTCGTGGTCGCGCTGTGCCGCATCTCGCCGCTCAAGCCGCTGCGCTGGGTGTCGATGGGCTACGTGCAGCTGGTGCAGGGCACTCCGCTGCTGATCCTGATGTTCCTGGCCTACTTCGGCCTGAGCATCCTGGGCCTCACCCTGCCCGCCATCGTCGCGGCGGGCCTCTCGATGACCATCTACGTCAGCGCGTACATCGGCGAGATCTGGCGCGGCTGCATCCAGGCCGTGCCGCGGACGCAATGGGAAGCCGCCGAGTGCCTGGCGCTGTCGCGGGTGCAGCGCATGGCACTCGTGGTCCTGCCGCAGGCGCTGCGCATCGCCACGCCCCCCACCGTGGGCTTCATGGTGCAGATCGTCAAGAACACCTCGCTGGCCTCGGTGGTCGGCTTCATCGAGCTGGCCCGCGCGGGGCAGGTGGTGAACAACTCGATCTTCGAGCCCTTCCTCGTCTACATGCTGGTCGCCGGCCTGTACTTCCTTCTCTGCTTCCCACTGTCGTGGTGGAGCCGCAAACTCGAGCGCCGCCTGATGGTCGTCGCTCCCCGACTGGAGACTGCATGAGCGCTGTCGTGCAACTGGAGAACGTTCACAAGAGCTTCGGGACGCTGAAGGTTCTCGACGGCGTGAGCTTCGAGGTCGGCCGCGGCGAGGTGACCGCCATCATCGGCCGCAGCGGCTCGGGCAAGAGCACGGCGCTGCGCTGCATCGACCGGCTGGAGAAGGTCGACCAGGGCCGCATCCGCGTCTGCGGCCACGAGGTCAGCGACGCCAGGCTCGACCTGCGGCAACTGCGGCGCGACGTCGGCATCGTGTTCCAGAGCTACAACCTGTTCCCGCACCTGACGGCCGCCGAGAACATCGCTCTCGCGCCTCGCCATGCGCGAGGCAAGACGCGGGCCGAGGCGAAGGAGATCACCGAGCGCGTGCTCGCGCAGGTGGGGCTGTCGGACAAGGCGCACAGCTATCCCGAGCAGCTCTCGGGCGGCCAGCAGCAGCGGGTGGCGATCGCCCGCTCGCTCGCGATGGAGCCGCAGGTGATGCTGTTCGACGAGGTCACTTCCGCGCTCGACCCTCAGCTCACCGGCGAGGTGCTCAAGGTGATGGCGGACCTTGCCGCCGGCGGAATGACGATGGTGCTCGTGACGCACGAGATGGCCTTCGCCCGCAACGTGGCCGACACCACGATCTTCATGCATCGCGGCCGCGTCTGGGAGCAGGGCGGCCGCGAGATGTTCGACCGGCCCCAGACCGCGGAACTCAAGCAGTTCTTCGGCAACGGCCTCTGACCGACGATTTCCCCCACCACCACCACTGGAGACACCATGAGCCCCAAGAGCCTGATCCGCCGCACGCTGGTGCTGGCCACCCTGACCGCCGCCGCCTTCGGCGCGCAAGCCGACACGCTGGACAACATCCGCGCCGCCAAGAAGATCCGCGTGTCCATCGACCTCGCGGTGCCGCCGTCGGGCATGACCGACGCCAACATGAAGCCGACCGGCTCCGACTACGACGTCGCCGTGCTGCTCGCCAAGGACCTCGGCGTGGCGCTCGAAGTGGTGCCCACCGTCGGCGCCACGCGCATCCCGAACCTGCAGACCGGCAAGGCCGACATCATCATCTCCACCCTGGCCTGGACGCCGGAGCGCGCCAAGGTGATCGACTACTCGGTGCCGTACGCCCCGCAGATCTCGCTGGTCGGCGGGGTCAAGGGCATCAACGTCAAGAGCATGGCCGACCTGGCCGGCAAGAGCGTGGCGGTGAACCGCAGCACCACGCAGGACGTGGACCTCACGAACAATGCCAAGGGCGCCACCGTGGTCCGCTACGACGACGACGCCGGCGTGATCACCGCGGTGGTGACCGGCCAGGCCGACCTGGTGGGCACTTCCAACGCGCTGTTCCAGACCATGCAGCAGAAGGCGCCGAACCGGAACCTGGAGATGAAGTTCATCCTGCGCACAAACGACCTGGGCATCGGCGTGCGCAAGGACGACGCGAAGCTGCTGGCCTGGGTCAACGACTGGGTGCGCGCCAACCACAAGAACGGCAAGCTCAACGAGATCTTCAAGAAGTACCACGGCACCGACATCCCGGCCGACGTGGTCGAGAAGTGGTTGAAGTAAGGACTGCGTGATGGCCGGGCTGCGGCTCCTGCAGTTCCGCCGCCCCGAGGGCGGCCGCGCGGTCGGCATCGTCGAATCGGCCACTCGCGTGCGGGTGCTGGCGGGCTGCGACACGACGCATTCGCTGGCGACTCGCGCGATCGGGCATGACGTGCCGGTCGCCAGGCTGGCGCGCGAGCTGGCCGGCGCGGAATTCGTCGACTACGAGGCGCTGGTCGAGAGCCAGGCGGTGCTGGTGCCGATGGACCATCCGGACCCCGCTCACCTGCTGGTGAGCGCGTCCGGGCTCACGCATCTGGGCAGCGAGCGCACCCGCGAGCAGCTGCGGCGGGCGCTCGAAGCCGACGAGGCCAAGCTGAGCGACTCGCTGCGCCTCTTCAAGCTCGGGCTCGACACGGGCCGGGCCGAAGACGGCCAGCCGGGCGCGCCGCCCGAATGGCACTTCAAGGGCACCGGGCACTCGCTGGTCCATCCCTGGCAGGACTTCCCGGTGGCCGGCTTCGCGACCGATGCCAGCGAGGAGCCGGAGCTGGCCGGCATCTACCTGATCGGTGCGGACCGCATGCCGCACCGCGTCGGCTTCGCGCTGGCCAACGAGCTGTCGGACCACGCCATGGAACGGCGCAACAGCGGCTGGGCCTCGCGGGCCAAGCTGCTGGCCAGCTCGTTCGGCCCCGAGCTGCTGCTGGGCGAACTGCCTTCGCACATCGAAGGCCTCTCGCGCATCACGCGCAAGGGACGCCGCCGCTGGGAGAAACCGTTCTTCACCGGCGAGCGAAACATGGCGCACTCGATCCCGAACATCGAGTTCCACCACTTCAAGCACGACCAGTTCCTGGTGCCGGGCGACGTGCACGTGCACTACTTCGGCACGGCCACGGTGTCGTTCGCGGAGGGCATCAAGGTGGACGCGGCCTGCACCTTCGAGATCTCCGCGCCGCCGTTCGGCCGGCCGCTGGTCAACGGCCTGCGGCGCGTGGACCCCGCGTTCTCCTTCGGCGGCGTGAGGGCCGCCTGACCCATGCTGTCCCTGATCGACGCCCACCATCATTTCTGGGACCCGCGAGCCCACTACTACCCGTGGCTGAACGATGCCGGGCATCCGCCGCACCGCTACGGCGACCACTCTTCGCTCAAACGCCCCTACCTGCCGGCGGATTACCGGCGCGACACCGCGGGTTTCGACCTCGTCGGCAGCGTCTACGTCGAGGCCGAGTGGGACCCGCGCGATCCGGTCGGCGAGATGCGCTATGTCGCGTCGCTGCGAGAGCAGAGCGGGCTGCCGTCAGTAGCGATCGGGCAGGCCTGGCTGCACCAGCCGGATGCGGCCGCCACGCTGGAGCAACTGGCGCAGTTCGACTTCGTGCGCGGCGTGCGGCAGAAGCCGCGCGCGAATCCGGCGCCCGGCGGCGCTCCGGGCGGGATGACGGACGGGGCTTGGCTGAAGGGCTATGCGCAGCTGCTTCCGCTCGGGCTGCACTACGAACTGCAGACGCCCTGGTGGCACCTGCACGAGGCGGCGCGGGTGGCGCGCGACTTCCCCGACACGCGGATCGTGATCAACCATGCCGGCATGCCGTCCGACCGCAGCGAGGCGGGGCTGAAGGCCTGGCGAGCGGCGCTGGCAGAGATGGCCGGATGTCCGAACGTGGCGATCAAGATCAGCGGCATCGGCGAAGCCGGCGGGCATTGGCGGCTCGACGCCAACCGTCGCGTGGTGCTGGAAGTGATCGAGCTGTTCGGGGTGGACCGCTGCATGTTCGGCAGCAACTATCCCGTCGATGGGCTGTGCGCGAGCTTCAGGACGATCTTCGACGGGTTCGCGCAGATCGTGCAGGGGTTCAGCGAAGGGGAGCGGTCGAAGCTGTTCGTGGAGAACGCGCAGCGGGTTTACGCGATCTGACCCGGCAACACCGGGTCAACGGCCCAACCGGCTCTCCAGGATGCTCTCCTTGAGCGTCCGCAAGAACGCCCGCACCGCCGGCGACAGCTCCTTCTGCTTGCGCGTGAGGACGCCCAGCTTGGCCATCGCGATCGGCAGTTTCACGGGCAGGATCGCCAGCATCCCGTAGTTGGCGTAGTGCTGCGCCACGTCCAGCGGCACCACCGAGATCATGTCGGTGGATTCCAGCAGCGCGGTGGTCGCGAGGATGGACGAGGTCTCCACGATGTCGGGCGGCGGCGCCATGCTCGCTTCCTGCAGCGCCTGCTCGATGCGCCGGCGCATCGGGCTTCCGGTGGGGTGCAGGATCCAGGTCTGGGCCACCAGGTCGGCGATCTTCAGCTTCGGCCGGTCGAACAGCGGATGCCCCGGCCGCGCCACCACGGCCATCGGTTCGCCCTCCATCGACTCGATCTCCAGCTCCGCGCCGCCTTCGAACTGGTCGGGCAGCCGTCCCAGCACCACGTCGAGATCGCCGCGCACCAGGCCGGGAATCAGCAGGTCGCTCGTGTCCACCTGCAGCGTCACGCGAACCTTCGGGTGCCCGTCCTTGAAGCGCGCCAGCGCGCCGGTGAGCATCACCGGCATGGCGCCCATCACGGTCCCGATGCGCACCAGTCCCGCCTGGCCGGCCACCAGCGCGGCCATTTCATCGCCGGCGTGCTCGAAATCGTGCAGCACGCTGCGGGCGTAGCGGATCATCACCTCGCCATAACGGGTGGGCTCCATCCCGCGCGCATGGCGCTCGAACAACGGCACGCCCAGCCCTTCCTCCAGCTGCTGCAGCAGCGCGGTGGCGGCGGGCTGGGTGGTGTGGATCGCGGCAGCGGCACGGCGCAGGTTGCGGTGCTCATCCAGGGCGTCGAGCAGCATGATCTGCCGGCTCTTGATCCTGAGCCGCCGGAACAGGTTGGCTGGCGGGGCGGCAGGAGCGCGGTCCATGACTGATTCCGGAAAGGGGATCGCAGCATCATAAAAGACGATTGGATGCATATCGCTTCCCTCCCTAAGCTGCGTTCCACCTTTCCCGAACACGCAAGGACCCCGTGGCCACCCGAATCACCCAGCTCGCCGTGCGCGACATCCGTTTCCCCACCTCCAGATCGCTCGACGGCTCCGACGCCATGAACGCGGCGCCCGACTATTCGGCGACGTACGTGACGCTGCACACCGACGCCAAAGACGGCCACGTGGGCCACGGCCTGACCTTCACCATCGGCCGCGGCAACGAGATCTGCGTGGCGGCGGTGAAGTCGCTGGAGCCCTTCATCGTGGGCCGCACGCTGCAGGAGATCACCGCCGACATGGGCGGCTTCTGGCGCGCGATCACCGGCGACAGCCAGCTGCGCTGGCTCGGCCCCGACAAGGGCGTGATCCACCTGGCCACCGCCGCGATCGTCAACGCGGTGTGGGACCTGTGGGCCAAGTCCGAGGGCAAGCCGGTCTGGAAGCTGCTGGTGGACATGAGCCCCGAGCAGCTGGTGCGCTGCCTCGACTTCCGCTTCGTCACCGACGCGCTGACGCCCGACGAGGCGCTGGCGATGCTGCGCCGCGCGGCGCCGGGCAAGGCGGCGCGCGAGCGCGAGATGCTGCAGCAGGGCTACCCCGGCTACACCACCTCGGCCGGCTGGCTCGGCTACTCCGAGGAAAAGGTGCGACGCCTCGCCCGCGAAGGCGTGGCGCAGGGCTGGACCCACTTCAAGCAGAAGGTGGGCGGCAACCTGGAAGAGGACATGCGCCGCGCCGCCATCCTGCGCGAGGAGATCGGCTGGGACCGCAAGCTGATGATGGACGCCAACCAGGTCTGGGAAGTGGACGCCGCGGTGGAGAACATGCGCAAGCTGGCCGCCTACGACCCGATGTGGATCGAGGAGCCCACCAGCCCCGACGACATCCTCGGCCATGCGGCGATCCGCGAACGCATCTCGCCGATCGGCGTGGCCACCGGCGAGCACTGCCACAACCGCGTGATGTTCAAGCAGCTGCTGCAGGCCAGGGCCATCGACTATTGCCAGCTCGATTCCGCGCGGCTGGGCGGCCTGAACGAGGTGCTGATCGTCGTGCTGCTGGCCGCCAAGTTCGGCGTCCCGGTCTGCCCGCACGCCGGCGGCGTGGGGCTGTGCGAGTACGTGCAGCACATCTCGCTGTTCGACTACATCGCCGTGTCCGGTTCGCTGGAAGGCCGCGTGCTGGAGTACGTGGACCACCTGCACGAGCACTTCGTCGAGCCCGTCGTGATTCGCAACGGCCGCTACATGCCGCCCAAGCGCGCCGGCTACAGCATCGAGATGCATGCCGCGTCGCTCAAGCAGTTCGAGTTCCCGCAAGGCCCGGCCTGGGCCTGATCCCGATTCCCCACAGGAGACATCCGATGAACATGAACAAGACTTCCCGCCGAGGCCTGCTGGCCACCGTGCTGTGCGCGCTGGCCGTGCCGGCGTCCGTGCTCGCGCAGTCGTTCCCGGCCAAGCCGATCGAACTCATCGTGCCGTACCCGGCCGGCGGCGGCACCGACGTGCTGGCGCGCGCGTTCGCGCTGGCGGCCGTGAAGCACCTGCCGCAGCCGATGGTGGTGGTCAACAAGCCGGGTGCCGCCGGCATGATCGGGCTGGGCGACGTGCTCAATGGCAAGGAGCCGGGCTACAAGGTCGGGGTGCTCGCCACCGACCTCATGACGCAGCCGAACATGGGGCTGACGAAGATCACGCACGAGGACTTCACGCCCATCGCGCGCTTGAACTACGACCCCGCCGCGATCACGGTGCGAGCCGATGCCCCCTGGAAGACGGTGGAGGAGTTCATCGCCGCCGCGAAGAAGGGCGACTTCCGCATCGGCAACGGCGGCAACGGATCGACGTGGCACCTCGCGGCCGCGGCGGTCGAGGACAAGACCGGCGCGAAGTTCAACCACATCCCGTTCGCGGGCGCCAACCCCGCGGCGCTGTCGCTGCTGGGCGGCCACATCGAGGCGATCACCGTGAGCGCGGCCGAGGTCTTCCCGCACGTGGCGGCGGGCAAGCTGAAGCTGCTCGCCGTGATGTCCGACGAGCGCATCAAGGGCTTCGAGAACGTGCCCACGCTCAAGGAGAAGGGCCTGGACATTTCCATCGGCACCTGGCGCGGACTGGCCGTGCCCAAGGGCACGCCGCCGGACATCGTCGCCGTGCTGCGCGCCGCCACCGCGAAGACGGTGCAGGAGCAGAGCCTGCGCGACGCGCTGGAAAAGCAGAACATGGGCTATGCGTACGCCGAGGGCGAGGCGTTCGCGGCCGTGATGGCCAAGGACCACGCGTTCTACCGGGCCCTCATCCAGAAGCTCGGGCTGAAGGGGCAGTGATGGCGTCCGGCAAGCCGCGCCTGGCGGTGGTGCTGGGCGACCCGGCCGGCATCGGCCCCGAACTGGTTGCCCGCCTGCTCGCCGAACCCGGTGTGCGGGAGGCGGCCGACCTGCTGCTGATCGCCGATCGGAACGAACTGGAGCAGGGCATGCAAGTCGCCGGCCTGCGCACGCCCTACGCGGTCGCGCAGTCTGCGCAGTCCGCCGATTTCACGGCCGGCCTGCCGGTGCTGGTGGACTACCGCGGCGGGACCACCGGTCCGTTCGTGCGCGCGCAGGCTTCGGCCCAGGGCGGCCGCTACTGCCTCGACACCTTGTCGCGCGCACTCGAGGCGACGCGGCAAGGCCACGCCGACGCGATCCTGTTCGCACCCCTGAACAAGACCTCGCTGCACGAGGCGGGCATGCACACCAGCGACGAGCTGCACTGGCTGGCAGAGCAGATGGCGTTCACCGGCCCGGTGTGCGAGTTCAACGTGCTCGACGGCCTGTGGACCTCGCGCGTGACGTCGCACATCGCGCTGAAGGACGTGGCGCAGCGGATCACCTTCGACGCGGTCACCGACGGCATCGAGCTGATCCACCGCGAACTGCTGCGAAGCGGCATCGAACGGCCGCGCATCGCGGTGTGCGGCCTCAATCCGCACAACGGCGACAACGGTTCCTTCGGCCGCGAGGAGATCGACGTGATCGGCCCGGCCGTGCAGGCCGCGGGCCAACGCGGGTTGACGGTCGAAGGCCCGTTCCCGGCCGACACCATCTTCCTGAAGGTGCAGGGCGACCAACGGCAATACGATGCGGTCGTGACCATGTACCACGACCAGGGCCAGATCGCGATGAAGCTGATGGGCTTTTCGCGCGGCATCACGGTGCAGGGCGGCCTGCCGGTGCCGATCCTGACGCCGGCGCACGGCACCGCGTTCGATATCGTCGGCAAGGGTGTCGCCAATCCCGGCGCGATGCTGGCCGCGTTCCGGCTGGCCTGCCGGATGGCGACCGCACGCCGCTGAAGCACATCCAGCAAGGAGGCAAGGAACCATGAACCGCAAGACCTTCATCTCCGCCGCCATGGCAACGCTGCTCGCGCTCGGTGCGGGCGCATCGCTCGCGCAGGACTACCCGGCGAAACCCGTCAGGATCATGGTGGGCGCCACCGCCGGGGGCGGCACCGACATCCTCGCGCGCATGCTGGCCGACAAGTTCCGCGTGTCCATGAAGCAATCCTTCGTGGTGGAGAACAGGCCGGGTGCGGCGAACACGCTCGCCGCGGATGCGACCGCGAAGGCGCCCGCCGACGGCTACACGCTGCTGGTGGCCACCAACACGGGGCAGGCGATCGCGCCCCACCTGCTGAAGCTGGCCTATGACCCGTTGAAGGACCTGCAGCCGATCGGCATGGTGGTCGTCGTGCCGCACCTGCTGCTGGTGGGCGCCGACGAAAAGGCCCGCAGCGCCGGCGAGCTCATCGCGGAGATCAAGGCCAATCCCTCGCGCTATGCCTATGCGTCGTCGGGCATCGGCAGCACGCAGCACATCGCCGGCGAATCCCTCAACCTGACCGCCGGCACCAAGGCCGTCCACGTTCCCTACAAGGGCAGCAGCGCCGCGCACACCGACCTGATCGGCGGACAGGTCCAGTTCATGCTGGACACCACGTCGTCGGCGATGGGGCAGGTGAAGGCCGGTGCGCTGCGCGCGCTGGCCGTCACCACCCCGAAGCGCCTGGATGAACTGCCGAACGTCCCGACCGTGCGGGAGCTCGGCATGCCGTCGCTGGAGATCACGACCTGGTATGGCCTCTACACCACGGCCGGCACTCCCAGGGACGTGGTCGACAAGCTCGGTGCCGAACTGCAGCGCACGCTGAAGCTGCCCGATGTGCAGGAGCGGCTGCGTGCGCTCGGGGGACAATCGGAAGACCTCACGCTCCAGCAGTTCACGGAGTTCGGCCGAAGCGAGTTCGAGCGGTTCGGCAAGCTCGTGAAGGCCGCCAACATCAAGGCCCAGTGATGGCAACCCTCGACCTCGAACTCCAGGTCCGCCGCTTCCTTCCCGACGACGGCTACGCCGGCACGCTGGTCGCTCGCGTGTGGCGCCCCGACGTGCAGGGCCCTTCGGTGGTGGCCTTGCGCGAGACCGGCGTGTTCGACGTGAGCGCCGAGTTCGCCACCATGGCCACGCTGCTGGAGCGGCCGGACCCCGTGAGAGCCGTGCGCGGCTCCGCGGGCGAACGCCTGGGCAGCGTCGACGACATCCTCGCCAACAGCGACGAGGCCCGCCGCGATCCGCGCAAGCCCTTCTTCCTCGCCCCCTGCGACCTGCAGGTGGTGAAGGCGGCCGGCGTCACGTTCGCGAGCAGCCTGATCGAGCGCCTCATCGAAGAACAGGCGGACGGCGATCCCGCCAAGGCGCAGGAAGTGCGAGCCCGCGTCGTGGCGCAGATCGGCACCGACCTGTCCAGGCTCAAGCCGGGTTCACCGCAGGCGATGGCGCTGAAGAAGCTGCTGCAGGAGCAGGGGCTGTGGTCGCAGTACCTCGAAGTGGGCATCGGCCCCGATGCCGAGGTGTTCAGCAAGGCGCCGGTGCTGTCCGCGGTGGGCACGGGCGCGGAGATCGGCATCCGCTCCGATTCGAGCTGGAACAATCCGGAGCCCGAGGTGGTGCTGGCTGTCAACAGCCGCGGCCGCATCGTGGGCGCCGCGCTCGGCAACGACGTGAACCTGCGCGACCTGGAAGGGCGCAGCGCGCTGCTGCTCTCCAAGGCCAAGGACAACAACGCCTCCTGCGCCATCGGCCCGTTCATCCGTCTGTTCGACGCGAGCTTCGGCCTGGCCGACGTGCGGCGCGAAAAGGTGGACCTGCGCGTGGACGGACCGGAAGGCTTCGTCATGGAAGGCCTGAACTCGATGGAGTTCATCAGCCGCGAACCGCAGGACATCGTCGACCAGACGATCGCCGCGCACCAGTACCCGGACGGCTTCATGCTGTTCCTCGGCACGCTGTTCGCGCCGACGAAGGATCGCGATGCGCCGGGCGCGGGCTTCACCCACAAGCTGGGCGACCGCGTCTCGATCCGCAGCGCGCGGCTGGGCGAGCTGTGCAACCGCGTGAACCACAGCGAGAAGGCGGCGCCCTGGACGTTCGGCCTGCGCGCCTTCATGGCGAACCTGGCGCAACGCGGACTGCTGGGCAAGGGGCTCTGAAGAGATTCAGCCGCCCTGTCGCAGGGTGGCGTTCAGCACGCGCTGGCGCGACTGTTCCCACGCGGCGCGTTGCTGCCTGACCTGCACCTGACCATGTCATCGGACGCACATCCCGTGCGCTGTTAGCGCGCCAACGGTCCAGTGGTTTGCGCGCACCAAAAACACCTTGGTACATGCCGCGCCTTGCAGTCGACTGAAAGGCGATTCCAAATGCACCGAGGTGGGGATGTTTCCCACCAGCTCGGCCTGGAGCAGGAGGAGACCATGCACAGAGCGCCAACGTCGTGCGGCCATCATTGCGCCCGCGCGCTCCTTTGGATCTTCCTGTCCGCAGGCGCGGCTGCGGCAAGCGCCGCACCTTCCTACACCCTCACCGACCTCGCCGCACTCCAGCCCGGTCATCCGAACGTGGTCCGCGGCCCGAACAACCAGGGGCGTGCTGGAGGCGGTGGCCGGCTCGTCGACGACCGGGGCCCGCGCAGGGGCCTGATCTTCGAAGGCGGTCCCGTGGCGCAGCAGGTCGCCGGCGCGGCGGGGAGCGAGAACTCCACGATCTACCGCATCAACGACGGCGGCACCTTCGTCGGCAGCGCGAATTCGTCGAACGGCCTGCGGGCGTTTGCGGGTTCCACAGGCGGAGCAACGAGGGAACTGCCCCCCTTGCCCGGCGACACCAACAGCGCGGCTTTCGGCATCAACAACCTCGGCCAGGCGACCGGCTTTTCCAGCGGCCCCGGCGGCCAGCGCGCGGTCACCTGGAATGCCGGCGGCACGCCCGCTGCGCTGCCCGCAGTGGCCGGCGCAAGCAGCAGCCGCGGCAACGACATCTCGACCCGCGGCGATGTCGCGGGGCTGGTCAGTGGCGACGCAGGGGACCGCCCTGTGCTGTGGCCGGCCGGGCAAGCCGCCACGGAGCTGCAACTGATCCCGGGCGACTCGACCGGTGAAGCGCGCGCGGTCAATGCCACGGGCGACGCGGTGGGCTACACCGGCAGCGCGGGCGGCGTCATGCGCCATGCGGCCCTCTGGACTTCGGCGGGCCTGGTGACGAGCCTGGGGGCGCTGCCCGGCGGCGAGTTCAGCGAGGCGTTCGGCATCAACGATTCCGGCGCCGTCGTCGGGACGACCAGCAGCAGCGCCGGCCGCCGAGCTTTCCTGTGGACCCGCACGGGCGGCATCCAGGACCTCAATACGCTCATCCCGCCCCTGCACGTGGTGCTCACCAAGGCGGTCGGCATCAACAACGCGGGCGCCATCGTGGCCGTCGGCCATGCGGCCCCGCCCGGCCAGGCGGGCGACGACCACGCATTCCACGACGCGCCCCTGCGCGTCTTCCTGCTGCGTCCGGTGGGTGCGCCATGAACGCCGCCCGCGCACTGCGTACCGGGCTGTTCGGGCTGCTCGGCGTCGCTTCCCTGCTAGGCGCCCACGAGTCTTTCGCGCAAGCGAGTTCCGTCGGCCAGTGGACGCGCTCCCAGGCCCTGCCGTTCGCGCCGGTCCACAACGTCTATCTCCCCAACCAGAAGGTGATGCTGTGGGCGCCCGGCGGCGGGCACACCCTCTGGGATCCCGTCACCGGACAGGTGAGCAACCTGCCCGGCGCCGGATTCGACCTGTTCTGCTCGGGCCACGCGCTGCTGCCGGACGGCCGGGTGCTGGTGGCCGGGGGGCACATCGAAAACGACATCGGCCTGCCCCGGGCCGCCATCTACAACCCCGCGACCAACAGCTGGTCGCCGGCGCCCAACATGAACGCGGGTCGCTGGTACCCGACGGTGACGACCTTGCCCAACGGCGATGCGCTGGTGGTGTCCGGGTCCGTCGACCTGACCGTCGGCGTGAACACGCTGCCGCAGGTCTACCAGCTGTCGACCAACAGCTGGCGCAGCCTCACCGGCGCGCATCTGAGCCAGTCGTACTACCCGAGGATGGTCGTGGCGCCCAACGGCCGGGTGTTCGACCTCGGGCCCGACCAGATCACGCGCTCGCTCGACACCAGCGGCACCGGCAGCTGGTCGCAACTGGGTTCGCGCAACGGAGTCTTCCGCGACTACGGCACGGCCGCGATGTACGCGGACGGCAAGGTGCTGGCGGTCGGCGGGGGCGACCCGCCGACGACGACGGCCGAGGTCATCGACCTCAATGCGGCGACGCCGGCGTGGCGCGCCGTCCGGCCGATGTCCGTCGCTCGCCGGCAGGTCAACAGCACGGTGCTGCCGGACGGAACCGTGCTCGTGACCGGCGGCACCTCCGCCGCGGGCTTCAACAACGCGTCAGGCGCGGTCTTTTCCGCCGAGCTGTGGAACCCCGACACCGAAGCGTGGACCACGATGGCCAGCGCGACGGTGCCGCGCCTGTACCACTCGGGCGCCATGCTGCTCCCGGATGGCCGAGTAGCCGTGACCGGCGGCGATGACCAGCCGGTGCCGGAGATCTTCTCGCCGCCGTACCTGTTCAAGGGCGCCCGGCCGACCATGAGCGGCGTGCCGGCCCAGATCGCCTACGGCCAGCGGTTCTCGGTGCAGAGCGCCGAGGCTGCGGGCATCCGCAAGGTGACCCTGATCCGGCTGTCGTCCGTCACGCACGCCTTCAACATGGACCAGCGCCTGAACGTGCTGCAGTTCACCGCGGGCACCGGCACGCTGGAGATCACGCCGCCGGCCAACGGCAACCTGGCGCCGCCCGGCCACTACATGCTCTTCCTCGTCGACGCCAACGGCGTGCCGTCGGTCGGCAGCATCGTCCAGGTCGGAAACACCGCGTCGCCCACTCCACCCGCAGGCGGCGGCCCCGCCGTGACTTCGCTGGCGCCCGCAACCGCGCCGCCGGGCGGGCCGGCTTTCACCCTGACGGTGAACGGCAGCAATTTCGTATCGGGCGCCGCGGTGCGCTGGAACGGCGCTGCGCGCCCGACCACCTTTGTCAGCGCGACGCAGCTCACGGCGGCGATCCCCGCCACGGACATCGTCACGGCGGGCACTGCCGCGGTGTCCGTGCTCAATCCGGGCGGGGCCGCTTCGGGCACCAGCACGTTCACGATCACGGCGAACACCACCACGCCGACCACCTGCGTCTTCCCCAACTGGGTGCAAGGGCGGCAGTACGCGGCGGGCACCATCGTCACCTACCAGGGCGCGCTGTACATCGCGAAGTTCGCGAACCCGGGCTACAACCCGACGATCAGCACCTTCTACTGGGCGCCGTACCAGTGCACGGCCACGCCGACACCAACGACGGGGGCGCCTGCCGTGGCGTCGCTGGCGCCGAACACCGCCACGGCCGGCGGTGCGGCCTTCACGCTGACAGTCAACGGCAGCAACTTCGTCTCCGGCGCGGCGGTGCGCTGGAACGGCGCGGCGCGGACGACCACCTTCGTCAGCGCGACGCAGCTCACGGCCGCCATCACCGCAGCCGACATCGCCACTGCAGGGACGGCCCAGGTGTCCGTGCTCAACCCGGGAGGCGCGGTCTCCGCCAACGCTGCATTCACCACCACAGCGCCGGCAGCAGCGACGCCTCCCGCCGTCGCGTCGCTGGCCCCGAACACCGCCACGGCGGGAGCAGCCGCGTTCACGCTGACGGTGAACGGCAGCAACTTCGTTTCCGGCGCGGCGGTGCGCTGGAACGGTGCGGCGCGCACGACCACTTTCGTCAGCGCGACGCAGCTCAGGGCCGCGATCACCGCAGCCGACGTGGCCACTGCAGGCACGGCCCAGGTGTCCGTCGCCAATCCGGGAGGCGCCGTGTCCGCCAATGCTGCGTTCACGGTCACGGCCGCGGCGACCGCCACTTGCACGTTCCCCGCGTGGGTCCAGGGTCGGCAGTACGCGGCCGGGGCGATCGTCACCTATCAAGGCGCGCTGTACATCGCGAAGTTCGCGAACCCGGGCTACAACCCGACGATCAGCACCTTCTACTGGGCGCCCTACCAGTGCACGGGCACGCAGACACCTCCCGCCGGCGCGCCTGCCGTGGCGTCGCTCGCGCCGAACACGGCGACGGCGGGCGGTGCCGCGTTCACGCTGACGGTCAACGGCAGCAACTTCGTCTCCGGCGCCACCGTGCGCTGGAACGGCGCGGCGCGCACCACCACCTTCGTCAGCGCGACACAGCTGCGGGCGGCCATCACCGCGGCCGACATCGCCGGCGCGGGCACCGCCCAGGTGTCGGTGCTCAACCCGGGAGGAGCCGTGTCGGCCAATGCCGCATTCACGGTCACGGCTGCGACGGGGTGCACCTTCCCGGCCTGGGTGCAGGGCCGCCAGTACGCGGCCGGGGCGATCGTCACCTACCAGGGCAACCTGTACATCGCCAAGTTCGCCAATCCGGGCTACACGCCGACGATCAGCACTTTCTACTGGGCACCGTACACCTGCTGACCTGGTCTTCTTCCGGCGGATGCACGCGCCGGAACATGGCCAGCAGCAGCAGGTCGTAGACGATCTTCAGCGCGCCTCCGACCACCAGCGGCCATCCGAAGCTGGACAGGCCCAGCAGGTATCCCGCCAGCACCGGGCTGGCGGTCGCTGCCAGGCTGCGCGGGACGGACGTCACGCTGGCTGCAGCGCTGCGTTCGGCCGGCGTGACGATCGCCATGACATAGGAACTGCGGGTCGGCACGTCCATCTGCGAGAGGGCGCTGCGCACCAGCAGCAGGGCGATCGCGCACCCGAGCCCGGTGCAGAACGGCATCGCGATCAGGCACAGGCTCGAAGGCAGGTGCGTGTAGACCATGGTGCGAACCAGGCCGATGCGATCGGCGATGCGGGCTGCGACGAGGTAGGAGAACGCCGTCAGCACGCCCGTCCAGAAGAAGATGGAAGCGGCGGCCTCGAGCGACAGACCGAACCGCTGGAACAGCCACAGCGCGAGGAGCGACTGCACGACGAAGCCGCCGCCCAGAGCGTCCAGGCTGAACAACGCCGCCAGCGTGTAGACGCGTCGGCGGGAAGGGCCGAGGCCTGCGGGCTGCTGCGGGTTCGCGTCGACCACCGACTGGGTGCGCAGGCCGCGGTAGAGGATGGCGACGCCGATCCCGAGCACGGCGTAGAGCAGGAACATGCCTTGCAGGCTCGCAAGGAGCGGCAGACCGCTGTGGCGACTCAGAAACGCGGGCACTGCCGCGGCCAGCGCGCCCGCCGCCGCCGACAGACTGCCGACCAGGCTGTAGCGGGCAAACGCTGCGGTGCGCGCCTTGCCCTCCGCGCTCTGGGCGAGCAGCGCGTGCTCCGCGGGCAGGAACACGCTGGTGTCGCCGCCTGAAGGATTGAGCGTCCCGACGAAGGCGACCACCATCAGCGGCCAGAAACCGCTGAAGGAGGAAACCCCGACGCCGGTGGCCGCCATCAGGGTGCTGGCCGCCAGCAGCAACCGCTGGTGGCCCAGCCGCTGGCCCAGCAGGCCGGCGGCCAGGGTCAGCAGCCCGGAGCCCAGGAGCGTGGTGGTGGCGACCAGGCCGACCTGGAAGGGCGTCCAGCCGAGTTCCAGCAGGTACGCCGGCAGCAGCAGGCTGACGAAGCCGTCGCCGAAGCCGCGCAACGCTTTGGCGCAGAGCAGGCGTCGCACATCGCCGCTCCAGCGGAACGGCGCATCGGGGGAAGGGGAACTGTTCGGCAAGTCAGGCTCCCAACCGGGCAGGGCCCGTGATCAGGAGCAGCACTTGGACGCGGCGCGTCTTGGGAAGAGCGGGGAGTCTGCTCACGTCCCCGGCGGGAAATTCTACCGAGGCGCCGCGTCGTCCACTGAGGCCGCGAAGTTGGCTTCCACCCTTCGATAATGGTCGAAATGTGGTAGCGTGCCGTCCATGACCGAAGCGGAAGTCGTGAAGTCCCTGGCCGCACTGGCCCAACCCGTGCGCCTGCAGGTGTTCCGGGCCCTCGTCATCGCCGGCCCCCGTGGCATGACTCCCTCGACCATGGCCGAGGGGCTGGGCATGGCCGCCAGCTCCTTGTCGTTCCACCTCAAGGAGCTCACGAATGCCGGGCTGGTGACGCAGGAGCGCGCGAGCCGCAACCTGATCTACCGCGCAGCCTTCGCACGCATGAACGAACTGCTCGGCTACCTGACCGACAACTGCTGCGAGGGCGGCGAGTGCGCTGTCGCACCTGCTGCTGCGCATTGCCGGTGCTGAATCGCGTCTCCATCAGCTGACATGAGCGCCGCACGGAAGTTGTTCGCCGAGGTGCTGGGCACAGCGCTTCTCCTGGCCATCGTGATCGGCTCCGGGATCATGGGCGAGCGCCTGGCCGGGGGCAACGTGGCTGTCGCGCTCGTGGTCAACACGCTCTCCACCGTCGGCGGGCTCTACATCCTCATCGAGGTGTTCGGCCCGATCAGCGGCGCGCACTTCAATCCGGCCGTATCGGCGGTGATGGCCGTGAAGGGCCTGCTGCCGCGGAAGCTTCTTCCGCTGTACGTCATCGCCCAGCTCGGGGGCGCCGTGCTCGGCGCGTGGATGGCGCACGCGATGTTCGATGTGAGCATCCTGCAGCTCTCGACCAAGATCCGGAGCGGGGCGGGGCAGTGGTTCGCGGAGCTGGTGGCCACCACGGGGCTGCTCCTCGTGATCCTGCGGGCGCCGGCGGCACGGGTCGCGGCCATGGTCGCCGCCTACATCGGCAGCGCCTACTTCTTCACCGCGTCGACATCCTTTGCGAACCCCGCCGCCGCGTTCGGGAGGATGTTCACCGAGAGCTTCGCGGGGATCGCGGCGTCCAGCGTCCCGGCCTTCGTCGGCGCCCAGTTGGCCGGTGCGGCCCTGGCGGTCGTCATCTCGAACGTCTTCGCGGGCGCTCCGGTCGCGCCCGAAGTGCAGACCGAACCAGATGCCTGAACTGGAGTGAACCTGCCGCAGCAGCCCAACTGCGCGGCCAGGAAATCCACCACGCGTTCGAACGGATCGAAGCGGAACGCGGCCGCCACGGACGGGGGTGGAGTTCGCGTTGACGTCGTGATGACGTTTCCTCAGCCGGCCACCGCATCGCCCCACGGCGACATGATCTCGGTGCACCCCATGTTCCTGCCGCCGGCGCGCATGACGCCGGCCGGGCAGGCGAAGGCGTACGGAAACACGGTGCGCCGCACCACGCTGGTGGGCATGATCTCGCCGAGCGCCTTCAGCACATCCTGCGGCAGCGTGCGATCCGCGGTGATCTGGCCGCCGCCGCTGACGTCGATGCGCGGCTGGTGGAAGGCCTGCTCCAGGTCCATGCCGTGGTCCAGGGTGAAGGAGCTCAGCTGCATGACGGCGCCCAGGATCTTGCGCCCGCCGGAGGCGCCGATCGCGAAGACGCGCCGGTCCTCGCCGACGCCGACCACCGGGCAGTAGTTGGCCAGCACGCGCTTGTTGGGGGCCAGCGAATTCGCCCTGCCCGGCTCGGGATCGAACCACATCACGCCGTTGTTGAGCAGCAGCCCCGTCGACGGCGACACGACGCGCGAGCCGAAGATGGACAGCAGCGTCTGCGTCACCGCGCACATGTTGCCGTGGCGGTCCACCACGCTGAAGTGGGTGGTGCAGGGTGGGGACTTCGGCGACTCGTGGTCGCCCATGTCGCTCAGGCGCGTGCGGAACGCGGCGTCCAGCGTGCGCGCGATCGCCTGGTAGGCCCGGGCGTCGGGACCGCGGCCTGCCGGTTCGAACTCCTTCTCGAGCTGGGCAAGCGCCTGCGCATAGGTGGGGCCGCCGGTCAGCCCGGGCGTGGCGTGCACCTGCCCGCCGCGGTAATCGACCGTGAGCGGCTCGTTCCATTCGGCCTGGTAGGCCGCCAGGTCGGCTTCGCTGAGGCACCCGCCCTTGGCGCGTACGTCGCGCACCAGCGCGCGGGCGATGGGTCCTTCGTAGAAAGCCTTCGGCCCACCTTCGGCGATCTGCTGCAGCGTGCCGGCCAGCTTGCGCTGGTCGAGGTGGCGCTCGGTCACGGCCGTCCAGCCGCCCAGGATCGGCCAGGTCCCTTCGTCGAGGAACATGGCCGCCGCGTCCGGGTCCTGGGCGAGGCCCTTCGCGTTGGAGGCGGTGATCAGGCCCGAGTACCAGTCGACCAGCAGGCCTTCCTGCGCGAGCCGCACGGCCGGCGTGACGAGTTCGCGCCAGTCCCTGCGCCCGTAGCGCTCGTGCGCGAGTGCCATGCCGGCGATCACCCCCGGCACCGCGACGGCCGTCGCGCCCTGGACGTTGCGGTCGTCCACCACGGCTTTCCATGGGAACAGGTCCGAGCTGCGGCCGTCGCCCGTGAGCGGGTAGTCCTCTGGCTTCAGTTCGCGCGGCGAGCGCATGTTGAAGTTGACGACTTGCGCGCGGCGCTCATCGGCCCGCCACAGCACCATCGCGCCGCCGGCCGCGCAGCCGCTCATCCACGGTTCCACCACGCCAAGCGCGAACGAAGTGGCCACGGCAGCATCCACCGCGTCGCCGCCGGCGGCCAGCACTGCGGCGCCCACTTCGGCCGCGCGCTTGTGCTGCGAGGCCACGACGCCCGCCTCGGTGGCGACCACCGCCTTGCGCACGACCTGCGCATCGGAGAAGTTGTCGATCATGGTCATCACTGCGCGTGCGCCTTGGCATGCCGCACGATGTCGGCATGGGCGGCGAACCAGACATTGCCCAGCGACTTCGCGTGCCGGATCAACTCCTCCAGGATCCAGATGCGCGAGCGGTAGCCGCTGATGTGCGGATGCATGGTGAGCTGGAAGATGCCGCCTTCCGCGTGCGCCGCCTCCAGCTCGCGCCGGAAGATGTCGAACACGTCCGCCGGCGGCGTGTAGGGGCGCAGGCCGGCGAAGCGGTTCATGTTGAAGTAGACGGCGTCGTCTCGGATCCACTCCACCGGCAGCTCCACCACGCCGGTGGGCTCGCCGTCGAGCAGCAGCTCGTAGCAGTCGACGTCGGCCATGAGGGACGAGTCGTACAGCAGCCCCATCTCGCGCGTGATCTTCAGCGTCGACGGGCTGAAGTCCCAGGAAGGCGTGCGGATGCCCACGGGTCGCTTGCCCGCGAGTTTTTCCAGCACGTCGGCGGCGCGCAGCATCAGGTCGCGTTCCGCCGCCTCCGGCAGCACCGAGTTGCGCTCGTGGATCCAGCCGTGCAGCGCGAGCTCGTGGCCTTCGGCGGCGACGCGGCGCTGTTCGTCCGGGTAGAGCAGGGCGGTCACGGCCGGCACGTAGAAGCTGGCCTTGACGCCGTGCTGCGCCAGGATGCCCAGGATGCGCGGGATGCCCTGCCGGTTGCCGTACTGGCCCTGCGAGAGCTTGCCGATCGACTCGCCGCCCTCGCGCAGCTCGTTGGTCTCGTGGTCGGAGTCGAAGGACAGCGCGATCGCGCAGCGCGCGCCGCCAGGCCAGCTGGCCGGCCGGAGCGTGCGGCCGGCGCGCACATGCTCGACGATGCCGCGCCAGTGGGCCTCCGGCCATTGCCAGGGCTGCAGGGGCTCGCTCACTTCCGGATCCTCCGCGCGATGTCCTGCGCCGCGCGCTGTTCGCTCGCAACGAAGGTTGCGAACTCCGCCGGCGGCATGGCCACGCCTTCCAGGCCTTGCTTTTCGAACTGCTGCTTCACTTCAGGGTCGTTGACGGCCTGCGCGACAGCGCGGTGGATGCGGTTGACGACGTCCGGCGGCGCGCCGGCCGGCAGCCAGAGGCCGAACCAGTTCACCTTGTTGAAGCCCTTGAGGCCCTGCTCGTCCATGGTCGGCAGGTCCGGCATGCCGCTCCACCGCTTGGCGCCGGTGAGCGCCAGTGCGCGGAGCTTGCCGCTCTGCACGTGCTGCAGCGCGATGTTGGTGCCCACGAAGAACATGTCGATGCGCCCGGCGATCAGGTCGTTCGTGGCTTCGGCCACGCCCTTGTACGGGACGGACAGGATGTCCACGCCCGCCATGGTCTTCATCACCTCGGCCGGGATGTGGCTGGCCGTGCCGTCGCCGGCGTTCGCGTAGGTGAGCTTGCCGGGATTGCGCCTGGCCAGGGCGATCAGCTCCTGCACGTTCTTCGCTTCCAGGCCGGGATGCACCACCAGCACCTGCCCGAAGTTCTGCGCCGCCAGCGTGACGTGGCTGAAGTCCTTCACCGGGTCGTACTTCGCGTTCTCGTTGAAGGGCGGGATGTTGACGTGCGAAGCCGTGGTGAAGAGCCAGGTGTAGCCGTCCGCCGGCTGCGCCGCGACATGGGCCGTGCCGACCAGGCCGCCGGCGCCGGCGCGGTTCTCCACCACGACCGGCTGGCCGAGCACCGCGTTCAGCCGCGGCAGCATCGCGCGCAGGATCAGGTCGGGCGGGCCGCCCGGCGGCGAGGGCACCACCGCCTTGATCGGCCGGTCGGGAAAGCCTTGCGCGCGGGCCGCGAAGGGCAGGGTGAGCGCGGCCAGCGCCGCGATCCAGGAACGTCGGTTCATCGTTCGCACTCCTCGGGGTGGGGAATCAGTGCACGCGCACCGCTTGCTGCGTCCGGGCCGAAGCGAGGATCGCCTCCAGCACCGCCACGTTGTGGACCGCGTCGCCACCCGGCCGCGCGATGGATTCGCGGCTGGCGGCCTGGCGGGCGAAGTGTTCGAGCTCGGCGCGCTCGGTGCTGGTCCTGGGGAAGGTCAGCACCTCGGGCCGCTGCTTCACGGTGATGTTGTTCCGGTCGATGCGGCACACCTTCAGGTCCCAGGTGTGCAGGTGCTCGACGTCGCCGACTTCGGCCCACGCGTTGCTGCCGAACACCTGCAGGCGCCACGTCTCGGCGGTGGCGATGACAGTGCCCAGGTACCCGGTGGCGCCGCTCGCGAAGCGGAACAGCATGGACGTGGTGTCGTCGACGCCGAAGTCCTGCGCCAGCCGGAAGCTCTGCGCCGTCACCTGCTCGATGTGGCCCGCCAGGTACAGCATGGCATCGACCACGTGCACGCCGCGCCCGGTCATGCCGCCGGCGGGCGCCTCCTCCGTGTCGTGGCGCCAGTGGCCCTTGGGAAAGCGGTAGGCGCTCGGGCCGCAGAAGTTGCCTTCGAGGTGCAGCACGCGGCCGAGCGTGCCATCGTCGATGAGCTCGCGGATCTTCTGCAGCGCGGGCTGGTAGCGCCAGTTGTAGCCCACGCCGAGTGTCACGCCCTGGTCCGCGCAGGCCTGTGCGGCGCGCTGCGCGTCGGCGGCGCTCAGGCCCAGCGGCTTCTCGCTGAAGACGTGCTTGCCGGCGCGCGCCGCCGCGATGATCTGGTCCGTGTGCATCGAGTGCGGCGTGGCCAGCACCACGGCGTCGACCTCGGCGTCGGACAGCGCGGCTTCGTAGCTGGGCAGCATGCGCAATCCGTTGGCTTCGGCGAACTCGCGCGCCTTGTCGGGTGTGCGGGTGGCCGCAGCGGTGAACTGGATGTGGGGGCTGGCGCCCTGCACGCTGCGGACCAGGTTCTGGCCCCACGTGCCGAGTCCGATGATGGCGGCGCGGATCATGGCGGGGAGGTGTGGGAGGAGCCTTGGTTATAGCGGCTGGCGGGCAGAATCGTAAGCATGCCAACCCGAACAGGACGGGAGCGGGTACTGCAGAGCTGAGCGAGAGGCGCCGGCTCAGGTCGCCGTGATCTTGCGCTCGCGGATGACGGCTCCGTACCGCTTGCTGTCTTCGCGCATCAGGGCGTCGAACTGCGCCGGCGTCATCGGGGTCGCATCCGCCGCAAGGTTCGCGATCTGCTGCTTGGCGGCGGGCGTCGCGAGGATCGTGTTGATCTCGCGGTTGAGGCGCTCGACGATGGGGGCCGGCGTGCCGGCGGGCGCGTACATGCCGTGCGTGGTGCCCGCATCGAAGTTCTTCAGCCCCGCTTCATGCAGCGTCGGGATGTCCGGGTAGAGCGGCGAGCGCTGCGGCGCGCCGATGGCCAGCAGCTTCAGCTTGCCCGACTTCACGTGCTGCAGGGCGATGCCCGGGTCGAAGTAGAAGTCGATCTGGCCCGCCAGCAGTTCCTGCAGCGCGAGCGATGCGCCGCGGTAGGGCACGTGGACGGCGAACACGCCGGCCTGGCTCTTGAGCATCTCGCCGGCCAGGTGCAGCCCCGTCGCATTGCCCGCCGAACCGTACGTGGCCTTGCCCGGATTCTTCTTCAGGTACGAAAGGAATTCGGCGACGTTGCCGGCGGGGAAGTCGCCGCGCGTGACCAGGAAAAGATTCAGCCGCGCGAGCGCCGCGACGGGCGTGAGGTCCTTCGCCGGATCGAACGGCATCTTCGCAAACACATGCGGATTCGTCGTGATGGTGCTGCCGGCCGTCATCAGCAGCGTGTAGCCGTCGGGCGGGGCCTTGGCCACCGCCTCGGCGCCGATCATGCCGCTCGCGCCTGCACGGTTCTCGATCACCACGGACTGCCCCAGTGCCTGCCCGAGCGGTTGGGAAATCGCGCGGACCAGCGCATCGGGGGAACTGGCGGGCGGGAAGTTGCAGATCACCTTGACCGGGCGCGAAGGCCACTTGTCGTCCTGCGTCACGCCCACGCGCGGGAGGACCAGGCCGGTGCCCAACCCCACGGCGGCCTGCGCCAGGAACCTGCGCCGGCGGTGCGAAAGCGGAACGTCGTGCATCCCTTGCTCCTGTTCATGCCTCCACCGGCAGCCCGGTGAAGTTTTCCGAGAATTCCAGCCGGCCGGGGGCGTGCATCGTCATGTACTCCAGGTCGGCGCGCTGCAGGCGCCGCACGAACGGCTCGTCGCCGCGGAACTGGTGCGTCATCGTGCACAGTCCCGAGGAGAAGCGCTGCACCAGCCACATGCGCTTGAGGCAGATGTCCGAGTAGCGCTCCAGCCATTGCCCGTTTTCGTTCCGGTACTGCTCCGTGAGCGCCCGCGCCAGGACCTTCACGTCGGCCAGGGCGGAGTTGAGTCCCTTGGCGCCCGTGGGCGGCACGATGTGGGCGGCGTCGCCGGCCAGGAAGAGGCGGCCGTACTGCATCGGCTCGGCCAGGAAGCTGCGCATCGCCGTGACGCCTTTCTGCGTGATGCGGCCCTCTTCCAATCGCGGCAGGCCCGGCACGTCCAGGCGCTTGTGCAGCTCGGCCCAGATGCGGTCGTCCGGCCAGTCGTCGGGGTTCTCGTCCGGCTCGCACTGCAGGTACAGGCGCGTGACGGTGGGCGAGCGGATGCTCATCATCGCGAAGCCGTCCTCGTGGCAGCCCCAGGTGATGTCCTGGATGGCGGGCTTCGCGTCGGCCAGGATGCCCAGCCAGCCGAACGGATAGATGCGGTCGTAGACCTTCAGGCGGTCCGCGGGGATCCAGGAGCGGCTGATCCCGCGAAAGCCGTCGCAGCCGGCCACGTAGTCGCATTCGAGGCGAAGCGGTTCGCCATCGCGCTCGTAATGGATCACGGGCCTGCCGCCGTCGAGTCCCTCGATGCGCGAGACCGGCGCGTCGTAGACCACGGGCAACCCGCTGCGCTCGCGCGCCGCCATCAGGTCGGAGACGACCTCATGCTGCGGGTACACCCAGGTGTTGCGGCCGCAGACGGATTCGAAGTCGATCGGGTGCGACTCGCCGTTGAACCGGAAATCGATGGCGCGCTGCCTCAGGCCGACCTTCATCACGCGCTCGCCGACGCCGAACTCGCGCATCATCTCGACCGTGCCCTGTTCGAGCACGCCCGCGCGCAACCGCGAACGCACATGCTCCTGGCTGGCACGCTCGATCAGCACCGAGTCGATGCCCTGCAGGTGCAGGATCTGGGCGAGCATCAGTCCGGCCGGCCCGGCGCCCACGATGCCCACCTGCGTGCGCATCACGCGGTCTCCTCGAGCGTCAGCAGGCCCATGCCGGTCGTCATCGGCGCGTAGTAGTTGCGGTGCATCCGCCGGGCGCCCGATGACAGCGCACCGCGCATCACCAGCCACATGATCAGCTCGATGCCCTCGACGCCGTACTTCTCCATCATGGTCTGGTGGGTCAGGGCCGTCAGGCTTTCGGGGTCCTGCTCGATGCGGTCGAGGAACTCGAGGTCTTCCTTCTCGTTCATGGCGCCGAAGTTCGGCCCGGTCAGCTGGTGCGACATCCCGCCGGTGCCGATGATCGCGACCTTGATGTCCTTCTCGTAGCTGTCCACGGCGCGGCGGATCGCCTGGCCCAGCCTGTAGCAACGCCGCGCGGTGGGCAACGGGTGCTGCAGCACGTTCACTTCCACGGGGATGGACGCCACCGGCCAGCCGTTCTCCTGCGGATCGAAGCACAGGTGCATGGGCACGAGGAAGCCGTGCTCGACGGCCATCTCCTGGCAGACCGTGATGTCGAATTCGTCGTACACGAGCGAACTGCACAAGTGCTGCGAGAAGGCCAGGTCGCCGCGGATCGGCGGCAGCGGACGGACCCCGAAGCCTTCATCGGCGATGGGGTAGCTCTCGGCGCAGCCGACCGCGAAGGTGGGGTACTTGTCGAAGAAGAAGTCGGCGCCGTGATCGTTGTAGACCATGATGCAGACATCGGGCTTGAGCCGGCCGAGCCACTCGCGCACCGGCACATACGCATCGAACAGCGGCTTCCACGCGGGCGTGGCCGTCTTGCCGCGGTCGTACGCCCCGCCGATGGAAGGAACGTGGGAGGTGCCGATCCCGGCGACGATGCGGCCCATCAGGTGGCCCCCTTGTCGTTGCGCGTGGCGAGGAACTGCTCGTAGGTCTCGCCGCGCATCTTCGCGCCCATCATGTAGAGGCCGTTGCCGGTCACCACGCCGAGCTTGAGCAGGAAGTAGATGTTGCCGCCCGCCGCGAGCAGGCCGGAGAAGTCGCGCTTGCGAACGAGCTCCTTCTCCTGCTCCGTCAGGCGCCAGGCCGCCATGAAGCCTTCCTCGTCGCGCTTGAACGCGTCGCGGTTGGCGGCCTGCGACAGCGCATTGCACATCTTGTTGATGCGCAAGCCGCGCCAAGAATTGGCGAGGTCGAACACCTCGGAACCCTGGATGCGGATCCCGGGCGTGAGCTGGGGGGTGGACATGGTGTTGGACACTGGAAAAGCTGCGGGACAGTCTAGGTGCGAAGCCGATAGTCGATCTACACAACCATCGCCGAATCCCTCACGCCATGAGTCTCTCTCATCCCGGCAGTCGACCTGCTGAACTGCCGGCCCAGCCGCGGATGGAAGCTGAAGGCCTCAGCGCACGGCCTCCCACCACGCGGTCGACTTGAACTCGCGGTCCGCATCCACCCACTCGCCCAGGCGCGGGGTCACCAGCTCGACCCCCACGCGGGCCGCCTCGGCCACGGTTCGCCGGATCGGCTCGTCCCAGTCGTGGTACGCGAGGTTGAAGGTCGACCAGTGGACCGGGAACATGCGCCGGGCACGCACATCGCGGTGCACCTGCACCGCCTGCTCGGGCGGCATGTGGATGTCCTCCCAGGAGGCGCCCGGCCCGTAGGCACCGATCTTGATGAATGCGATGTCGAACGGGCCCAGGCGCGCGCCGATGTCCTGGAAGTACTTCGAGTAGCCGGTGTCGCCGCTGTAGAAGAAGCGGTGCTGCGGACCGACCACCGACCAGCTCGACCACAGGGTGGAACTGCGATTGCGCAGACCCCGGCCCGAGTAGTGGCGTGTCGGCGTGCACACGATCTGCACGCTCCCGAGCATGCGCTGCTGCCACCATTCCATCTCCTCGATCTGGTTGGCCGGCACGCCCCAGTGTTCGAGATGCGCGCCGATGCCCAGGGGCACGAAGAACCTCGACCCGCGCCGGGCCAGGTGGCGCACGGCCTCCATGTCCAGATGGTCGTAGTGGTCGTGCGAGATGAGGACGGCATCGATCGGCGGCAGGTCGGCCAGCGCGATCGGCGGGGCATGGAAACGCCTCGGCCCGACGGGCAGCGGCGACACGCGCTCGGCGAACACCGGGTCCAGCAGCACGCGCACCCCGTCGATCTCCACATAGGTGCTGGCGTGGCCGATCCAGAAAGCGCGCAGCCCGCTCGACGGCGGCGCGGCCGCCAGCGCCGCTTTGTCCACGGTGAGCACGGGCACGGGTGCCGGCGGCTCACGCACCTCGTTGCCGGAGAACTGGCGCACCGTGTAGTCGACCAGCGACGTCGTGCTCGGCGCCTCCGGCTCCAGGTTGACGAAGCGGCCTTCGCGGTACTGGGGATTGGCCATGGCGCGTGCCAGCCGCGCACCGGCCATGGGGGCTCCGAACTGCGGCTGCGACAAGACGGCCCACCCCGCGGCCACGAGCACTGCGGCCAGCGCGGCCAGCACGACGGCCGTACGCACAACCCAGCGGACAAGCCTGGATTTCATACGGCGGTGGGTGCAGCTGGGGCGCCGGACATGCTCATGGCCCAGTGTGCCGCAGCCCCGGCGCCTCCGGTCTTCGCGCCGGATCGTCGTGGCTTGGGTTCGGCAGGGCTCTTGAACAAGGCCGAGCAGGGTGCGACGAGGGCTGGAGCTCCAAACGTTTTGCGGGCTCGCGTTATTCCGCTGGAGCACGCCGCGGCCACTCTCCCTTACACGTCCGACCTTCCGTTACGCGCATGGATGAGTACCAGGGAGGAGACTTGCGGCAGCGGTTTCCTACGCGCCGGTCGGCGGAAACCTACGAGTGTCGGAGAGCCTCGGAGGTAGACCAGCTCATCAGCGGCGTTCGCGCCAGTCCGGGATCCGGCGGGCGCGGTCATCCGTTTCGGGCTATGGAGGAGGGAGTGGGGCTCCCCATAAAAATGCAGCTCTGCGGCTGCGGCGCGCTGTCTCCTGGCGCTTACTCAAGCCTCTGGCCTGCGGGCCAGGGGCTTTTCTCTTTCTGTCCCGCGGTTGCCTCTTTGGACCGTTCAGCCATCCCCGAAAACCCTAGCTGTCGAGCCCCCGGGCCGGTGCCGTATGCTGGCGCCATGTTGTCCAGCCATCTCCGGTCCCTTGGTTTCATCGCCGCTGCAGCCGGTGCGGCATTGGGCGCCTACGCCAGCCGGGGGACGCCCCTGGCCAGCGCAATGCTGGCGCTGCTCTGTGCCGGCCTGCTCGGCCTTCTCTGGTCGAGAGCGGGGCGGGGGAGGGACGACGACTTGCACGATCCCGGCATCTCGACGCTCGTGTTCCCCCCGGAGTCGAGGTTCGACCAGCCGGTGCTGCCGCCGCGCTGACGGCGCAGTTGCCCCGCGGGCAAGCGCGGCAGCGGGCGTGAGATGATGGCTGGGGAGCCTTCATGTCCGTCACCATCTTCCACAACCCGGCCTGCGGCACCAGCCGCAACACCCTCGCGCTCATCCGGCATGCCGGCATCGAGCCGGACGTCGTCGAGTACCTGAAAACGCCCCCGTCCAGGGAACAGATCCGCCAGCTGCTCGCAGAGATGGGCCTCTCCGTCCGGGAGCTCCTGCGCGAGAAGGGCACGCCCTATGGCGAGCTGGGACTCGGCGACCCGAAGTGGACCGACGAGCAGTTGCTCGATTTCATCCAGCAGCATCCCATCCTGATGAACCGGCCCGTCGTCCGCACGCCGCTGGGCACCAGGCTCTGCCGGCCTTCCGAGGCCGTGCTGGAGATCCTGCCGGTGGGCCCCGTGCCGCCCTTCACGAAAGAGGACGGCGAGGTGGTGCGCGACACCGGGACCCGGCGGTCCTGACAGCTCGCGGACATGGGGTCAGGCAAGCCGATCGGCGTCTTCGACAGCGGCGTCGGCGGCCTCAGCGTCCTTCGCGCGCTGCGGCGCGAGCTGCCGCAGGAGGAGTTCGTCTACTTCTCGGACGCCGGGCATGCGCCCTACGGCGAGCGCGGCGATGCGTTCGTGGCGGAGCGGTCGCGCTCGATCGCGGCGAAGCTGCTCCAAGAGCACCGCATCAAGGCGCTCGTGGTCGCGTGCAACACAGCCACCGCGGCCGCGGTGCACCTGCTGCGCGCCGAGCATGAACACCTGCCATCGGTCGGCGTGGAGCCGGCGCTCAAGCCGGCCGCCCACCTGACGCGCACGGGACGGGTAGCCGTTTTCGCGACCAGGGGAACGCTGGCGAGCGCCAAGTTCCGGGCCCTGCACGACTCGCTGCGAAGCCAGGCGGAGTTCGTGCTGCAGCCGTGTGACGGCCTCGCCGCGGCCATCGAGAACGACAGCCAGGACGAGGTGCGGACCCTTTGCCGGCTCTACGCGCGTTCGGCGGGCGAGTTCGGGAGCGCAGCGGGCCAGATCGACACGCTGGTGCTCGGTTGCACCCACTATCCGTTCGCCGTGCGTGTGCTGGAGGACATCGTCGGACCGGAAGTCCGCATCGTGGAGACCGGCGAGCCGGTGGCGCGGCAGACCAGGCGCTTGCTCGAGCGGCGGGGCCTCCTCAATCAGCGAGGTCAGGCGCAGGTGACGCTTCTCACCAGCGGCTCGGTGACTGCCTTGCACCAGGCCGCGCAGCGCTGGCTGGGTCTGTAGCGTTCCAGGCGAGACCCCTTCAGGTCCGCCAGTCGCACCGTTCGGCCTGCCCGCACCGGAACAGCTCCTCGTGCAGCTCCTGCTGGGCCGCGGCCGCCGCGATGCCGGCCGCGGCAGCCTGCAGCGCAACGAGATGGCGCCGCACCGCTTCGCGCTCCGTCATCGCCTTGCGGTTCCAGTTGATGTTCAGCGCGCCGAACACCCAGCCGGCATGCACCACCGGAACAGCCATGGCCTGCAGCGCGTCGTCGCGCGGCTTGGCTTCGAAGCTTCCTCCGCGGTAGAGCGGATGCCGCAGCGCGTAGCCTCGCTCGCGCACCTGCTGCAGCCTCGTCGCGAGGTCTTCGGTGTGGGCGATCTTCGTGTTGTGGATGTCGTCGCCCGCGCGCGCGGCCTGGATCAATCCGTCGCGGCGTTCGTCCTGCAACGCGGCGAGATACGCCCTGCCGGCGGCTGACCCGAGCAGGTTCACCCGCACGCGTCCCGGCGCGCGGCGGACGTAGAAGCGCGACTGTCGCAGGCTCGATTCCAGCACCCGCATGAAGTCTTCGTCCCCCGTGTGGACCGCCAGGTCCGACGGCCATTCGACCTGCCGGCACAAACTGTCGAGCCAGGGCGCGGCCAGGTCCGCCAGCCGCTCCACCGGGCTGAGGCCCCGGCCGAGCGCGTGGAGCTGCACGCTCGTACGGTAGCGCTGGTCCGTCGTGCTGCGGCGCACAGCCTTCGCGCCGATGAGCGTCTTGAGCAGGCGAAGAAGGGTCGGTCCCGACAGCCCCGTCGCCGCCTGGAGTTCGACCAGCGTCGCCCCCTGGGGTGTGTGCTGCAGCGCTTGCAGGACCTCGAACGCGCGCTCGACGGCGCGGATCGTCTTGACGCTCTCCATCTTTCACGCAGTGTAATTCGAGGCTTTTCTTCTTGGCCGCGAGGGCGGGTGCGCCTTACCGTATCGGCAGGAGACAAGCAATGATTCGATTCGCACCCGGCGTCTCTCGCCGGCACCTGCTTTGCGCTGCCGCGGCACTGGCGGCGGCCGCGCCGTTCCACTCGCTGGCCCAGGCCCGCAAGCTCGCCACGATCACCACCGGCTTCGCGACCGGCGGCTCGCTGGACGTGACCGCGCGCGTGCTGGCGGACCACCTGCGCGGCAAGTACGCGGAGTCGGTGATCGTCGAGAACAAGGCGGGCGCCAGCGGCCGCCTGGCCGTGGAGCACGTCAAGTCCGGCGCCGGCGACGGCAGCAACCTGCTGGTGAGCCCGAGCGGGATGATGGTGCTGTTCCCGCACATCTACCGCAGCCTGCGCTACGACCCGCTCAACGACTTCACGCCGGTCACGCCGCTGGCCAAGTTCCCCTTCGTGTTCGCCATCAGCCCGCTGGTCCCGTCCAACGTGCGCACGCTGTCCGACTTCATCGCCTGGTGCAAGGCCAACCCGAAGCAGGCCTCGTTCGGCTCGCCGGGCGCGGGCACCAGCGCGCATTTCTCCGGGATCATGCTGGGCCGCCGCGCGAACATGGAGTTCGCGCACGCGGCGTACCGCGGCATGGCGCCGCTGGTGCAGGACCTGCTGGGCGGCCAGATCGCCTCGGGCGTGCTCACGCCGGCCGACGCGCTGCCGCTGATGTCATCCGGCAAGCTGCGCCTGCTGGCCACTACCGGCACCACGCGCTCGCGCTTCACGCCCGACGTGCCCACCTACACCGAAGCGGGCTTCCCCGAGATCGTGATCGAGGAGTCCTATTCGCTGTATGCACCAGCGGCCGTGTCGCAGGACACCGTCGTGCAGCTGGCGGCACTCGCGCACGAGATGCTGGCGCGCCCCGAAACCCAGGCGCGGCTCGCGCAGATGGGACTCGAAGCGGCCCCGCAGCAGCCCGCGCAATTCAAGGCCGCCCTCAAGGCGTTGCACGACCGCTGGGGCGGCATCGTGAAGACGTCCGGCTTCACGCCCCAGGACTGAACAAGGAAGTTGACATGAACCAGCAAGAGCAGGCCCTCGGCAGGACGCCGAAGGGCGTTCCCGTCGTCGCCGAGGCCGATGTCGTCGTGATCGGCGGCGGCCCGGGCGGTTTCGCAGCCGCATTGCGTGCGCGCCGCGAGGGATGCAGCGTCATCATGGTCGAGAAGTTCGACATGCCCGGCGGCGTCCACACCTCGGGCCTGCAGGGCGCCGCGAACACCGGCGTCGGCGGCATCCACACCGAACTGATGGAGCGCTTCGAGCGCGAGGGCTGCATCTTCACCGCGGATGAAACCAACCTGCCCGATTGGGCCGGCAACGCGATCTCGCACTACGACTACTACCTGCCACCGGGCAGCCCGTTCAAGCGCGTCTCGTTCAACCCGGACGGCGCCGGCAACATCATGGTGAAGATGCTCGAGGAAGCGGGCGTGCACGCCATCTACGGCGCCAGCTTCGCCGACGTCGAGATGGAGCAGGACGGCGCGGAGCGGCGCATCACCCACGCGATCATCGAGACCGTCGCCGGCCGCCAGGCGCTGCGCGGGCGGGTGTTTGTGGAAGGCACGGGCACCGCGGAAGTGGTGGCGCGCGCGGGCGCACCGTTCGTGCGCGGCGGGGGCCGGCAGCGCGAGACGGTGACGAACGATCCCGAGAAGCGCCCGATCCCCGGCGGGCTGCTGTGGATCATGAGCGGCATCGACTTCGCCGAGACGGCCGCCTACCAGAAGCGCGAGAACGATCCCGCGCTGAGCAAGCTGATCAACAAGGCGCGCGCCGCCGGCGACATCCCGCCCGAGCTGTACCGGCCGCGGATGGAAGGCGGCCGCAACGTCTATGGCGAGCACTACATCGGCCACCCGACGGTGGACATGAGCCCGATCCAGGCGCCCGGCACCTTCATCCTGTGGCAGAACGTGCCCTACGAGTGGGCGCTGCACATGGACGACGACGCGGAACACGCGTCGCGCGCCAAGAAGGAACTGCGCCGCCTGATCGATGCCGAAGCGCGGTTCCTGACGAAGTACGTCCCCGGATTCCAGAACGCCTTCATCTCGCACGTGGGCCGCTACGTCGGCGTGCGCGATGGCCGCCACCCGATCGGCGAGTACGTGTTCTCGATCGACGACGCGCGCGAGGAACGCCGCTTCCCCGACGCCGTGACCAGGCCGATGACCAAGACGTTCTTCTGGGACGCGTACACGAAGTACACGTTCGAAGTGCCTTACCGCTGCTTCCTGCCCAAGGAAGTCAGCAACCTGCTGCTCACGGGCGCGTCGCTCTCGTTCACCTTCGAGACGATCTTCATGGTGATGCGCAACTTCCCGTGGTGCACCCAGACCGGCGAGATCGCGGGCCTGGCGGCGGCCCGCTCCGTGCGGCGCGGCATCACTCCCAAGCAACTGCAGTGGAACGAGCCGCTGTTCTGACGAGGGATCCATGCTGACACGCCGACAGCTCTGCACCGCCGCAGGCGCCGCCACCATCGCGTCCTTCGCCGGCGTGGTCCGCGCGCAGGCCCTGCCCAACACGGTCCGCATCATCGTGGTCGTGCCCCCCGGCGCGTCGATGGACAACGTCGCGCGCGTCACGGCCGAACGCCTGAAGGACTCGCTCAAGCGCAACGTGATCGTGGAATACAAGCCCGGCGGCACCGGCCTGGTCGCTTCGCAGTTCCTCAAGTCCACCGAGCCGGACGGCAGCTGGGTGATGTTCGCACCGCTCGCCGTCGCGTCGTTCTTCCCCTTCCTGTACAGCAGGCTGTCGTTCGACCCCGACACGGACCTCCTGCCGGTGTGCGACGGTGTCCACATCCCGCATGCGTTGACGGCCAGCCCGGGCCTGGGCGTGCAGAACCTGCAGCAGTACCTGGCCGCCGTGAAGGCGGATCCGTTGAAGGGGAGCATCGGCACGTCCAGCATGAGCAGCGTCGGCGCGCTGCTGATGCACCGCCTCCGCCAGATCTCGGGCGCGGACCTGCAGCTGGTCGCCTACAAGGGCGGGACGCCGCTGCTCGCCGACCTGATGGGCAACCAGATTCCCGCCGGCATCTCGGTGATCTCGGACTACCTCGCGCAGTACAGGGCCGGCCGCGTGCGCATCCTTGCGACGGGCGCACCGAAGCGCACCGCACTGGCGCCGGACGTGCCGACCCTGGTCGAGTCCGGCTATCCCGACCTGTATGGCGTTTCGTCGATCGGCTTCTTCATGCGCGGAGGAACGCCGGCGCCGCTCGTGTCGCTGATGTCCAGGGAGATCACCGCCGTGCTGCGGACGCCCGAGGTGCGCACGCGCCTGCTCGACATGGGCGCCGAGCCCGTCGGCGGAACGCCCGAGGAGTTCAGGCGCCTGGTGCTGTCCGAGCGCTCTCGCTGGGCCCCGGTCGCGAAGGCGGCAAACGTACGCGTGGAATGAGTTGCTGCGCGCGGGCCGCGGGCTTGGTCACCGCGCCTCGTGCAGCAGCTCCAGGAACCGCAGGGCCGCCCGGCTGGGAGGCCGCTCCTCCGGCACGATGCTGCCGTACGACTCCAGCGTCCGCGCGAAGCGATAGGGCAGCACCCGGACCTTGCCGTGCTGCGCATCGCCCAGCGCCACGGCTTGCGGGACGACCGCGAGGAACTGCGAGTCGCGCACCAGGTTGATGGTGGTGAGGATCGAGCCCGTCTCGATCAGGCCGCGCGGCAGGCGAAGTTCGTTCTCGCGGAATTCGCGCTCGATCAGGTCGCGCATCGGGCTGCCCGGCGGCTGCAGCACCCAGGGGTAGTCGAGCAGCGCCGGCAGATCGAGCTTGCGCCGGCGCGCCAGCGGGTGGTCGTTGGCTGCGATGAGGGCGAGGGCCTCGTCGTCGATCGCGCGGAATCGGCACGGCAGGTTGACGGTGCCGGTCATGCGCCCGATCACCAGGTCCAGCACTCCCTCGTCGAGCTGCGCCAGCAGCCTGTCGCTGGTGTCGACGGCCACTTCGACGGCCAGCATGGGCATCTCCTGTTTCAGGCGCAGCAGCGCATGGGTCAGGCGGCCGGGCGAGGCGGCCATGATGCTGCCGATCGTGAGCTTGCCGATGCCGCCCGCGCGGATCTCTCCCAGCTCGCGGTTGAGCGCTTCCATGCTGCCGCGGATCGACTGGAAATGCGCGATCACCCGGTCCCCTGCCGCGTTGCGCTGCAGCCCGCGGCCGACCCGCTCGAACAGCCGCTGGCCCAGCGCCGTCTCCAGCTCGTGAAGCATCTTCGTGGCCGCTGGCTGCGTCAGGCCCAGGTGCTCGGCCGCGGCCCGCAGCGTGCCGAGTTCGTCAAGAGCGAGCAGCAGCGCGATCTGCCGCATGCGCAGCCGGTTGAGCAGCTGCGGCGTGCTGTGCTGGCGGTCCACGGAACCCATTGCGTTTCGATAACCTCAGGTGATGCTTCCATCAATTGGATTCAGTTTACGGTGATCAAACCGGTCCCTAGCATCCGCGCACTGAATTGGATCGGAGTCAACTTGCATGAACAGACGTGACGCGGTCGCCGGCGCCCTGCTGGGCGCCCTCATCCCCGCCGCCTTCGCACAGTCCGCCGCCTGGCCCAGCCGTGCGCTGCGCATCATGGTCGGCTCGGCGCCCGGCGGCGGCACCGACGCGATGGCCCGCGCGGTGGCCGACCGGCTCGGCCCCGCGTTCAAGGTGCCGGTGGTGGTCGAGAACAGGCCGGGCGCCTCGAACACGATGGCCGCCGACCTGACGGCCAAGGCCACCGACGGCCACACCATGGTGATGGGCGTGTCGACGGCGCACGCGATCGCGCCGCACCTCATGAAGCTCGGCTACGACAACGGCAAGGACCTCGTGCCCGTCGCCTTCGTCGGATCGGTGCCGAACGTGCTGGTGGTGAACAACGAACTCGGCGTGAAGGACGCGGGCGAGCTCGCCGCCCTGGCCAGGCGCAAGGCCGGCCAGCTGAACTACGCCTCCAGCGGCGCGGGCAGCACGCAGCACATCGCCGCCGAGCTGTTCAAGGAAGCCACGGGCACCACGATCACGCACGTCCCCTACAAGGGCAGCAATCCGGCCCTGATGGACCTGATCGGCGGTCAGGTGCAGATGAGCTTCGACACGATGGCGTCCGTGCTGCCGCACATCCAGGCCGGCAAGGTCAAGGCCCTCGCGGTCGCCGGCGCGAAGCGCAGCCCGCGCCTGCCGAACGTGCCCACAATGGCCGAGGCCGGCATCCAGAACGTGGAGATGGGCGCCTGGTACGGCATCTACATGCCGGCCGGCACGCCCTTGCCCGTGCAGCAGAAGGTGCACGAGGAAGTCAACAAGCTGCTCGCGCTGCCCGAGACCCGCACGCGGCTCGAAGGGATCGGTGCCGAGATCAGCCCGATGACGCAGGCGGAGTTCGCGGCGTTCCACGAAGCCGAGAACAAGCGCTACGGCGAGCTGATCAAGCGCCGCGGCATCCGGGTGGACTGACGCGATGGCAGGCCCCAACGCACAGCCGGTGGTCGCCGTCACCCTCGGCGATCCCGCGGGCATCGGCCCGGAACTGGTGGCGCGCCTGCTCGCGCGGCCCGAGACCCTGGCGCAGGCCAACGTGGTCCTCGTCGGCGACCCGTGGCTCTGGCAGGCCGGTCAGGAAGTGGCCGGGCTTCAGGTGCCCACGGATGCGGTCGAAAGCTTCGCGGCCGTGCGTCGCCGCGCAGACACGCGGCGTCCCGCCTTCCTGGCGCTGGATACCGTGGCGCCGCAGGACGTGCAGCTCGCGAACGCAAACGCCGCGGGAGGCCGGTCCGTGCTGCGCGTGCTGGACCGCTGCATGGATGCCGCGCGCGAAGGCGAGGTGGATGCGATCTGCTTCGCGCCCTTGAACAAGCATGCGATGAAGCAAGGAGGCCTCGGCCACGAAGACGAACTGCACCACTTCGCGAAGTACCTGGGCGTGACCGGCTACTTCTGCGAGTTCAACACGCTGGACGGGCTGTGGACCTCCCGCATTTCCTCGCACGTGCCGCTGGAGGAGGTGCCCCGGTACGTCGACAGGAAGCGCATCGTGGAAGCGACGACGCTGATCTACCGTTCGCTGCAGGCGAACGGCGTCGCCGCGCCGCGTGTAGCGGTCGCGGGCCTGAACCCGCACAACGGCGAAGGCGGCACCTGCGGCCGCCAGGAGATCGACGTGATCGAGCCCGCCGTGCGCGAGCTCAACGCCGCGGGGCTGCCCGTGGTCGGCCCTTTTTCCGCGGACACGATCTTCCTCAAGGCGCGCGACGGTGGCCTGGACGCCATCGTGACCATGTACCACGACCAGGGCCAGATCGCCCTGAAGCTGCTCGGCTTCTCGCGCGGCGTCACCGTGCAGGGCGGCCTGCCGATCCCGATCACCACGCCCGCCCACGGCACGGCCTACGACATCGCCGGCCAGGGCCGCGCCGATGTCGCCGCCACCGCCAATGCGTTCGCCATCGCCGCGCGCATGGCGCGGGCGCGGCTGCCCGCCTGACCGTTCTCCTTTCTCCCACCTCATACCTGGATCGCTCATGAAGATCAAATCCGTCCGCGCCCGCGTCTTCGAATGGCAGGGCAAGACCGTGCCCCCGCAGGGCAACTTCTGCTCGAACGCGATGGACCTCGTCTACGACAACCGCGCGAGCAGCCACGCGTCCGGCACGGACACGATGAACACCTTCCGCTTCCACGGCTGGACGGTGGTCGAGGTCGAGACCGATGACGGCATCGTCGGCCTGGGCAACGTGGCGCTGGCGCCGCGCATCGCCAAGGCGATCGTCGACGAGTACCTCGCGCCGCTCGTCGTCGGCCAGGACCCCTGGGACTACGAGTACCTGAACCAGCGCATGTACCGCGCCACGCAGGCCTGGGGCCGCAAGGGCGTCGGCATGGCTGCGATCTCCGCCGTCGACATCGCGATCTGGGACATCCTGGGCAAGTCGGTGGACAAGCCCGTGTTCAAGCTGCTGGGCGGCCGCACCAAGGAGAAGATCCCCTGCTACTACAGCAAGCTGTACCGCACCGACCTGAAGGAGATGCAGGCCGAGGCCGAGAAATACCTCAAGCAGGGCTTCCGCGCCTTCAAGATGCGCTTCGGCTACGGGCCCGCGCACGGGCAGCAGGGCGTGGTGGAGAACCTGAAGTCCGTGCAGGCCGTGCGCGAGGTGATCGGCTACGACAACGACCTCATGCTCGAGTGCTACATGGGCTGGAACGTCGAATACGCCAGGCGCATCCTGCCCAAGCTGGAGAAGTTCCAGCCCCGCTGGCTGGAGGAGCCGGTCATCGCGGACGACATCGACGGCTACGCCGAGCTCAACCGGCTGACCAGCATCCCGATCTCCGGCGGCGAGCACGAGTTCTCGCTGTACGGCTTCAAGCAGCTGCTGGATCGCAAGGCGGTGTCGGTGGTGCAGTACGACACCAACCGCGTCGGCGGCATCACCATGGCGCACAAGATCAACGCGCTGTGCGAGGCCTATTCGGTGCCCGTGATCCCGCACGCCGGCCAGATGCACAACTACCATCTCACCATGAGCAGCCTCAACTGCCCGATGAGCGAGTACTTCCCCGTGTTCGACGTGGAGGTCGGCAACGAGCTGTTCTATTACATCTTCGACGGCGAGCCCGTGGCGCAGGATGGCTTCCTGCAGCTGCGCGACGACGTGCCCGGGCTGGGCCTCACGCTGAAGACCGACTACCTCGACCAGTTCAGGATCATCGAATGACGGCACATCCGCGGCCCCGCTACCGGGGCGTGTTCCCCGTGGTCCCCACGACCTTCCGCGAGGACGGCACGCTCGACCTCGAAAGCCAGAAGCGCTGCGTCGACTTCATGATCGACGCTGGCTCCGAGGGCGTGTGCATCCTGGCGAATTTCTCGGAACAGTTCCTGCTGGCCGACGCCGAACGCGAGGTGCTCACGCGGACGATCCTGGAGCATGTGGCGGGCCGCGTGCCGGTGATCGTCACCACCACGCACTTCAGCACCGACGTCTGCCGCGAGCGCAGCCGGCAGGCGCAGGCGATGGGCGCCTCGATGGTGATGGTGATGCCGCCGTACCACGGCGCGACGATCCGCATCGGCGAGCCGGGCATTTACGAGTTCTATTCACGCCTGTCCGACGGGATCTCCATTCCCATCATGATCCAGGATGCGCCGGTCGCGGGCACGCCGCTTTCGCCCGCGTTCCTGGCGCGGATGGCGCGCGAGATCGAGCACGTCGCCTACTTCAAGATCGAAACCGCTGGCGCGGCGAGCAAGCTGCGCGAGCTGATCGCGCTCGGCGGCGAGGCCATCGAAGGCCCCTGGGACGGCGAGGAGGCGATCACGCTGCTGGCCGACCTGGACGCCGGCGCCACCGGCGCGATGACAGGCGGCGCCTACCCGGACGGCATCCGGACCATCACCGACCCCTACTTCGCCGGCAACCGCGAGCAGGCCGTCGAGGGCTACGCGCGCTGGCTGCCGCTGATCAACTACGAGAACCGGCAGGGTGGCATCCCGACCGCCAAGGCCCTGATGAAGGAGGGCGGCGTGATCGACTGCGACGCGCCGCGCCATCCGTTCCCGCCGATGCATCCGGCGGTGCGCACGGGACTGCTCGACTGCGCGCGCCGGCTCGACCCGCTCGTGCTGCGCTGGGCGCGCTGAGGCACCGCCGACTCCTGCGGCCGGCATGACGGCGCGGGGCACTTCCATCTACGATGCGAAGGAGAGGCCGCACACCGGCCCGGACCCCCAAGGAGACAACGTGCCGTCTACCCCGTTCGATCGCTTCACCCGCCGCGGCGCGCTCGCCGCACTGGCCGGCATGGCCGCCGCGCCCGCGTTCGCGCAGGCGCAGAAGTTTCCGGGCCGCCCGGTGAAGATCGTGCTTCCGCAGCCGCCCGGCGGCGCGGCCGATCGCCTGGCCCGGGTGCTGGGCGACCGCCTGGAGGCCCACTGGAAGCAGCCCGTCGTGCTGGAGAACAAGCCCGGCGGCGGGGTCGTCATCGGTACGCAGGCGGTGGTTCGCTCGCCGGCGGACGGCTACACCATCGGCCTCTTGGGCAGCTCGCTCAGCATCAACGCCGTGCAGCGCAAGGACCTGCCGTACGACATCAAGGACCTGCAGCCGCTCGCCCGCGTCGGCTACTACACGGTGGCGCTGGTGGCCGCGGCGAACTTCCCGGCCAACGACATCAGGGAGCTGATCGCGATGGCCAAGGGCAAGCCGGCCAGCACCATCTCGTTCGGCTCCAACGGCATCGGCACGTCGGCGCACGTCGCCGGCGAGATGCTCAACCACATGGCCGGCATCGAGCTGCAGCATGTGCCGTACAACGGCGCGGCCAAGATGTACACGGACATCGTCGGCGGCGTGCTGCCGATGGGCTTCTCGGTCGTGAGTTCCGCCGAGCAGTTCCTCAAGGCGGGGCAGATGAAGGTGCTCGGCGTCACGAGCGCGAAGCGCAGCCCGCTGTTCCCGCAGTGGCCCGCCATCGCCGAGACGCTGCCCGGCTTCGAGGCGGTGAACTGGGCCGGCTTCTGCGGACCGGCGGGCATGCCGGCCGACATCACGCAGCAGGTCAGTGAAGGACTGCTCGCCGTGCTCAAGGCCGAGGACATGCCCAAGGTGCTGGCCGCCATGGGCATCGAACACGGGCCGCAAGGCCCGGCCGAATTCGGTGCCTTCATCCAGAGCGAGATGAAGCGCTTCGCCGCCGTCACCCGGCCGCTGGCCGCGCAGAAGTGAGTCATTCCCGATGAGCGCAAGCTACCAGCTCTCCCGAACCATTCCGTCCGATCCCGGGTACGACCTGGTCGTCGCAGGAGGAGGCCCCGCCGGCACGGCAGCCGCCGTGTGCGCGGCGCGCCTGGGCCTGAAGGTCCTGCTGGCCGAAGCCACCGGGTGCCTCGGCGGCATGGGCACCAGCGGACTCGTCGCGTCCTTCGGCCCGGTCTCCGACGGCGAACGCATGCTCGTCGGCGGCTTCATGAAGGAGCTGCTGGCCACCATGTGGGAGCAGAAGGCATTCGCCCCCCAGGTCACGCAGGAGTACCTGAACAAGCAGCTCAATCGGTGGGTGCCGTTCAGTCCCGAGCACCTGAAGCGAATCCTGGACGAGTTCGCGGTGCAGGCCGGCGTGGAGGTGCGCTTCTTCACGCGGGTCGTCGAGGCCGATGTCAGCGGCAAGCGCGTGAACGGCGTCGTCGTGAGCAACGTCGAGGGCCTGTGCTTTGTGCCGGCCAAGGCATTCGTCGATGCGACCGGCGACGCCGCTCTGGCGGCGTTGGCGGGCGCCGAATGCAAGGTGGTGCTGCGCGACACCGAGACGGTGGCGCCGAGCACGCTGTGCTCGCTGCTCGCGGGCATGGACTGGAACGATCCTGCGTATGCCGGCAACGGCATCGACGCGGTGAAGGCGCGCGTCAGGAACGAGCTGGTGCCCAAGGCCATCGACGACGGCTTCTTCACGCAGGAGGACCGGTTCTTCCCCGGCATGAACCGGGTCGGCCCGCAGGGCGCGACGCTGAACGCCGGCCATGTGTTCAACCTCAACCCGCTCTCGGTGCGCAGCCTTTCGGACGGGATGGTGTTCGGGCGCAAGCTGGCCGTCGAATACACCGAGTTCTACCGGAAGTACGTGCCCGGTTGCGAGCAGGTCGAACTTCTCACCACGGCGCCCGTGATGGGGGTGCGCGATTCGCGCCGCATCGTCGGCGAGTTCGAGCTGAAGATCGAGGACTTCCTGGCGCGCCGCCAGTTCCCCGACCAGGTGGCCGTCTACAACCGGCCCACCGACGTCCACCCGAGCGACACCAGCAAGAAGGAATACGAGCGCTTCCTCAAGGACTTCCACGGCAAGGACAACCTGGGCCGCGGCGAAAGCGTCGGCATTCCCTACAGCATCCTCGTGCCGCGAGGGTCGCAGAACCTCTGGGTGGCGGGACGCTGCCATTCCAGCGATACCAAGGTGCACGGTTCGATCCGCGCGCAGTCCGCGGCGTACATGATGGGGCAGGCGGTGGGCACGGCGGCCGCGCAGTCGATCGCCACGGGCCAGCCCGCCAACGACCTGGACACGCGTGAGCTGGTCGAATCGCTGCGCCGGCAGGGCGCCTACCTGCCGCAGGAAAGCCTGGCGCGCGAGATGACCCGGCGTTGATCGCATGGAGTAGCCCCCGATGAGCGAGCCCACCTGCGCGCAGCACGTCGTCCGCGGCCTGCTGGACCACGGCATCGACACCCTTTTCTGCCTGCCGGGTGTCCAGAACGACCACTTCTTCAACGCCCTCTACGACGAGCGCGAGCGCATCCGCATCGTCCACACGCGGCATGAGCAGGCCGCCTCGTACATGGCGCTCGGCGCGGCGATGGCCACCGGGCGGCCGGCGGCCTATTGCGTGGTGCCCGGGCCGGGCGTGCTGAACACCACGGCCGCGCTGTCGACGGCGTACGCCTGCAACGCGCCGGTGCTGGCGATCACCGGGCAGATCCCGCACCGGCACATCGGCCGCGGCTACGGCATGCTGCACGAGCTGCCGGACCAGCTCGCGATCCTGCGTTCGCTGACGAAATGGTCCGAGCGCATACGCGCGCCGCACGAGGCGCCGCTGCTGGTGGCCGAGGCCTTCCGGCAGCTGCGCAGCAGCCGCCCGCGGCCGGTGGCGCTGGAGTGCGCGATGGACGTGTGGGGCCGCCGCGGCGCGGCCGCTGCCGTTCCGGTGGCCGTACCCGCCGCACCGGCCGTCGATCCGGCGGCGCTCGACAAGGCCGCGGCGCTGCTGCTCGAGGCTCGCCGTCCGCTGATCGTGGTCGGCGGTGGCGCGCAGGACTGCGGCGAGGCCGTCCGCCGCCTGGCCGAGGCGCTGCAGGCGCCGGTGCAGTCCTATCGCATGGGCCGCGGCGTGCTCGATGCGCGGCATCCGCTGGCGATCACGCCGCCGGTCGGGCACCGGATGTGGCGCGAGGTCGACCTCGTGCTGGCCATCGGCACCCGGATGCAGACGCAGTCGATGGTGTGGGGCATGGATGCGGGTATCAAGGTGGTTCGCATCGAGGTGGACCCCGACGAACTCGAGCGCCACGGCGTGCCCGACGCGGCGCTCTGCGGGCGTGCAGCCGAGGTCGTGCCCGCGTTGCTGGAGCGCGTGCTGGCCGGCGTGGGCACGCGACCCTCGCGCGAGGCCGAACTCGACACGCACCGTCGCGCCGTCGACGAGCAGCTCGCGGCGATGCAGCCGCAGCTGGACTACATCCGCGCGATCCGCGAGGTGCTGCCCGAGGACGGCATCTTCGTCGAGGACATGACACAGGTGGGCTACACCAGCCGTGTCGCCTTCCCGGTCTATCGGCCGCGCACCTATCTCTCGAGCGGCTACCAGGGCACGCTGGGCTGGGGTTACGCGACCGCCCTGGGCGCGAAGGTGGCGCGGCCGCAGGCGGCGGTCGTGAGCGTGAACGGCGACGGCGGCTTCATGTTCAACGTGCAGGAGCTCGCGACCGCCATGCAGCACGGCATCGGCGTCGTGGCCATCGTGTTCGACGACGGCGCCTTCGGCAACGTGCGGCGCATGCAGCAGATGCAGTTCCCGGGACGCACGATCGCCGAGACGCTGGTCAATCCCGACTTCGTCCAGCTGGCCCGCTCGTTCGGGATGTCGGCCGAACGTGCCGAGAGCCCCGCCGAGCTGCGGCGCTCGCTGGGCGCCGCACTTGCATCCGACCGCCCCACGCTGATCCACGTGCCGGTGGGCGAGCTGCCCGATCCCTGGCGCTTCCTGAACATGCCGCGGCTTCGCGGCTGACCACATCCGGGACACTGTTTCCCGTTTCCGCGCCTATCGCCGGTCCCACCCGCTGGCTACCATCTTGCGCACCATGAGCGAAGCACAGCCCAACTACATCGACATCGCCGTCAGCCGGCGCGAGCAGTGGATCGAGATCGAGATCCGCCGCCCCGAGAAATTCAATGCGCTGCGCGAGCAGACCGCGGCGGAGATCATGGAGGCCATGGCGCTGGCCGAGGAGGACGATGCCATCGTGGCGGTGCTGCTGTCCGGCAACGCCAAGGCCTTCTGCTCAGGCATCGACACCGTGGAATTCCAGGTGCCCGAGGGCAAGTACTTCGACTTCTACCGCAAGCGCAAGCGCAGCAAGCGCTTCGCCCGCCTGTTCCGCGACCTGCCTCAGTACACCAAGCCGGTGATCTGCGCGGTGGAGGGCGTCGCACTGGGCGGCGGCCTGGAGCTGGCGCTGGTGGCCGACATCGTGGTGGCGGGCCGTGACGCGCGCTTCGGCTTCCCCGAGACCGGCATCGGCATCATGCCCGGCGCCGGCGGCACGCAGACGCTTCCGCGCCTCATCGGCAAGGCCCTGGCCAAGGAACTGATCTGGACCGGGCGGCGGATCGCCGCCGAAGAGGCGCTGGCGATGCGGCTGGTCAACCACGTGGTCGATGCGGGCGGCGCGCTGGACAAGGCCCGGGAGATCGCCACCGCCATCGGCCGCAATGCACCGCTTGCGGTGATGCAGAGCAAGGCCGTGATCGAGCGCGGCTTCGACCTGCCGCTGGCCGATGCGATGGCGATGGAGTCGGACGCCGTCTTCATGCTGTATTTCAGCGAGGACCGCCGCGAGGGGCTGCAGGCGTTCCGCGAAAAGCGGCCCGCGCGCTTCCGCGGCGCCTGAGGTCGCCCGCGCTCACGAGGGCTGCGACGCCGCCAGCTGCTCCGCCACGAAATCGAGGAACACGCGGGTGCGCTTGGGCAGCCGCGTGCGCGAGAGCGTCAGCGCCACGATCGGCAGCGAGGGGCTGTTCCAGGACGGCAGCACGCGCACCAGCGCGCCCGAGTCCACGTGGCCGGCGCACATCATGTGCGGCAGCAGCCCCAGGCCCGCGCCGCTGACCACCAGCTCGCGCGCCAGCCTGATGCTGTTGACCCGCAGGCGGCCCTGCACGCGCACGTTGCGGCGCCCGCGGGCGCCGCTGAAGCTCCAGACGCCTTCGCGCAGCTGGATCTCGGTCACCACGCAGTCGTGCTGCCCGATCTGGTCCAGCGATTGCGGCAGCCCGCGCCGCCGCGCATACAGCGGGCTGGCATAGATCCCCGAGGTGAGGGCGCCCAGGCGGCGCTGCGTCAGGCTCGACGGCTTCGGGTGGCCGTAGGTGATGGCGATGTCGCGTGACTCGTCGATCAGGTCGACCACGCGACCGCTGACGTCGACCTCGACCGCCATCTCCGGGTACTGCACGGCGAAGTCGGAGATCGCCTTGCCGAGCCAGCCGGTGCCGAACTCGATCGGGATCGCCACCCGAAGCGTGCCCTGCAGTTGCCCTGTGGTGCGGGCCGTCAGCTGCCCGATCGCGGCCGCCTCGGTGGCGATGCGCGCGCAGTGTTCGCGGATCGCCAGCCCCAGGTCGGTGGGTGCGAGCTTGCGCGTGCTCTTCTTGAGCAGCAGCACGCCCATCTCCTTTTCCAGCTGCTGCAGCCGCCGGCTCAGCGTGGAGCGCGGCACGCGAAGGCGCTCGCAAGCGCCCGCGAGGCTGCCGGCGCCCACCACTTCGTTGAACATCATCAGCGCGTTCAGGTCCAGCATGCGTGTCGCTCGTGGTTGGCCAGGAAACGGGACAGAGTTTCCCATTTCTGAACCTGTTTCTTGCAGGGGCCTTGACCTATCATGGGTCGAACGCGCCGCCACTTTCGCCTCGCGATCCGGCGCCCCGACCCCAGGAGACACATGGCCCCCGAAAGCCTCGGCAGGACCGCCGCGCGTGAGAGCGCGCAGGTGGTCGCCGGATACGCGGAGATCCCCAACCGCTTCAAGACCGGCCGCAGCGCCTACGACCTGGCCGGCGAGGTGCTGGCCGCGCTGCTCGACCGGATGAACCTGGCGCTGGAAGACATCGACGGCCTGTCGGTAACCGCCGCGCTCAGCGAAGGCACCAATCCCTTCTACGCCGCCTACATGTGCGAGGCCCTGGGCATCACGCCCACCTGGCTGCACCTGTCGGGCCTGGGCGGCTGCTCGGCGCTCAGCGGCCTGATGCGCGCGATGTCGGCCGTGCGCGAGGGCGAGTGCCGCATCGCGGTGGTGCTCTCGGCCGACGCGCCAAGCACCATCTACCGCGCGGATTTCGGCGCGCAGCGGCCCGAGTTCCAGGAGCCGCAGGCCGCGGCGCGGCCGCCGGCGGCGTTCGGGTTGCTGATGAACCGCTATGCCCACCAGTACGGGCTCGACCCGAACGCTCTGGGCAAGATCGCCCAGGTGCAGCGCGAGCACGCGGTGCGCAACGACAACGCGCTGCCCAAGCTGCGCACGCCCCTGTCGATGGAGGACTACCTGCAGTCGCGCGTGATCGCCGATCCGCTGCGCCTGCTGGACAGCGTGATGTTCTGCGACGGCGGCAACGCGCTGGTGGTGACCTCGCGCGAGGAAGCGAAGCGGCGCGGCTGGAGCAAGCTGGCGGCGCCCGTGGCGTACGCCGAGATCACCAACTTCAACGGCCGCGACCCGCTGGCCGACATCACCGAAACCGGCTTCGGCCAGCTGGCGCCGCGCCTCTTCGCCCAGGCGAACCTGAAGCCCGCCGACATCCGCATGTTCCAGCCCTACGACGACTTCACGATCGCCGTGCAGATGCAATTGGAGCAGCTGGGGTTCTGCGAACGCGGCGCGGGCGCACGCTTCATCCTCGAAACCGACCTGTCGTTCGCGGGCAAGCTGCCGCTCAACACCGGCGGCGGCCAGATCTCGGCGGGCCAGCCCGGCCTGGCGGGCGGCGCGCTCAACCTCGTGGAGGCCGTCCGCCAGCTGTTCGGCGAAGGCGGGCAGCGGCAGGTGCCGGACCCGCGCAACGCGCTGGTCACGGGCATCGGCGTCATCCCTTACGGCCGCAACTGGTCCACCAGCGCGGCAATGATTCTGGAGCCGGCATGAGCCAGGAAACACCCGCGCGGCGCGTGCCCGCCGAGAGCGCATTCACCGACAGCGCCGCCTTCTGGCAGGGCACGCGCGAAGGCAAGCTGGTGCTGCAGTACTGCACCAAGACCGGCCGCTTCCAGCATTTCCCGCGGCCGGTGAGCCTGGCCACCGGCCGGCGCACGCTGGGGTGGAAGGAGGTGTCCGGCAACGGCACGATCTACTCGCACACCGTGCTGCGCACGCCGGGGCTGGGCGCCGATGGGCGCCTGCCGTGCCCGCTGGCCTTGGTGGACCTCGACGAAGGCGTACGCATCCTCGCCAACCTGCCCGGCGCGGACCTCGATCGCCTGAAGATCGGCGCGCGGGTGCGCCTCGTCTGGGACACCCTGGCGGGCGACGCGCGTTATCCGGCGTTCGCGCTCACCTGAAGCGCACGACAAATCCAAGGAGACAAGGCATGGCAGATCGACGCGAGTTCATCATCAAGGCGGGCGCCGCGCTGGCGGCGCTCGGCACCGGCAGCAGCGTGCTCGCGCAGGCGGGGGACTTCCCGAACCGGGCGATCCGGTTCTACTGCGGCTTCCCGCCCGGCGGCGTGGCCGACATCGTGGCGCGCATCATCGCGCAGCCCCTTTCGGAAAAACTCGGCCAGCCGGTGGTCGTGGACAACCGCTCGGGTGCAGGCGGCGCGATCGCCGTCGAGACCGTCGCCAAGGCGCCGCCCGACGGCTACACCATGGGCTTCGGCGTGTCGGGCGCACTCACTTCGAGCGTGACGCTCAACCCCAAGCTGACCTACGACCCGCGCCGCGACATCACGCCCGTGACCACCGTCGTGATGAACCCCATCGTGCTGGTGGTGCCCGCCGACAGCGGCATCGCGACGCTCAGGGACTTCATCGCGCAGGCCAAGTCGGCGCCCACGCGCTTCAACTACGGCACGCCCGGTCCGGGCACGGCCATGAACCTGGCCGGCGAGCTGCTCAAGCAGGTGGCCGGCTTCGAGATGTCGCACGTGCCGTACAAGGGCAGCGCGCCGGCGGCCACCGACCTGCTGGGCGGCCACCTGAAGGCGGCCATCATCGACTACACGACGGCCAAGCCGCACATCCAGGGCGGCCGCCTGCGCCCGCTGGGCCAGACCACAGCGACGCGTTCGGCCGTGGTTCCCGACGTGCCCACCCTCGCGGAGGCGGGCGTCGCGGGCTATGAGTTCAGCTCCTGGTTCGGGCTCGTGATGCCGCCCGGCACCCCGGCCACCATCGTCGAGCGGGTGAACCGGGACGTCGTGGCGGTGCTGCGCGACCCCGGCGTGCGCCAGCAACTCGTGGCGGCGGGCAGCGACCCCGCCCCGAGCACGCCCGCCGAGATGCGCGCGCGCATCGAACGCGAGATCACGATGACGGCCAAGCTGATCAAGGATGCCAACATCCCGATCCAGTAAGGCCGTCGCGGCGCGCGGCGGCGCGACGTCGTACTGGCCGCGCCACCTGCCGCGGCACCTGGAGGCGCCGGACGTCACCCTGAGCGAAACGCTGGCCACCTCGGCGCGGCGCTTCGCCGATCGCGCGGCGATCCATTCGTTCGGCCGCAGCATCCTCTATTCCGAACTGGCCGATGCCGTCGAGCGGTTCGCCGGCTGGCTGGTCAAGCGCGCCGGCGTGCGGCGCGGCGACCGGGTGCTGCTGTACATGCAGAACTCGGCGCAATGGGTGATCGCCTACCACGGCGTGCTGCGCGCCGACGCCGTGGTGGTGCCGATCAATCCGATGAACCGCGGCGCCGAAGTGGCGCATTACCTGAAGGACAGCGGCGCCTGCGTGGCCGTGTGCGCGCAGGACCTGGTGGAGCAACTTGAAGCCGCGTCGGCCGGCACGGACCTGCGCCAGATCATCGTGGCGACCTACTCCGATTACGTCGATGCGGGCACGGATTGGGCGCTGCCCGACTGGTTGCGCGAGCCTCGTCGCCCTCACGGCTCCCATGTCACCTGGGCCGACGCGCTGGCGGCCGGCGAGCGGCCCGGTCCCCCGCTGTCGCAGCCCGGCGACCTGTGCCTGCTGCCCTACACCTCGGGCTCGACCGGCGTGCCGCGCGCCTGCATGCACACGCACCGCAGCTTCATGCACAACGCGGCGGGGATGGCGCTGTGGCACTGGACAGCGCCCGCCACCGCCTTCCTGTGCGTGGCGCCTATGTACCACGTGGCGGGCCTGTCGCATTCGCTGAACCTGCCGATCTACGTGGGCGGCACGCTGGTCGTGCTGCCGCGCTGGGAGCGCGACCTGGCGCTTCGCCTGCTGGCCGAGCAGCGCGTGGGGCACGCCGCGATTCCGCCGACTGCCGTGATCGACCTGCTGGGCCATCCGCAGCTCGATCAGTACGACCTGGGCGGCCTGCGCCGCATCACCGCCGGCGGCGCGTCGATGCCGATGGAGGTGTGGAAGCGGCTGCGCAATCGGCTGGGCCTGGACTTCATCGAAGGCTATGGCATGACCGAGACGGCGGCCACGACGCACAACAACCCGATCGACCGGCCCAAGCGCCAGTGCCTGGGCGTGCCGTTCTTCGACACGCTGTCGTTGGTGATCGACCCCGCGACGCTGCGGCCGCTGCCGGCCGGCGAGCAGGGCGAGATCCTGGTGAGCGGGCCCCAGCTGTTCCAGGGCTACTGGAACCGGCCGCAGGACACGGCCGATGCCTTCGTCGAGATCGACGGCGTGCGCTACCTGCGCACCGGCGACATCGGCCAGGTCGACGAGGAAGGCTACTTCTTCATGACGGACCGCGCGAAACGGATGATCAATGCGTCCGGCTACAAGGTCTGGCCCGCCGAGGTGGAGTCGGTCCTGTACCAGCATCCCGCGATCCGCGAGGTCTGCGTGATCGGCAGCCGCGACCCCTACCGCGGCGAGACGGTGAAGGCGCTCGTGGTGCTGGATCCGAAATCCCGCGGCAGCGTCGGCGCGGACGACATCATCTCCTGGGCGCGCGAACGCATGGCCGCGTACAAGTACCCGCGTATCGTGGAGTTCACCGAGTCGCTGCCGAAGTCGCCCGTGGGCAAGATCCTCTGGCGCGACATCCAGGAAGCGGAATCCGCCCGCACCTGAAGTGCGGCAGGGCGGAAGGGCGCAGCGCCCTCCGCCTATTTCGCGATCAGGTCCATCTCCTTCATCAGCGGCACCGCCAGTTGCCGCGCGCCGTCGATGCGGCGCTTGATCACGTCCGGCCCGAAGGACACGGCATGCACGCCCTGGCCTTTCGCCGCAGCCTTGAACTCGGGGTCGTTCGCGGCCTTGGTGAACGCTTCCTGCAGCACGCGGGTGCGCTCCGCAGGCGCCTTGCGGTTGGCGACGATGGTGATCACCGAGTTGAACGGGCTCATGTCGACGTTGACGCCCTTCTCGGCGACGGTCGGGATGTTCGGGAACTCGGCCAGGCGCTCGTCGCCGAAGACCACCACACCGGCGAGCGAACCATCCTCGATGTGCTTGGCCACGCCCGAGATGTCGACGATGCCGCTCGCCACATGGCCGCCCATGACCGACGGGACGTATTCGTTGCTGCCCTTGAACGCGACGTACTCGAGGTTCAGGCCCGCCGCGCGCGCGAAGATCTTGCCGAGCATGTCGGGCGTGGTGCCGCGCCCGGTGCCGCCGTAGGAGACCGGCGCCCGCTTCGCGGCGGCCACGAACTCCTCGTACTTGCGCAGTGGCGAATCGCCCTTGACGAACAGCACGTGGCGGAACTGCGCGAAGCCCACCAGCGGCTGGATGTCCTCGGCCTCGAACTTCAGCTTGTACTGGTAGTACGTCATGCCGGGGAAGGTGTCCGTCACCATCCCGACGGTGTAGCCGTCGGGAGGCGCGTTCATCAGTTCCTGCATCGCGATGCTCTGGCCCCCGCCGGGCTTGTTGATGACGAGCAGCGGCTTGTCGACGTGCTTCTGCGCGGAGCGCACCAGCGCGCGCAGGGCCAGCTCGGCCACGCTGCCGGGCGGGAAGCCCGTGATGACGCGGACTTCCCGCTCGGGGAAGGCCTGCGCGAGCGCCGAGCCGGCGAAGAGCGCCAGCGACGCGACGGCGAACAGCTTGTTCATCATGGTTCAGTCTCCTCGGTGGGGAACGAGCAAGGCCTGGATGGCTTCGCCCAACTTGCGATCGGCCGCCTGCGCGGCGGATTCGAACTCCTGCGCCGCGCGCGCGTCCTGTTCGATGCACGCCGCGGCTGACTCGACCTGCTGCATCACGTCCCGCTCGGCGGGGCCGCCGGAAACGATGCGCGACTCCACGATCGCGCGCGGCTGCCGCACCTGGTCGACGAAGCCCGGCGCGAGGCGCAGCCCGTCCTGGCCGGTGTACGTAAGGAAGGCCTGCAGCACGTCCGACTCGGTAACCGATTCCGCCGTGCGGCGAGAATCCATCATCTGCCGCACGAGCACGCTCACCGACTGCTGCGCGGTGCGCCACGGCAGCCCGTGCTCCAGCACCAGCGCGGCCGCGAGGTCCGACGTCCAGCACCAGCTGTCCTCGAAGGCGGCGAGCGCGGCATCCTCGTGCACCGTGAGCGACTCCAGCACCGCCGAGAAAAGCGTCAGCGCGCCCTTCGCGTCGTCGAATGTCCGCCAGAGCTCCTCGACCGCGAGGTAGCGTTCGAACACGATGCTGTCCGAGGGGCTGGCGAACGCGGCCGATACCGACGTGGCGCGGCCCATCGCGATGCGGCCGACGCCGCGGATGTGTTCCAGGGCCACCGGGTTCTTCTTCTGCGGCAGGATGCTGGAGTTGATGCAGAAGCCGTCGTCGATCTCGACGATGCCGAACTCCGAGGTGGACCACAGGTACAGGTCGTCCGCGATGCGCCCGCAGGTCGCGAGCAGGATCGAGAGCGCCGCCGCGGCCTCCTGGTAGGCATCGGCCGCCCAGCCGGCGTCGCGCGAGTTGCGGAACACTGCGGAAAAGCCCAGCAGTTCGGCCGTGCGTTGCGGACGCAGCGCGAAGCGCGAGCCCGTGAGCACCGCCGCGCCCGCGGGGCTGAAGTCGAAGCGCCGGTACAGGTCGGCCAGGCGCGCGAAGTCGCGCTCCAGTCCGAACAGCGCGCTGCACCAGTAGTGGCCCATGGTCGAAGGCTGCGCGTGCTGCAGGTGGCTGTAGCCCATCACGAGCACGCGCGCGTCCTGCCCGGCGCGCGCCAGCACTGCGCGCCGAAGCTGCAGCAGCAGCCTCATGGTGTCGCGCAGTTCGCACTGCTGCGTGAGCCGGTTCGCCACCGCGCTGATGTCGCCGCTGCTGCGCCCCGCGTGGATGCGGCCGGCGACGCCTTCGCCGAGCTTGGCGGTCAGGTACTTCTCGCCGGAATGGTTGCCGCCTCCGATGTCCAGCCGGGCCTGCACGGCGCCGCCTTCGGCCTGCTCCAGTTCGAGCAGGGCTGCGAGCAGCTTGGCCGCGTCCTCGCGCTCGAGGATGCCCGCTTCGGCCAGCATCACGATGTGCGCCTTGTCGAAGCGGTGCACCCCGTCCAGCACGCGCCAGATGCGCTCGTCCGGCACCGGGTAGCAGACGGCCGAGAGCTCGGGCCGCAGCGAGCCCTTCAATCGCGTGCCCGCGGCACGGAACGACGGCGCCTTGTCGTTCATGGCTGCAGGCCCGCTTCGGCCGGCGTCAGGCCGTACTGGTCGACCGCCGCGCGCGGCGTGATGTAGCCGTTGCGCAGGTCCTGCAGCACGGCGGCCCGGTCCCGCTGCAGCGGATCGCCGACGCCCGCGCCGCCCGGCATGCAGGTCTCCAGGCGGTCGCCGGGCGCGAGCTGCACGCGCTTCTTCGGATGCAGGTGAGTCGTGCCGTTCAGGATGTTGGTCCGCAGCGAACCGGGGCCGCCGCCCAGGCGCCCCATGGCCGGATGCTCGGTGCGGTCCGACAGCATCGACACCCACGCATTGCCGCGGTAGCCGGGCGGCACGCGGATCGCGTAGGTCTGGCCGAGGCCGCCGCGCCAGCGCCCGGCGCCGCCGGAGTCCGGCGTGAGCATCTTGCACTCGACGAGCAGGCCCGAACGCGCTTCCACCACCTCGGCCGGGACATTCGCGATGTTGGTCGGGAACGAGCACGCCGAGATGCCGTCCTGTCCCCAGCGCGCGCCCATGCCGCCGTTGCTGGAATAGAACTGGTTGATGGTGCGCGAGCGGCCTTCGGCATCGATCTGCTGCAGCGTGAAGTTGGGGCTGCCGGGCAGGCCGCTGTCGCCGACGGCGAGCTCCTTCGACGTCTGCGCCAGCGCGCCATAGATCGCGAACGGAACGAACATGCCGGTGAGGTGACGCCCGCCCACCGCGGCGGGCGCCTGCGCGTTGAGCACGGACCCGCGCGGCGCCGACACGCGCACCGGCCGGAAGCTGCCTTCGTTGCAGGGCGAGTCGGGGCTCAGCAGGCACTTGACCGCGTAGTTCGCGTAGGCCTGCGTGTACTGCAGCACCGAGTTGATGCCGAAAGGCTGCTGCGGCGAGCTGCCGGTGAAGTCGATCTCCAGCCCGTCCTGTGAGACCGTCACGCTGCACTTGAGCGTGAGCGGGTCGCTGAAGCCGTCGAGCCCCACCTCATGCCGGTACGTGCCCGCCGGCAGGCGGGCGATCGCCGCGCGCATCGCTTCCTCGGACCGCTGCAGGATCTCGCGCGCGAGCTCGCGCAGGTCCAGCCCCGGGTACCGCGCAAGCAGCTCGCCCAGGCGCCGTTCGCCGAAAGCCGTGGCGGTCACCTGCGCCATGACGTCGTGTTCCACGTCGTCAGGGTTGCGCACGTTGTTGCGCAGCAGCTCGAACAGGACCTCGTTGCGCACGCCGGCGTCGAACAGCTTCATCGGCGGGATGCGCAGTCCCTCCTCGAAGACCTCGTTGCAGTCGGCCGACCACACCTTGCCGCCGATGTCGGGCAGGTGCGCCGTGCTCGCCGTGATCGCCACCAGCTGGCCCGCGGCGAACACCGGCCGCAGCACCGTGAGGTCGGGCAGGTGGCCGCCCGCCACCCAGGGATCGTTGGTGGCGAGCACGTCGCCTTCCTTCAGGCCGGGGCCGAAGCGCCGGATCATCTCCTTGGCGGTGTGCGGCATCGTGCCCATGAAGGCCGGGAGGGCATGCGAGGACTGCGCGACCGAGTTGCCGCGGTCGTCCAGCAGCATGCAGGCACAGTCGTGCGACTGGTTCACCACGGTGGAGAACGCGGTGCGCACGAGGATGCTCGTCATCTCGTCGGCCACCGTGACGAGGCGGTTCCAGTGCAGGCCGAGTTGGATCGCGTCGAGGGTCATGCCGTGAGCTCCATGCCCGCCAGGTCGATGATCAGGTTGCCGGAGGGGTCCATCTCCGCGACGGCGCCGGGCGGAATGATCGTGGTGGTGTCGCGCTCCTGCAGGATCGCAGGGCCTTCGATGCGCTCGCCGGCCGCGAGCGAATCCCGGTCGTGCACCGGCGTGCTCGTCTCGCCCGTCTCGGGGAAGTACGCGATGCGCGTGTTCGCCGGCCGCTTGCCGCCCACGGCTTCGCGCGTGACGGCGCCGCGGACCTCCGCGCGCTGCAGCATCTGCATGCGCACGGCGGTGATCTCCACGTCGGCGCGCGACGGGCAGTCGCCGTACGACTGCCGGTACTTCTCCTTGAACGCTTCCGCCAGCCGGTTTGCATCGCCGAGAAGCGCCACGTCGATGCCGAGCGCCAGCGAATGGGCCTGGCCGACGAACCGCGCCTCGATCGAGAGCGCGACCTCGGCCTTGTCTTCCGCGACGCCAACATCGGCCAGCGCGCCCAGCGCCTCCGCCCGCATCGAGTCGCAGGCCTGCGCGATCACCGCGGGGTCCATGCGCGAGAGCGGCATCAGCACGGTGCGGCGCAGGTCGATCGACACCGGGGCGACCAGGAAGCCGAGCGAGGAAGCCACGCCCGCGGCCATCGGCACCACCACCTTGCGGATGCCGAGCTCGCGTGCCAGGCGGCAGGCATGCGCCGGGGCGCAGCCGCCCGAGACCACCAGGGTGTAGTCGGACAGGTCGCGCGCGGTGTCGAAAGCGTGCAGCTGCGCGGCGCGCACCATGTTCTGGTTGACGGTTTCCTGGATCGCCCAGGCGATCTCGACGACGGGCTTGCCCATGCGAGCGGCCAGCGGTCCGAAGGCCTCGCGTGCGGCGCCCGGATCGAGCGGCATCTCGCCGCCGAGGAAGTTGCCGGGGTCCAGGTAGCCCAGCAGCAGGTTTGCATCCGACACCGTCGGCAACGTGCCGCCGCGTCCGTAGCACGCCGGCCCGGGGACGGAACCGGTGCTCTGCGGGCCCACGGCCAGGATGCCCAGCGAGTTGCAGCTGGCGATGCTGCCGCCGCCGGCGCCGATCTCGATCAGGTCGACCATCGGCACGCGAACGGGCATTCCGCTGCCCTTCTTGAAGCGGTCCATGCGCGCCACTTCGCCGTCGGCCACCACCTGCGGCTGGTAGTCGTCGACGAAGCAGATCTTCGCCGTGGTTCCGCCCATGTCGAACGCCAGCGCGCGCCGGATGTCGAGGGACTCGGCGACGAACGCAGCGACCGCAGCGCCGCCCGCGGGACCGGATTCGAGGATGCGCACCGGCATTTCCTTGGCGAGCCGGAAGCGTGCGAGGCCGCCGTGCGAAAGCATCATCAGCGGCGGTGCCTGGATGCCCATGGCCGTGAGCGCGCCTTCCAGCCGGTCCAGGTAGCTCGCCACCAGCGGCTGCACGTAGGCGTTGATCAGGGTGGTGGACGTGCGCTCGAACTCGCCCATCTCGGGCGACACGTCGGAGGAGATCGAGATCGCCGTGCCCGGGCCGAGCTCCTCGCGCAGCCACTGCGCGACCAGGCGCTCGTTGGCCGGGTTGCGCCATGCGTGCAGCAGCACGACCGCGATCGCCTTCTCGCCCGGCGGAAGCTGCCGCACGAGCGCGCCCACTTCCTCGCGAGACGGCGCGCGCACCACTTCGCCGGAAGCGCTGGTGCGCTCGTCGACCTCGAGCCGGCGCGAGCGCTCCACCAGCGGCGCCGGGTTGGCCATGTGCAGGTCGTAGATGTCGTAGCGCTTCTCGCGGCCGATCTCGATCACGTCGCGAAAGCCCTGGGTCGTCACCAGCCAGGTCGGGCTGCCGCGGCGTTCGATCACCGCGTTCGTCACCAGCGTCGTGCCGTGCACCACATAGGAAAGATCGCGCGCGCCCATTCGGCAGCTCGCCAGCAGCTTGCGGGTGCCTTCCAGCACCACGCTGTCGGGACGCTCGGGGTCGGTCAGCAGCTTCTCAGTCCAGATCCTGCGGGACACGGTGTCCAGCAGCACGAAGTCCGTGAAGGTTCCCCCGATGTCCACGCCCAAGATCATCATCGGCAGTCCTCGGTTCCTGCGCGGATGCTAGGAGCCGGGCCGATATTTGTTTAAAACAGCAATCCATGGACCACTCCCGGCCGACCCTGGCCCGGCCGCACGGCCAGAAGGACCTGCTGAACTACCGGCTGAAGGCGCTGTTCGCGCTCAGCGGGGCGCCCGGCCTGCGCCTGTTCGAAGGCGGCTTTGGCATCGCGCGAGCCGAGTGGCACCTGATGGCGATCCTGGTGGAGGAGGGCGCCATGTCGCCCACGGAACTCGGGCAGCGCGCGCACATGGAGTCGGCCCGCGCCTCGCGGCTCGTCACCAGCCTGTTGAGCAAGCGCCTGATCCTGCGAAAGGAACTGGAGATCGACCGGCGTCGCGCCGTGCTGGAGGCGACGGACGCGGCCCGCGAGCTGCATGCGCAGATCTTCCCCCTGCTCGTGCGCATCAACGCCGAGCTCGTCGGCGCGCTCGATGCGGACGAACTGAAGGTGTTCGAGCGCTGCCTGGAGAAGCTCACCGACCGGGCCCGTGAGGTCGCGGCCCATGGCGTGATGGACGTCTCGGCCAATCGCTGGATGGGCTCGGCGCGGCGCGACGAGAAGCGGCGGGCGGGCCGTCCGCGTCTCTAGGGTTTCCGTCAGATTGCTGCGAATCGATCTTGACGGCAAAATCGATTATTCAAACAGCAAAGAGGAAACCCCATGGCCCGTTTTGCTTCCGGCCGCCGAGTGCTGCTCGGCGCCGCCGCCCTCGTGCTCGTGTTCGCCTCGTCCGGCGCCGCGGCGCAGGCGTACCCGAACAAGCCGATCCGCTGGATCGTTCCTTACGCCGCCGGCGGCCCGGCCGACATGATCGCGCGGGCGGTGCAGCAGAAGATGCAGGAGCACCTGGGCCAGCCCGTGATCGTCGACAACCGCCCGGGCGGCGCCAGCAACATCGGCCACGAGCTGGGCGCCAACGCGGCGCCGGACGGCTACACCATCGTGTACGTGGCGCCCAACATCATCACCAACCAGCTGCTGTACAGGAACATGGTGGATCCGGTGAAGGACCTGGTGCCGGTCGCGAAGATGACTTCGCAGGCCTACATGCTGGTCGCCAACCCGAACTTCCCCGCGAAGACCGTGGCCGAGATGATCGAAGTGGCGCGCAAGACCGGCGTCAACTGCGCGTCGGGCGGCGGGCTGCCCGGCTTCGGCTGCATGTGGTTCAAGTCGCACACCAAGGCGGACTTCACCCATGTCCAGTACAAGGGCAACGCCCCGGCGATGAACGACCTGATCGGCGGACAGGTGCACGTGATGATCGACCTGTTCAACACCGCGCTGCCGCAGGTGAAGGCCGGCAAGGCCAGGCCGATCGCGCTCACCGGCCGCAAGCGCGGCATGCCGCTGCCGGAGCTGCCCGTCATCGGCGAAACCATCCCGGGCTTCGTGCTGGAGGGCTGGCACGGCGTGATGACGGCGCCGGGCACGCCCGCGCCCATCATCGACCGCCTGAACCAGGCGATCCGCGCCGCGCTGGCCGACCCGGCGGTCGCCAAGCGCATCGGCGAGAGCTCGATCGAGGTGACGCCTTCTTCGCCGGCCGAGTTCGCGGCCACCATCAAGGAAGACATGACGAAGTACTCGCGCCTCACGCAGGAGGCGGGGATCCGGCCCGAGTGACGATCGCCCGGCCGGCCGACCGCATCCTGCGGGGCGGCCATGTGATCACGATGGCCGGCGGCGAACCCGCCGAGGCAGTGGCGATTCGCGGCGACACCATCGTGGCGGTCGGCCGCGACCACGACGTCTCTTCGTTCGAGGGGCCGGGCACGGAGATCACGAAGCTGCACGGCCGCACGCTGATGCCGGGCCTCATCGACGGGCACGCCCACGCCGACCGCGAGGGATTGAAGAGCCTCTTGCCTTCGCTGGCCGACTGCCGGTCCGTCGCCGAGGTCGTGGATCGCATCCACGGCATCGCGCAGCAGACGCCCAGGGGCCGCTGGATCGTCACGATGCCGCTCGGCGATCCGCCCGAGTTCCGCGCTTTCCCCGCGATGTATGCCGAAGGCCGCCTGCCCGACCGGCACGACCTCGACCGGGCCACCGGCGAGCATCCGGTGCTGGTGCGCTGCGCCTGGGGTTACTGGCCCGGCACGCTGCCGACCGTTTCCATCGCCAACACGGCGGCGCTGCGGCTGGCGAAGATCGACCGCGACACGAACTCGCCATCGCCGAAGCTGGTGATCGAGAAGGACGCCGCCGGCGAGCCCACCGGCCGCTTCTTCGAGCATGCGTTCCAGCCGCTCGCGGAGTTCACCTTGTTCCGCGCGGCGCCGCACTTCACCGCGGACGACCGCCTGCGCACGCTGGAAGCGTCCATGCGGGCCTACAACGAGGTGGGCACCACGGGCGTCTTCGAAGGCCACGGTGTCGCGGGCGAAGTGATCGATGCGTGGCGCCGAACGCGCGACGCGGGCCGCAGCACCCTGCGCGCCCACCTGCTGGTTAGCCCGGCGTTCAGCGGCGCGTCGCTGGCCGACGTCACGCAATGGGTGGCGCGTGAAGCGGCGCGCCTGCGCCGCGACGAGCAGGGCGACGACTGGGTGCGCCTGCAGGGCCTGTACGCCGAGCCTGCGGCCGAGCTGCACGAGGCGCGGCTGCGCGCGGCCTGCGCGCCGCAGACCGGTTGGGCCGGTTTCAACTACGACGCGGGTCTTCCCCCGGAGCAGCTGCGCGCGCTGCTGCACGCGGCCGCTCGCGAACGCCTGCGTGTCTGCGTGATCCAGACCGCGATGGCCGACGTGCTGCTGGACGTCGCGCGCGAAACGCCGATCGACGGCCTGCGCTGGGTGGTCGCGCATCCCGCGACGCTCGATGCCGGACAGATCGCCGGCATCGCCGACAACGGCATCTGCGTCACGACGCTGACCAACGCCTACATCTGGCGCAGCGCCTCCGCGGTGCGCGACCGCATCGGCGCCGCGCGCGAGAACGAGATCTGCCCGATCCGCTCGCTGCTGGATGCCGGCGTGAAAGTCTCGCTGGCCAGCGACAACGTGCCGGTGACGCTGTGGCCCTGCGTGTGGCAGGCCACCGAGCGGATCGACCGGGCGACGCAGGCCGTGATCGCGCCGGCGCAGCGCATCTCGCGCGAGGAAGCGCTGCAGTGCGCCACCGTCAATGGCGCGTGGCTCTGTGGCGACGAGGCGCGCCGCGGGACCCTCGAGCCCGGCAAGCTCGCCGACATGATCGTGCTGCCGGAAGACCCGCTCACCATGCCGGCCGAACGCCTTCCCCTGCTGGTGCCCGACGAAACCATCGTCGGCGGAAAGACGGTGCACCGCCGATGAACTGGAACTTCCCCCATCCCTCGCAGCGCATGCCGCTGCTGGCCGACAACGTCGTCGCCACTTCGCAGCCGCTCGCCGCGCAGGCGGGCGTGCAGGCGCTGGCGCAAGGCGGCAACGTGGTGGACGCGGTCGTCGCTGCCGCGGCCGCGCTCACCATCGTCGAGCCCGTGATGAACGGGCTGGGCAGCGACGCCTTCGCGATGCTGTGGGACGGCAAGGAACTTGCAGCCCTGAACGCCTCGGGCCGCTCGCCGCAGGCGTGGACGCCGCAGCGGTTCGCCGGCCGCGAGCGCATGCCGACCGAAGGCTGGGACTCGGTGACTGTGCCGGGTGCGGTGTCGGCGTGGATCGAGCTCTGGCGCAAGCACGGCAGCCTGCCGCTGGACCGTTTGTTCGCGCCCGCCATCCGCTACGCAACCGAAGGCTTTGCCGTGTCGCCGCGGGTGGCGCGCCAATGGGCCGGTCAGGCCGCGCGGCTGGCGAAACAGCCGGGCTTCGCCGACACCTTTCTTCCGCAGGGCCGCGCGCCGCGCGCCGGCGAGCGCTTCCGCTTCCCCGCCGCCGCGCAGTCGCTCGCGTGCATCGCGGCCTCGGAAGGCCGCGATTTCTACGAGGGCGAGATCGCCCAGGCCATCGTCGCGCATGCGCGGGCGCACGGCGGCGCGCTGTCGCTGGACGATCTCGCGTCGCACCGGCCGGAGTGGGTCGAACCGCTGCGGCTGGGCTATCGCGGCGCCGAGGTGCTGGAGCTGCCGCCGAACGGGCAGGGCATCTCGGTGCAGATCGCGCTGGGCATCCTGCAGCATTTCGACCTGTCCGCCGCCGTGCCGCAGGCGACGCGCATGCACCTGCAGATCGAGGCGATGAAGATCGCGTTCGCGGACGTCTACCAGTGGGTGACCGAGCCGGCCGCCATGCCGATGCGCGTGCAGGACCTGCTCGACCCGGCCTACCACGCGCAGCGCGCACGCTCGATCGACCCGAAGCGGGCTCAGCCGTGGACCGCGCGCCCGCTGCCGCCCGGCAACACGGTCTACATCGCCGCGGCGGATGCGCAGGGCCGGCTCGTGTCGTACATCCAGTCGAATTTCCAGGGCTTCGGCTCGGGCGTGGTGGTGCCGGAGGTGGGCGTGAGCCTGCTCAACCGCGGTGCCGGCTTCTCGCTCGATCCCTCACATCCCAACCACGTCGCGGGCGGCAAGCGGCCCTTCCACACGACCATCCCCGCGATGCTGGTGCGCGACGGGCGGCCCTTGGCGGCCTTTGGCGTCGTCGGCGCCGACATGCAGCCGCAGGGACAGGTGCAGGTGGCGAGCGATCTGCTCGATCGCGAAGCGAACCCGCAGGCGGCGCTGGACGCGCCGCGCTGGCGCATCGCCGAGGAGGACGGCCGCATCCGGCTCGAAGCGGGCCTGTCGGCCGCGGTGGCGTCCGAACTCGCGTCGTACGGCCACCGCGTCGAAGTGGCCGACCCGGCGTCCATCGAATTCGGCGGCGGGCAGCTTGTGCTGCGGCTTGGCGACACCTGGGCCGGCGCGTCGGATTTCCGGCGCGACGGCTGCGCGGCGGGGTTCTAGCGCGAGCCGATCTGATCGAACATCGCGCGCACCAGCGCGCTGTCGCGGCGGCCGAGCTCCGCGATGATGGAGAAGTGATGCAACTCCGGGCACGGCAGGAAAGTGGCCGGGTGGCCGTGGAAGCGCCACACGGCGGCGAAGTTGCGCGATTGCTCGACGAACTCCGGCATTTCGTCGGCCCCCACCGCGCAGACGATGCTGCCGCCGCGGCGGGGTACGTTGTAGATCGCGCTGTGGCGCACCGCGGTGTCGATGTCGAGCCGGAGCCACTCGTTGGCGCCGCTCTTCATGAGCGGGATCATGTCGAACACGCCGCTGACGAACGTGCCGCCCTTGATCAGGTCCGCCGGGAGGCCATGCTCGGTCCAGTCGGTCGTCATCATCACCGAGGCGAGGTGGCCGCCCGCCGAATTGCCGCACACGAAGATGCGGTCCGGGTCGCCGCCGAACGAGCGCGCGTTGGCCGCCACCCAGGCCATGCCCTTGCGCAGGCACGCCACCATGTCGTCGACGCTCGCCGCCGGTGCAAGCGGGTATTCCATCGAGATCCACACCGCGCCGGCGGGGCAGAACACGTCGGCCGGGAACGACCGGTCGCCCTTGCTCGACGCGCGCCACCCGCCGCCGTGCAGGAACACGACGATCGGGGCGTTCGCGTTGTCGGCCGGGAAGATGTCGAGCCGCTCGGCCGGCGCGTCGCCGAACGCCACGTCGAGCTGGCACCGGCGCGAGGCCTGCACCCGCCGGCTTTCCGCGGAGAACTTCTGGAGCCACTCCGCGAAACCGGGCGTGGCCTGCTCGACGGCATAGGCAGGGAAGGGGCTCATCGCACGCTCCTTCACTGCGGCAGCAGCGCGTTGGTGAACATCGCGTCCACCGGCGTCTTGCGGTCGATCACCTTCAGCTGCAGCAGCGACTCCTGCGCCGCTTCGAGGCGCTTCGGATCGGTGGAGCCCCACTTGTAGTTCTTCGCCGCGTCGCGCCTGGCGCGGTCCTGCGTCTCCTTGGAGAACACGCGCAGGTGCTGCGTGTCCTGCACGGTCTGCGGGCCGTACTTCGCCTGGTATCCGTCGATCTCGGTGTCGTGGGCCGGGTCGCGGCCGTATTCATCGGCGCGCTTGAGCACCCGCAGGTAGGCCTTCACCACTTCCGGCTTGTTCTTCACCAGCGACTCGGGCGCGAGGATCATGTCCTGCGGCATCGGCATGTGGTCGTCCATCGCCAGCAGGTTGACCGGCACGCCCTTCGCCTGCAGGGACAACCCCTGGGTGCGGAACCACACGTAGGCGTCGATCTGCCTTTGCGACAGCAGCGTCGGGCCGCTGATGCCGATCGGCCGCAGCGTCACGTCGGAGTCCTGCAGCCCCGCGGAGCGCAGCAGCGCCTGCACCATGAAATGGGTCGCGCTGGAGAACGCCAGCACGCCGATCGTCTTGCCCTTCAGGTCGGCGGGCTTGGTGATGTTGGCGTCCTTGTGGCTGATCAGGTTCCACAGGCTCTCGGCCGACGCGCTCTGGATGCCGACGATCGGCACGCCGCGCGCCCGCGCCTGGATGATCGTGTAGCCGCCCGCCCAGGCGATGTCGCCGCCGCCCTGGCTGAGCACGGAAACCAGGTTGATCGCGCCCCCCGGGATGGGAAGGAACTCGATCTTCAGGCCCTCCTCCTTGAACCAGCCCTTCTCGACGCCGGTGTAGAGCGCACGGAACGTGGTGCCGTGCGGCTCCGGCATCAGCAGGCGCAGCGTTTCCTCGGCGTGGGCCCCGAACGCGGCGAGCCAGCCGAGCAGCAGGAACAGGAAAGCGAAGAAGTGCTTCTTGAACATGATGGGTCCTCCTGGCTTCAGGCGCCGAGGCCTTCGAGGAAAGCCGTCCACGAACGGTCGCTCTCGGAAAGGTCCATGCCGGACTGCGCCTGCAGCGTGCCCGCCATGGTGATGATCCAGGCCGCGTTCAGCACCGTGCGCGCGGCGGCCGCGCGGTCCTTGCGGACGCCTTCGCGGCTGAGGTCCTGCCGCGACAGCAGCTCCAGGCCCAGCGTGAGCACGCGCCCGGAGAGGTGCATGAACCGCGAGCCGCGCCAGTTGGTGCAGATGCTCACGAAGCGGGCCGCGCCCAGCTCGGAGGGCTGCGTCTTGAAGACGGTCTGCTCGCGCCGCCAGGCGCCGTGCATCTTCTCGGTGAGCCACTTGCCGGCGCGGATCGTGCCCGCGGCGAGGCCGCGCAGCTGGTTCTTCATCACGACCAGCTCGGAGGGCTCGACCTCGCCGGGCCCCTCCATGTAGAGCACGCCGATGTGGCCGATGGCGTGCCGCGAATTCAGGTCCACGCTGCCCACCGGGTGGTACTCGCTCTTCGAGTAGTCGACGTCGGGCCGCTGGTCGGGGCCGGCCGCGCCGAGCCAGACACCCGCCAGGACCTTCAGGACGTTGGCGTCGCGGTACAGCTCCGCGGCGCGCTCGGTCTGGTGGCGCGTGTAGTAGCGCTCATGCTCGCGGTGGTATGCGGCGATGTTGCGCTGCGCCTCGACCGCCACCGCGTCGGGCTCCGCGCTTTCCTTCGAGGGCGGCATCGGCGGGTCGGGCGGCAGCGGGATCACCGGTGCACCGGCGCCGAGCGGCGTCGCGCTGACGACCGGCTTGTTCAGCACGGCCGCGCAGCGGAGCAACTGCATGCGTGCGATCGCGGCGTTCACGCGCGCGGCGGCCTCGTTGCCGCGCGTTTGCCAGTCGCAGGCCGACTCGACCGCGCGGGCGGCGAGGCTCAGCTCGATCGCCGAAACCGCCGTGAGCAGGGCGCGCTCGACGTCGTTCGCATCCCGGCACGCCGCCAGGCTGCGCTCGGCCTCGCCGTCGGCGTTGCGGTGCAGCGCCTGGACGTCGTTCAGCACCGACGTGGGCGGTTGCCCCTCTTCCAGCGCGAGGGCGGCGCGCAGCAGGGCCGAAGTGGTGGATGCGGTCATGTCAGGTTCTCCAGAACAGCACGTGCTTCTCCAGGCGCAGCACGATCACGTAGAGGGTGAGGCCCATCGCCATCAGCAAGACGACGGCGACGAAAAGCAGGCTGGTGTCCATGTTCCCCGCCGCGGTCACGGCGAGGTAGCCGAGCCCCGCCCGCGCGCCGACGAATTCGCCGACGACGGAGCCGATCACCGACAGCACCACGGTGATCCGCAGGCCCGCGAAGATGAAGGGCAGGGCGCTCGGGATCTCCAGGTGGATGAAGGTCTGCCACGGGCTCGCCTTCAGCGACTGGAACAGCCGCCGCTCCGTCGGGTTCACCGACCGCAGGCCCGCCATCACGTTCACCAGCAGCGGGAAGAACGTAATGATCCCGGCGATCAGCACCTTGGGCATCAGCCCGAATCCGAACCACATCAGGAACAGCGGCGCGAGCACCACCATGGGCGTGGTCTGGCTGGCGATGATGTACGGCCGCAGCACTTCCTCGGCGAAGCGGGAGCGCGAGATGAGCGTGCCGACCAGCACCGCCATCGAGGTGCCGAGCAGGAAGCCGAGGCCGGCCTCCTGCGCAGTGGCCGCCAGGTGGGGCAGCACGTCGCCGCTGCGAAGCTGCTGGTAGAGCGAGATCGCCACGTCCTTCGGGTGCGGCAGCACGAATGCGGGGATGTTCGCGAGCTCGATGTAGCCGATCCAGACGGCCAGCAGCAGCACGGCCACCAGCGGCCGGGCGATGCGCAGCGCCGTGCGCGATTCCTTCTTCACGGCGCTGCCTCCTTGTCCGGCACCAGCAGCTCGCGCAGCTCGCGGCAGGCCGCCAGGAAGCGCGGGTCTTCCTGCGTGAGCGGGCCGCGCGGGCGGGGCAGGTCGATGCGCAGGTCGCGCACCACGCGGCCGGGCCGCGCGCTCATCGCGATCACGCGGTCGGACAGGAACACGGCTTCCGAGATGCCGTGCGTGACGAACACCACCGTCTTGCGCGTGCCCTGCCAGATGCGCAGCAGCTCCAGCCCCATGCGCTCGCGCGTCAGCGCATCGAGCGCGCCGAACGGCTCGTCCATCAGCAGCACGGAAGGATCGAGCAGCAGCGCCCGCGCGATGGCCACCCGCTGGCGCATGCCGCCGGAGAGTTCCCCGGGAAGGTTCTTCTCGAAGCCCGCCAGGCCGACGGTCGCGAGCAGCTCCCGCGCCTTGGCCTCGTAGCGGGCCTTGTCGTGCCGGATCTGCGCCGGCAGCAGCACGTTGTCCAACACGCTGCGCCAGGGCAGCAGCACGGCGTCCTGGAACGCGAACCCGATCCGGGGTGAAGGTTCCGTGACGGGTTGCCCGTCGAGCAGCACGCTCCCTGCGGTGGGCTTGAGCAGGCCGCCCACGATCGACAGCAGCGTCGACTTGCCGCATCCGCTGGGCCCGACGATGGAGACGAAGGTGCCGTCGGCGATCGCCAGGTCGACTTCGCTGAGCGCCTGCAGCGAGCCCGATTGCGTCTCGTAGCGCAGCCCGAGGCCGCGCACCTCGATCGCAGGAACCGTCGCCTGGCGTTCGCCGGCGACTGCGCGTTCGGGCTGGTACATGTCGACGGCAGCGCTACCGGCTGAAAAGCCCCGTGTCGTGCACCGGCCTGCCACCCAGCAGCGTGGCCAGCACGCGGGTCTGCGGGATGCGGTCCTCGTCCACGGCCAGGATGTCCTGCGACAGCACGGCGAGGTCGGCGTACTTGCCGGGCTCGATCGAGCCGGTGACCTCGTCCCAGAACGCGGTGCGCGCGCCGTTGAGCGTGTAGGTGCGCAGCGCCTCCTGGCGCGAGATGCGCTGGGCCGGGTCGCCCAGCGCCTGGCCCGACACGGCGTCCTTGCGTGCGATCAGCTGCCAGAAGGCGAACATCGGCTGGAAGGGGTTGCCGTCGGTCGACTGCGCGATCGGCACGCCCGAGTCGAGCCAGCTGCGGAACGGGATCGCCTGCTGCGCGAGCTCCTCGCCGAAGGCCTTGCGGTAGACCGAGCCGTACATCCACAGGAAGTTGGTCGTCGTCGTGGGCAGCACGCCCAGGCGCAGGCAGTCCGCCATGTTGTGCGCGCTCGGGAACTGGCAGTGCTGGATGGTCCAGCGCTTGCCCTGGATCGGGATCTCGCGGTCGACTTCCTCGTAGGTGCGCAGCACCTTGTCGATCGCGCCGCCGCCGGAGCACTGCACCTGCACCCGCAGGCCCGCGGCCGCGCAGCGCCTGACGATGTCGCGGAACGCCTCGTCGTCGGCGAGCTGCACGCCCAGCCAGGGCTTGCCCGCGGCGCCGGTGTAGGGCTCGCGCATCAGGCACGCGCCCATGGCGGCCGCGCTGTCGAACGAGAAGCCGAGCCCGCCGAACTTCAGCAGGTCGTCGCCGAAGCCGTTGCCGCCGGCGTAGCGCGCGGTCTGCTCGATCAGCTCGTTGCCCTTCTCGCGGTCGCGGTAGTAGGGGATCGGGTACGACACGACGAAGTACGTGCGCACCGTGAGCTGCTTGCGGTTCCACAGGTCCATGTAGGCGCGCTGCGGCCCCACCGGGATGCCGTGCCCTTCGTAGATGGTCGTGATGCCCGCTTCGTTGAACGCCTTCGCGCCCGCGGCCACGGCGGCCAGGGTCTCGGCGTCGGTGAGCTCCGGCATCGCGGGGAACAGCGACCCCTGCGCGCGGAACGCGCCGTCGCGCACCGGCAGCCATTTGGGGAAGTTGATGTCGCGGAACACGCCGGTGGGTTCGCCGGACGCATCCACCTCGATCTCCACGCCTTCCTTGACCGGGCTGTCCTTGCGGATGCCGCACAGCCGGATGGCCGCGCTGTTGGCGAACGCGTGGCCCGGCGCCACCAGCGACGGCGGCTCGATGTACACCGGGTTGTCGGGCGACACCTTGTCGAGGTCGTGGCGGTTGGGCCAGCGGCCCTCGGCCAGTGCCGCCGGGTAGCCGAACACCTCCGGCTCGCTGGCGACCGGGTTGCAGATGATCCACTCGCCCGGCTTGCGCCGCGCGACTTCCTTGCGGATCACCTCCTGGATGTCGGCGATGGACTTCGGGTTGTTGAACGCGGGCTTGGTCAGGCGCAGGCCCACGCTGTCCATGTGCGGGTGCGCATCGACGAAGCCCGGCACGACGGTGCGGCCGCCGAGGTCGACGCGGCGCGTGGACGGCCCGCAGCGCTGCTCGACGTCCGCGAGGCGACCGACGGCCAGGATGCGGCCGCCGGCGATGGCGATCGCTTCGGCCACCGTGTCCTTGGGATCGACGGTGTGGACCGTCGCGTTGTGCAGGAGCAGGTCGGAGACCTGCGCGGTGACTGCCGCCATGGCCGCCTCAGCGCAGGTAGGACCACTTCCCGCCGCGCGCCTGCAGCACGGTGGGCTGCAGCACGGCGTCGCCGTTCTCGTTGAAGCGGATCGGGCCCGCCACGCCGTTGAACTTGATCTTCTCCAGGCAGCCCCGGATCTTCTCGCGGTCGCCGGCCAGGTCGGCCTCCTTGTTGGTCACGCCGGTGGTCTCGATGCAGTTCTTCAGCATGAACACCGTGTCGTACATCAGCGCGTCGGTGTTGTTGGGCGCCACGTTCGCGCGCTTCTTGTACTCGTTGACCCAGCTCGCGATGCGCGGCTCGGGGTTGTCCGGCCAGAACGGCATCACGACCATCGTGCCTTCCGAGGCGGGGCCGGCGATGTCCAGGAACTTCGGCTCGGACATGCCGAGCGCGCCCACCACCGGCTGCTTCAGGCCCTGCTTGCGGATCTCGCGCACGATGTTGCCGCCCTCGTTGTAGAGGCCGGCCACCACGATGCCGTCGGGATTGAGCTGCTTGGTCCGCGTGACCTGCGCGGCGTAATCGATGTCGGCGGTCTGGAACGAGATGTTGTCCAGCACCTTGATGCCCTTGGCCTGCAGGATCGCCGGGAACACCGTCTGGCCGTCGACCTTGGTGAACGCGTCCTTCACGTCGGTGAGGATCACGACCGACTTCACGTTCGGGTTCTGCTTGAGCCAGGAGTCGATCAGCAGGCCGTTCATCTGGTCCGACGCCAGCGCATTGCGGAAGGCCCAAGGCCGGTTCTTGGTGGCGATGCCCGGCTTGGCGGCGGAGGCGGTGATGATCGGCGTCTTGCCCTGCACGCCCACCGGGAAGGCCACCTCGGTCTCGGCGCTGAAGAACGGGCCGATGATGGCGAGCACCTTGTCGTTGTGGATCAGCTTGCGCGTGAGGCTGATCGCCTCGGCGTTCTCGCCGCGCGTGTCGTACACGATGAACTGGACCTTCTCGCCCTTGATGCCGCCCTTTTCCAGCTCCTGCTGCGCCATCTTCATGGCCACTTCCTGGTGCTGGCCGTAGGAAGCGCCCTTGCCGGAAAGGGGCATCAGCACGCCGATCCTGATGTCGGCGAGGGCGCTGCCCGCGAGCAGCGCGCCGGCGGCGAGCGCCGCCACGGTTCGGGTCGTGATCTTCATGGTTTGTCTCCTTCGGTGGTGGATGTCAGAGCAGAGACGCATGGCCTTCGGCCAGCGCTGCCTCGATGAACGTGACGCCTTCACGTTCGCCGCTCGGGTATCGCGTGAACAGCTCGATGTCGTGGCCGGGAACCAGGCGCTTGAGATCGTCGCCCGCCACCGCCTTCATCTTCTTGAACTCGCGGATCATGTTGAACGCGTTGCCTTGCGTATACCCGGGCGGCCACATGCGCTCCAGGTTCTGGAACGTGTAGCAGCAGTCGCCGGCCAGCACGAACGGCCCCTGGCGCGTGCGGATCTCCAGCCACTGGCTGCCGAAGGTGTGCGAGTCGCGCGCCAGGCGGCAGGTCACGCCGTCCGCCACTTCGTAGTCGCCGTCCAGGAACTCCACGCGGCCCTGCGCCATCGCGCGCTCCAGCGCGTCGAAGTCCGGCACGTTCAGCGACGAGAAGGCCCAGTGGTCCTTGGACTGCGGCGTGCCGCCGAACTCGGCGATCACTTCCTTCCACGCGTCGTACTCGTAGCGCTGCAGGTAGATGCGCGCGTTCGGGAAAGCGTCCAGGTTCCCCGCGTGGTCGAAGTGCATGTGCGTGAGGACCAGCTTGTGGATGTCCTTCGGGTCGCAGCCGAAGCGCCGCAGGATCTCGTCGCTGCGCACGAATCCGTCGAACTTGCGGCCGGTCATCGACTCGCCGGTGGCGAAGCCGGTGTCCACCAGCACCAGCTCGCCGGTGGTCGACTTCAGCAGCGAGACGATCATCGGCACCGGCTGCGTGCCCTTGTTGCTGTTGATCGGCGAGCCGCTCAGGAAGTCCACGGGCAGGCGCCCGGTGGCGTAGCGGAAGCTCCAGAGGCTCCATTCGTTCATGGCGTTCTCCTTCTTCACACGCCCAGGTACGCCTGGCGCACCCGGGGATCGTCGGCCAGGTGCGCGCCCTCGAGCACGATCCGGCCGGTTTCCATCACGTAGCCACGGTGTGAGATCTTCAGCGCCTGGTGCGCGTTCTGTTCCACCAGCAGGATCGTGCTGCCCTGCTGGTTGAGCTCGTGGATGAGGCGGAAGATGTCGGCCACGACCAGCGGCGCGAGGCCGAGCGAGGGCTCGTCCAGCATCAGCAGCGAGGGCCTGGCCAGCAGAGCCCGCGCGATCACCAGCATCTGCTGCTCGCCGCCCGACAGCGTGCCGGCCGGCTGCTTGAGCCGCGGGCGCAGGACGGGAAAGCGCTCCAGCATGCGCTCCAGGTCGGCCTGGATGGCTTCGCGGTCCTTGCGCATGTAGCCGCCCAGCACCAGGTTCTCCTGCACCGTCATGTGCTTGAACGTGGAGCGGCCTTCCAGCACCAGCGCGATGCCGCGGCGGGCGACTTCCGGGCCCGGCAGGTTCTGCACCGCCTCGCCCTTGAACATGACGGTGCCGGCCTGCATGCGGGTGAGGCCGGCGATGGCGCGCAGCAGCGAGCTCTTGCCCGCGCCGTTCAGGCCGATCAGCGAGACCACCTCGCCTGCGCGCACTTCGAGGTCGGCGCCCTGCACGGCGCGCACCTTGCCGTAGCTGATCTCGGCGCCCTTGACCTGCAGCATCAGTGCGCTCCCTCGGGCGTGCCCAGGTACGCCTCGACCACCTGCGGGTCGTCGCGCACTTCGGCCGCCGTGCCTTCGGCGATCTTGCGGCCGTAGTTCAGCACCGTGATGCGGTCGGAGATGCTCATCACCAGGCTCATGTGGTGTTCGGTGAGCAGCACCGTCACGCCGCTGTCGCGGATGCGCTGGATCAGCTGCGCGGCTTCCTTCACCTCGACCGGGTTCATGCCGGCGACCGGTTCGTCCAGCAGCAGCATGCGCGGCTCGGTGGCGAGCGCGCGGGCGATCTCCAGGCGGCGCTGGTCGGCCAGGGCCAGGTCCGCGGCAATGGCATCGGCCTGCTTTGCCAGACCCACCATGTCCAGCAGCTGCATCGCGCGTTCGCGAGTGGCCGCTTCCTGCTTCCCCTCGCGGCCGGGGATGCGCAGGAACATCGGCAGCAGGTCGCTGGACGTACGGATGTAGCGGCCGGTCTGCACGTTCTCCAGCACGGTCATGGCGCCGAACAGGCGCACGCCCTGAAAGGTGCGCACCAGGCCCATGCGGGCGATGCGGTCGGGCCGCCGCCCGGTGAGCTCCTGGCCTTCGAGGGAGACGCTGCCCGCGCTGGGCGGAAGCACGCCGCTCACCAGGTTGAACAGCGTGGTCTTGCCCGCGCCGTTGGGGCCGATCACCGCGTGGATCGTGCCTTGCCGAACGGTGGTGCTGACCTCGCTCACGGCCTGGTAGCCGCCGAAGGTCTTGGAGATGGAGCGAATCTCGAGCATCAGCGCCGCGCCCCCACCAGGCCCCAGGGCCGCAGGATCATCATCACGATCAGCAGCGTGCCGAAGAACGTCATGCGCCAGTCCTGCAGGAAGCGCAGCACCTCGGGCAGCAGCGTCACCGTGACGGCGCCGAGCGTGGCGCCGATGAAATTGCCCATGCCGCCCAGCAGCACCATGATGAAGATCTCGGCGGACCGATGGAAGCCGAACTGCGCCGGGTCGATGAACGACGCGTAGTGCGCGTAGAAGCCGCCCGCCAGGCCGGCGAGCGCGCCGCCGATGGCGAACACCGCGATCTTCACGCGCGTCAGGTTGATGCCGATGATCTCGGCGGCCAGTTCGTCCTCTCGGACCGCCGCGATCGCGCGGCCCATGCGCGAGCGGCGCAGCTGCCAGAAGCCCGCCAGCAGCACGGCGACCACGGCAATGAGCCAGGGCAGGGTGGTGTGGCCGGGGATGCCGCCCAGGCCCGACGCCGCGCCGGTGCGCTCGAAGTTCAGGAAGAACACGCGCACGATCTCGCCGAACCCCATGGTCAGGATGATCAGGTACACGCCCTTGATGCGAAGCGCCGGGAAGCCCACGATCACTCCGACCAGGAAGGCCGCCAGGCCGCCCGCAACCAGCGCCGCGAGGAAGGGCCAGGCGAAGGTGACGGTCAGGTACGAGGAGGTGTACGCGCCGATCGCCATGAAGCCGCCCTGGCCGAGCGACAGCAACCCCGCGGAAACCGGGAGGTAGAGGCTCAACGCCAGCACGACGTTGATCAGCATGAAGATGAGCACCGATTCCGTGTACTGGTCGAACATCGCGCTCAACCCTCCACGTGGTGCAGCGAGCCGAAGATGCCGCGCGGGCGCAGCAGCAGCACGGCGATCATGATGATGAAGGCGAAGGCGTCGCGGTACGACGAGGCGAGGTAGGCCACGCTCAGCACCTCCGCCATGCCGATGATCAGGCCGCCCAGCATCGCGCCGTAGATGTTGCCCAGGCCGCCGAGCAGCATCGCCGCCAGGCCCTTGATGCCCATGTCGATGCCCATGAAGGGCGAGATTGCGTTGAACGACAGGCCCACCAGCACGCCCGCCGCGCCGCCGAGCGCGGAGGCGATGACGAAAGTGAGCAGCACGATGCGCTCGGAGCGGATGCCCAGCGTGTGCGCGATCGACGCGCTCTCCGCCGTGGCGCGCATCGCCATGCCCAGCCGCGTGCGCGTGACGAAAAGATGGAGCGCCACCATCAGCACGATGGAGACGCCCAGGATCAGCAGCTGCACGGACGAGACCGTGATGGTGCCGACATGCCAGGAGGTCGCTTCCATGCGGTGCGGGAAGCCCACCTGCTCGGCGCCGAAGGTGCGCGCCACCACTTCCTGCAGCACGATGCCCACGCCGATGGTGCTGATCATCGGGGCGAGCGAGTGGCCCTTGCGCCGGCGGATCGGGCGGATCGCCAGCAGCTCCACCAGCGCGCCGGCGGCAGCGGCGGCGGCCAGCCCGAAGACGATCGCCATGAAGACGTCGCCGCCGGCGAACCGCACCGCCATCAGGCCGGCGAAGGCGCCCACCATGAACACCTCGCCGTGGGCGAGGTGCACGAGGTGGAGCACGCCGAAGATCAGCGTGTAGCCGATGGCGATCAGCGCATACGTGCTTCCGAGCATCACGCCGTTGAGGACCTGTTGTTCGAGCATCGGAAGCGCGGCGGGTGGGCTTCAGGCCGTGTTGCGGGACTTCAGCAGGTCCAGGGCCACGTCGACGATCATGTCTTCCTGGCCGCCCACCATCTTGCGGCGGCCGAGTTCCACCAGGATGTCGACCGTCTTCAGGTCGTAGCGCTTGGCCGCCACCTCGGCGTGGCGCAGGAAGCTGGAGTACACGCCGGCGTAGCCGAGGGCGAGCGTCTCGCGGTCGACGCGCACCGGGCGGTCCTGCAGCGGGCGCACCAGGTCGTCCGCCGCGTCCATCAGCTTGTACACGTCGCAGCCGTGCTTCCAGCCCATCTTGTCCACCGTCGCGATGAACACTTCGAGCGGCGCATTGCCCGCGCCCGCGCCCATGCCGGCCAGGCTGGCGTCGACGCGGTCGCAGCCTTCCTCCACCGCGATGATCGAGTTGGCGACGCCCAGGGACAGGTTGTGGTGGGCGTGGATGCCGGTCTCGGTCTCGGGCTTGAGCACCTCCTTGAAGGCGCGGAAGCGGTCGCGGATGTCGCGCATGTTCTGCGCGCCGCCGGAGTCCACCACGTAGATGCAGGTGGCGCCGTAGCTTTCCATCAGCTTGGCCTGTTTCGCCAGTTCGTGCGGCGGCGTCATGTGGCTCATCATCAGGAAGCCCACGGTGTCCATGCCGAGCTCGCGCGCGTACTCGATGTGCTGTTTGGAGACGTCCGCTTCGGTGCAGTGCGTCGCGACACGCACGATGCGCGCGCCGGCGTCGTAGGCGTTGCGCAGGTCGTGGATGGTGCCGATGCCGGGCAGCAGCAGCGTGGCGATCTTCGCCTTCTTCACCGTCTCGGCGGCCGCGGCGATCCATTCGACGTCGGTGTGCGCGCCGAAACCGTAGTTGAAGCTGGAGCCTTCCAGGCCGTCGCCGTGGGCCACTTCGATGCTGTCCACGCCGGCCTCGTCGAGCGCGGCCGTGATGGCACGGACGTTGGCCACGGAGTACTGGTGGCGGATCGCGTGGCTGCCGTCGCGCAGCGTCACGTCCGAGATGTAGAGCTTCTTGTCGGGATTCATGATGCGTTCCTCGCCGGGCGGGTGGCGTTCTGTTCGATGCGGCGGCGGGCGATGCGGTCGCCGCAGGCGAGCGCCGCCGAGGTCATGATGTCCAGGTTGCCCGCGTAGGCGGGCAGGTAGTGCGCAGCGCCCTCGACCTCCAGGAAGATCGAAACCTTCAGGCCGTGGCGCGGCCCGATCTTCGGCACGTTGAGGGGCGCGCTTTGCGGCACCTCGTCGAACTGCACCTTCTGCTTGAGACGGTAGCCCGGCACGTAGCCCTGCACCGATGCCACCATGTCCTGGATGCTCTTCTCGATGGCGGCCTTGTCGGCGGGCTCGCAGAGCACGAACACGGTGTCGCGCATGATCAGCGGCGGCTCGGCCGGGTTCAGGACGATCACCGCCTTGCCGCGCTCGGCGCCGCCGAGCTTCTCGATGGCCAGGCGCGTCGTCTCGGTGAACTCGTCGATGTTGGCGCGCGTGCCGGGGCCGGCCGACTTGCTGGCGATCGACGCCACGATCTCGCCGTAGTGCACCTTGGCCACGCGGGAGACGGCGGCCACCATCGGGATGGTCGCCTGCCCGCCGCAGGTCACCATGTTGATGTTGGGCGCGTCCACTTCCTCCAGGTTGATGGACGGGATCACGTAGGGGCCGATCGCCGCCGGCGTGAGGTCGATCACCTGCACGCCGTGCTTGCGCAGGATCTCGTCGTGCTTCTTGTGCGCGCCGGCCGACGTCGCGTCGAAGGCGACGTCGATCTCCTTGAACACCGGCAGCTTCAGCAGCCCGTCGATGCCTTCGGCCGTCGTCGCCACGCCCAGGCGCTTGGCGCGGGCGAGGCCGTCGGATTCGGGGTCCACGCCCACCATCGCACCCATCTCCAGGTGCTTGGCATTGCGCATTACCTTGATCATCAGGTCGGTGCCGATGTTGCCCGAGCCGATGATCGCCACCTTCAGTTTCCTGTCTTGCGTCATCTCATTCCCCCACGTGGAAGCCGGCGCTGCCGAGGCGTTCCATTTCGATCGACACGTACTGGCCGGGTTTGATCCACTCGGCGGCGGTCGCGCCGCCGGCCATCACGACCCAGCCCGCCTGCAGCGGCTCGCCGGCCGCGGCCGAGAGGCGCGCGGCCGCCACGAGCGAGCGCAGCGGATGGTTCAGGATGGCGGCGGTCGAGCCGACCTGCACCACACGCCCGTCGATCGAGAGCGTGAGGCCCAGGTTCGAGAAGTCCTGCTGCGGGTTGCACCAGGGCCCGATCACGAAGCCGCTCGACGACGCGTTGTCCGCGATCACGTCGGGCAGGCTGAACTTGAACTCGCGGTAGCGCGAGTCGATGATCTCGATCGCCGGCGCGATGGCCTCGACGGCGGCGAGCGCCTCGACGGCCGTCACGTCGCCGGCCAGCGGCTTCTTGAGCACGAAGGCGATCTCGGGTTCGGCGCGCGGGTGGACGTACTTCGCGAAGGATGTTTTTGCGCCTTCTTCCACCTGCATCCCGCTGGTGAGCCGGCCCCAGATCACGTCGTTCAGGCCCATCTGCACCATCTTGCTTCGGCTGGTGAAGCCCATCTTCACGCCGACGCGCTTCTCGCCGCGCTCCAGGCGGCGCTGGATCGAGGCGGACTGGATGGCGTAGGCGTCGGGCAGCGGGATCTCGCCCTTCGGGTCGATCTGGTCCACGCCCTTGGCATTGCGCGCCGCATCGTCCAGCAGCGCGGCAAGTTCCTTGATGTTGCTCATTTCTGGGCTCCTTCGAACACCGCCTTCACGGTGCCGAGTCCATTGATGCGGGTTTCGAAGATGTCGCCGGGCTTGACGGGCGCCATCGGGCCGAGCGCGCCGGACAGCACCAGGTCGCCGGCGCGCATGGGCGAACCCACGCGGGCCATGGTGCGGGCCAGCCAGAGCACGGCGTTGAGCGGGTTGCCCAGGCAGGCGGCGCCCGCGCCCACCGAGACCGGCTCGCCGCGCAGCGTCATCGCCATGCCGCACATGCGCAGGTCGAACTCCGAGAGCTTGCGGGGCGTGCTGCCCAGCACGTAGGCGGCCGACGACGCGTTGTCGGCGACGGTGTCGACGAACTTGATGTTCCACTTGTCGATACGGCTGCCCACGATCTCCATCGCCGGCAGGGCGTAGTCGATCGATCGCATCACGTCCACCAGCGTGGGCTCGGCGGCGTCGATGTCGCGGCCGATGACGAAGGCGATCTCGGCTTCGATCTTGGGCTGCTGAAGCACCCTCACCGGCACCGGCTCGCCGTCGCCGTAGCCCATGTCGTCGAACAGGATGCCGAAGTCGGGCTGGTCCACGCCCAGCTGCGCCTGCACGGCCTTGGCGGTCAGGCCGATCTTGCGGCCGACGATGCGGCGGCCTTCGGCCAGGCGCTTGTCGGTATTGATCTTCTGGATGGCATAGGCGGCGGCGCCGTCGATGCCGGCATAGGTCTCGCGCAGCGGCGGGATCCACTGGCCGGTGCGCGCCGCCTCCCGCAGCGAGGCCGCCGCTTCCTGGAGTTGGGGGTCGTTCATGTTCGGATCTCTCTCGGGTGGGATGTCTGTTCGAGGTGGCGGATGCACTCCGTCCAGTTCGGGTCGTTGTCGGCCAGGTCCGCCGCGGTGCGGGTGACCAGCTGTGCGGCCGCGGCCAGGATCGCGGCGGCTTCGTGCAGGCGCGTGGCGTGCGCCGCGCGGTCTTCGCGCAGGCGCCGGGGCTCGAAAGGGATGCCTTCGAGCACGCGCAGCGCCATCTCCAGCACGCGCGCGGCGAGTTGCCGCTCGCGCGAGCCGCGCCAGTTGACGACGATGGTGTTGTAGCGCTGGTGCGCGACGGCGATCAGCGCCGGCTCGTACATCGCGCGCTCGCGGTCCCAGGCCGCTTCCATCTTGGCGGCCAGCCACTCGCCGGCTCGGCGCCACGCAGCCGCCAGTGCCGTGAGCTTTGCCTTCAGCACCTTGATCTCGATCGGCTCGGCCTCGCCTTCCATGAACAGCACGCCGATCATCGAGATCGCGTTCAGCTCGTTCAGGTCGGTGCAGCCGGCCGGGGCGTACACCGGGTCGGAGAAGTCGATCGCGGGGTCCAGCTGCGCCGGTGGGTTGCGGCGCCAGGCCTCGGCCACCACCTTCAGCTTGTTGGCCTCGCGCTGCAGGTCGGCCGCCACGGCCACCCGGTCCTGGGCGTAGAAGCGCTCGTGCTCGCGGTGGTGGCGGCAGATGTTGGTGAGCAGGTCGATGCGCGGGGCGGCTGTGGACGGCGCTGCGGCAGCGTGCGGCTCGGGCGCCGGCGTGCCCACGTCCCACTTCCGTTCGCCGTGCCCGTAGGCGACCAGGCGCCCGACGGAGGCGAGGGCGTCCAGCAGGTTGCTCTGCGCCACGGTTCGGTTGATCTGCTCGGCGCGCGGGTTGTTCGCGTACTGCGCGGCGGTCGTGAGGGCCTTGCGCGCGATCCCCAGGCGCATCGCGATCTGCGCCGACGCGATCGCGAGCTGCGCCGAGGCCGCGTCGTCGCCCTCCAAGGCTTCGTCGCTCGCCTTCGCGAAAGCCGCTTCCAGCGCGGCCATGGCGGCCGGCTCCAGGCCGGGCTGGGACAGCTGCGCGATGACCTCGCGGGTCTTCATCAGTCCGCCTTGAATCCGGCCGCCTTGATCACCGGCTGCCAGAAGCGGCTGTCGGATTCGATCGTGGCCTTCAGTTCCGCGGGCGTGCTGCCGGCGACTTCGAGGCCGAAGTTCTCCAGCTGCTTGCGCGCGGCGGGGTCCTGCAGCGCCTCGTTCAGCGCACGGCTGAGCTTCTGCACCACGTCCGGCGGCGTGCCGCCGGTGGTGAACGCGCCGTACCAGCCCGAGGGATAGTCGAGACCCTTCACGCCGAGTTCATCGAACGTGGGCACATCCGGCGCGAGCGGCGTGCGCTTCGCGCCGGTCACGGCCAGCAGGCGGATCTTGCCGCCGCGGTACAGCTCCAGCTTGCTGCCGATCGAGTCGATGCCGGCGCCGATGTGGCCGCCCATCTCGTCGGCCAGCACCGCCGCGCCGCCCTTGTAGGGCACCGGCGTGACTTCGGCGCCGAGGGCCTTGCCCATCTCCAGCACGGCGAAATGCGCGCTGGTGCCGGCGCCGGGCATGCCGACCGAGCCTCGCCCCGGCGCCGCCTTCACCCAGCGGCGGTAGTCGTCGAAGTTGCGGTACGGCTGGTTCGCACCGGCGCTCAGCGCCAGCGGGAATCTCACCAGCTGCGTGACCGGCACGAAATCCTTCTGCGGGTCGTACGGCAGCTTCGAGAAGGTGAACGGGTAGATCGTGAACGCGGGCGAGAAGTTGATCAGGACCGTGCGGCCGTCGGGCGCCGCCTTCTTCACCGTGTCCATGGCGAGGAAGGTGTTCGCGCCGGGCCGGTTCTCGACCAGGACCGTCGTGTTGAGCGACGTGCGCAGCTTCTCGGCGAGCGTGCGCGCCAGGCTGTCCACCGCGCCGCCCGGCGGGAAGCCGATCACGATCCTCACCGGGGCTGCGTCCTGCGCGTGCGCCGGCAGGGCGGCCGGCAGCAGTGCGGCGGCCGCAAGACCGAAGGCGAACGTCTTGCGCTTCATTGCTTGTCCCGGATCCGGGCCACGATGGCGTCCGCGGCCGTGGCAGCCGCCGACTGCAGCGTGCGTTCGCCTTCCTCGGCGCTGGCCGCGGCGGGATCGCCGAAGTAGCCCAGCGGCGTCGTTCTGCGCGCGTGCTCGAACCCCTTACGCCACACCGCCAGGTCGTCGGGACCGAGGTCGGTGGACTTGAGCGTCCTGCGCACGTCGTCGCGCACCAGGCTCGCGCAGCTCGCGAGCATCATGGACGACTCCCAGCGTCCGGCGTGAACGTCCACGTAGCGCGGCGGCGCCTCGCCGTCACCGGGGGAAGACGGCGAAGACGTGTTCACCTGGAAGAACTTCAGTCCCTCGGCCTGCGCGCCGGCCGGCAGCGTGATCTGCGCATCGTCCAGCGGGATGCCCAGGCGCTGCGCGAGCGCCGCATCCATCACGAAGCTGATGTCCATGCCCGTGCGCTCCACGCCGAGCTTCACGCCTTCGTGGATGGTGCGGTTGTGCAGCGCGTCGCCGTGCCCCGAGAAACAGAACACGCGCTGGAAGCCGTCCCCCTTGAGGCTGGCGAACACGTCCGCCATCAGCTCCCGGATGATCTCCGGGCGCACCTTGTAGGACGCGGGGAACGCGCCGGAGACGACGTTCACGCCCCAGTAGTAAGGCGGCACGATCAGCGCCTTCACGCCGCGCTGCGCCAGCTCGCGCTTGACCTCGCGCAGGCGCGCCTGCGGGATGTAGACGTCGGTGCCGGTGGGCAGGTGCGGGCCGTGCTGCTCGATCACGCCGAAGGCCCACAGCAGGACGGCCCCGTCCTTGGCCGCCTGGTCCACTTCGTACCAGGTCATCTCGGCAATCGTGTCGGCGAAGATGTCGGTCTGGGTCATGGCCGTCCTCCGGTTCTCGGGCGACTCAGAGCTTCACGCAGACGTTGCGCAGTTCCGTGTAGAACTCGAGCGAGTGGACGCCCCCCTCGCGGCCGATGCCCGACTGCTTGCTGCCGCCGAACGGCGTGCGCAGGTCGCGCAGGAACCAGGAGTTGATCCAGCACAGGCCCACGTTCAGCTTCGCGCCGATGCGGTGCGCGCGCGAGAGGTTGGTCGTGTAGACCGACGCGGCCAGTCCGTACGGCGTGTCGTTGGCCAGGCGGATCGCTTCCTCCTCGGTGTCGAACGGCGTCACGTGGCAGCAGGGACCGAAGATCTCCTCCTGTACGATGGCGCTCGTCTCCGGCAGGCCGGTCCACACGGTGGGCTCGATCCACGCGCCTTCGGCCAGCGCGCCTTCCATCTTCGGGATGCCGCCGCCCGCCACGATGGTCGCGCCTTCCGCGCGCGCCTTCTCGTAGTAGGACAGCACCTTGCGGCGATGCTCCTGCGAGATCAGCGGGCCGATCTTCGTCGCGTCGTCCTCCGGACGGCCCGGCTTCATGGACCTGGCCGCTTCGCCGAGGCGCTTGACGAACTCGTCGAAGATCGGGCGCTCGACGTAGACGCGTTCGGTGCCCAGGCAGACCTGGCCGCAGTTGGCGAACACGGAACGGGTCGTGGTCTCGATCGCCTGCGCCATGTCGCAGTCGGCGAACACGATGGCGGGATTCTTGCCGCCGAGCTCCATCGACGTCGCCTTGATGCCGTCGGCGGCCGCCTTCAGGATCGCCGCGCCGGTGCGCGTCTCGCCGGTGAAGGTGATCGCGTTCACGCCCGGGTGCGAGGTGAGGAACTCGCCCGCCGAGTTGGGGCCGAAGCCGTGCACCACGTTGTAGACGCCGGGCGGAACGCCGACCGCGTTCATCACCTCGCCGAGCAGCGTGGCGGTGGAGGGCGTTTCCTCCGAGGGCTTCACGACCACCGTGTTGCCGCAGGCGAGCGCCGGACCCACCTTCCAGGTCATCAGCAGCAGCGGCAGGTTCCACGGGCAGACCACCGCGATCACGCCCTTGGGGACGCGCACCGCGTAGTTGAGGGCGCCGGCGCCGTCGGGCGTCGCCATCTCGAAGAACTCGCTGGAGACGTTCTTCACCGTGTCGGCGAAGACCTTGAAGTTGGCGGCCCCGCGCGGGATGTCCAGGTGCGAAGCCAGCGACACGGGCTTGCCGGTGTCGGCCACTTCGGCCTGCAGGAAGTCGTCGAAGCGGCGGTTGATCTCGTCGGCGACGGCGTAGAGCATCTTCGAGCGCGCATCGACGGTGAGCTTGCCCCAGGGGCCGTCCAGCGCGGCGCGGGCGGAGCGCACGGCGGCATCGACTTCCGGGCGGCCGGCTTCATGCACGCGCGCGATCAGCCGGTTGTCCACCGGGCTCACGTTGTCGAAGGTGCGGCCGCTCGCGCTGCGCACGAACTCGCCGTTGATGAAGTGCAGGGTCTCGGCGCTCACTTCTGCTCTCCCGGCCCGCCGGCTTCCTCCTCGCGCGCGGCGAGGTTGGCCAGCATTTCAGCCCCTTTGTTCGCCGCGCCGAGGCCCCGGAAGAGGAAGCAGAGGCTGATGACGTCCTGCAGCTCCTGCCAGGTGGCGCCCGCGCGGCGGGCGGCCATCGCGTGCAGGACCGCGGCGTCGCTGCCGTCCATCATCAGCATGCCGACCAGCATGAGCTGCGCCGTCTTCACGTCGAAGCTCCTGGGATACATCGCGTGGGCGCGCATCTGCTCCTGCAGCTCCACGAGCTTGGGGTCCAGCGCGCCGGTGACGTTCAGGCGGGCCTCGATGCGCGGGGGCACGAAGCCGATCAGCTCTTCGTAGATCTTGCCGGCCTCGTCGACGATCTTCGCATCGGGGGTGCCGATGCGCTTGCGGACGACGGGCACGTTGATTCGTTTCGGTAGCACGGGATGTCCTTCGGATGTGTGGCTTGTTTGTTGGGGATCAGGGCTCGGTGCGCCAGGCGGCGAGCACGTCGCTCGCGGGGCACACGTCGCCGAACAGGAAACGCACGTTGTTCAGGGTGGCTTCGTGCAGCGCCGGCGTGTGCGAGCCGACGGCGTCCTGCACGGCCACGCAGTAGTGGCCGAAGGCGTGCGCATCGCGCAGCGTCGACTCGACGCACACCTGCGTCTGCACGCCGGTGAAGACGATGGTCTGGCGCTTCAGGGCGCCGAGCACGTCCTGCATGTCGGTGCCGATGAAGCCGGAATAGCTGTGCTTGGTGACGACCGGCTCGCCGGCGGCCGGCTCGACGCCGTACCACTCGAAGCCCCAGGTCCCGGGCTTGCAGCACTCGGCCTGGATCCCGCGCGCGGCGAGCTTCACCGCCATGGAGTCGGGGATGCGGTCGTGCGAATAGTCGGCGCGCAGCCAGACCACGGGCACGCGGGCCTTGCGCGCCTGCGCGACCAGCTCGTTGATGGTGGGGACGATCACGGCGGCGGCGCTCACATCCTTGCCCATCGTCTTGTCGATGTAGCCGCCGGGCGCGCAGAAATCGTTCTGCATGTCGACGACCATCAGGGCGCAGCGCTTGGGCTCCAGGCGCGCGGCGGGCGCCACGGGAAGGTTGCGGTCCGCGAGGGTCACGACAGGCTCCAGTAGGACCCGCCCATGCCGCAGCGCATCGGTACCGAAGGCACGTAGAACACGTTCTCGCCCCGCGGTTGGCCATGCTCGGCGGCCGCGCCCATCGCGACCAGCCAGGCGAGCAGTTCGGCCGCGCCGCCGTCGCCGCCGGTGAGCAGCTTGTCGAACGTGACTTCGCGCCGCACGCGGTCGAGGTCGCCGCTTTCCATCAGGCCCATGAACCAGCGGTCGAAGTCTTCGTGCACGGTGAAGTAGTCGGGGCCGCCCGGGTCGTGCGACAGGCCGCCGGTGGCCATCAGCACCACGCGCTCGTCGCCGGGGAAGTCCCTGACGATGCGGGCGATCTGGCGGCCGACTTCGAGGCAGCGTTCGGCGGCGGGCATCGGCGGCACGATGCAGTTCATGTGGATCGGCACGAACTTCACGCCGTACTCGGGGAACAGGAACTTCAGCGGAACCGACCAGTTGTCGTCGAACAGCAGCTGCTCGGCGAACGCGTGGTTGATGCCCGCCCGGGCCGACTCGCGCACCAGGGCGCGGCCGAGCGCGCGGTGGCCGCTGACCTTGTAGTCGGGCACGTTCAGCCAGTCGCGGAACCAGGGGGCCGGGCCCTCCCAGTCGTCGCCGATGCCGACGCAGAAGTCCGGGATGTTCTCCATCGGGAAGTTCAGCAGGTGGTCGTTCGCCACGCCGATCACCACGTCGGGCTTCAGCTCCTTCATGCGGCGGTGGAATTCGGCGTAGCCCGCTAGCACGGCGTCCTGCTCGTGCCGGGGCGCCTTGTCGATCCAGCCGGTGACGCCGGGGGCGTGGGCGATGCCCACGCTTGCGATCAGTCTTGCCATCTGTCTTCCTTGCTGGCGCTCAGCGGGCGCCGCCCGCGATGTGCATCTTCTCGGCGTACAGGCGCGCCGCTTCGCTGTCGTTGTGGTTGTAGCCGCCGCCCTTGAACAGCCGCGAAACCTGCGGCAGGAAATAGGGATGCACGCCCAGGCGAGCGAGCGTGGAAAGGTCCACCTCGCGCCAGGCGCGCTTTTCTTCGTCGGTCAGCCCGTAGCGGGCCATGCTGGCTTCCAGGTCGCGCTTGAATTCCGCGTACGCCGCGGGGTCGCGGCGCAGCTCGAAGACCATGCGGTTGGAGGGCAGCGTGCGGTCGGTGTCTCGGATTCCCATGGCGAATCGAAATAAATTGGAAAATCGATTATACGAGCCGAGCTTCCGTTGACAAGGGCGGCCGGATAATCGATTATGGAACTCTAAGTCGATTGCACAAGATAAACCGATTGAGGAGAGATGTCCATGGCCATCGAGGAAGTAAGCGGCCGAGCCGTGTGGACCGCCGACGAGATGCGGCGCGACACCCGCTGGGTGCAGCCGCTCGATGAGGCTGAGCGCGCCGAGCTGCGCGGCGCCGTCGACCTGGTGAGGAGCCGCCGCGCCGGGTTCGATTTCGGCAAGGAAGACTTTTCGCTGCCGCGGCTCGGCGAGAAGCTGGTCCGCATCCGGGAGGAGCTCGAGGACGGCAGCGGCGTCGTCGTGATCCGTGGCGTGCCGGTGGAAGACTGGGACCTGCCCGCGATCGAGCAGGCCTACTGGGGCATCGGGACGCACCTCGGCAGTGCGCTGGCGCAGACGCCTCGCGGCGACCTGCTGGTGCGCGTGGAGGACCGCGGGGGCGACCAGCACAAGGACCCGACCGCTCGCGGCTTCCACACGGCCCGGTTCCTGCCCTTCCACAACGACCAGGGCGACGTCGTCGGCCTGCTGTGCGTGCGCGCGTCGAAATCCGGCGGCGCCAGCTGCATCTCCAGCGCGGCCGCCGTGCACAACGAGATCCTCCGCACCCGGCCCGACCTGCTGGAGGTGCTGTACGGCCAGTGGTATTCCGACATCCGCGGCGAGCAGCCGCCGGGCCGCCCGCCGTATTACGTCGAGCCGCGCTTCGCCCGGTTCCGCGGCAGGCTCTTCACCCAGCATGGCCGCACCTACGTCGACAGCGCCCAGCGCTTCCCCGAAGTGCCGCGCCTGACGCCCCAGCAGCTCGAGGCGATGAAGCTCGTCGACACGCTCTGCGAAAGCGAGAGGTACCGGCTGGACATGGATTTCCGCCCCGGCGACATCCAGTTCCTGAACAACCGCGTCGTGCTGCACTCGCGCACCGACTTCGTCGACCATGCCGAGCCCGAGCGCAAGCGCCTGCTGCTGCGCCTGTGGCTGCGCACGCCGGGGTACCCCGAGCTGCCGGACTACTTCAAGCCGCGCTTCGAGGACATGGATTACTGGCTGAAGCACCCGCTGCCGCAGCCGGCCACGCAACACGCCTGACCAGGAGAACCCCGTGATCCGACGCTACTTTTCCGCGGCCGTGGCCGCGCTGTGCCTGGCCGCCGGCTCCGCGCCCGCGCAGACCGCTTCGACGGGACCGGCCTGGCCGGAGCGGCCGCTCAAGCTGGTGGTGCCCTACACCGCGGGCGGCCAGTTCGACGTCGTCGCGCGCATGGTCGCCGAGCGCATGGGCCAGACGCTGGGCCAGGCCGTCGTCGTGGAGAACCGGCCCGGCGGCGGCACGCTGCTCGGCGCCGACTACGTTTCCAAGTCGAAGGCCGACGGCTACACGCTGTTCTACGCGGGCGCCAACGCGTTCGCGATCTCGCCGCACCTGGTGGCGAAGATGCCTTACCAGCGCAGCGACTTCCAGACCATCTCGCTGGTGAGCGAGCTGCCGATGGGACTCGTGGTCAACGCCAGCCTGCCGGTCAAGACGCTGGAGGAATTCATCGCGTACGTGAAGGCGAATCCCGACAAGGTGAACTTCGGCACCTCCGGCGAGGGCGGGGCGCAGCACCTGCTGTGCGAACTGGTGAAGGACCGCACCGGCATCAGCATGCAGCACGTCGGCTACAAGGGCACCGCGCAGGTGCTGCAGGACCTGTTGCCCAATCGCGTGAACGCGGCGTGCGACGGGTTGCTGGCATACGCGCCGCACATGAAGTCCGGCGCGCTGCGCATCCTGGCCGTTTCCAGCTCGCAGCGGTTGCCGGCGCTGCCCGACGTGCCCACTTTCGCCGAACGCGGCATCCCGGATGCGACGGTGAGCGCCTGGGGCGGCATCATGGCGCCCGCGGGCCTCCCGCCGGCCGTGCGGCAGAAGCTGCACGAGGCCGTTACGGCGGCCGTCAACTCGCCGGAAGTGCGCCAGCGCATCAGCAACGATGCCGCCGTGCCGCGCACGACCACGCCCGAGGAATTCGACGCGATCATCCGCACCGACTACGAGAAGTGGGGCGGCGTGATCCGCAAGCTCGGCCTGGCCGGCTCGGTGAAGTAGGGAAAGGGCGGCCGGCGGTGGATCTGTCGCAGGCGGCGGAACAGGGCGGCCAGACGCTGTCGAGCACGATCGCCACCACCCTGCGTGCCGCGATCTCGAACGGGGAATTCGCGCCCGGCTGCAAGCTGCGGCTGGAAGATCTGCGCGCCACTTTCGGCGTGAGCCTAAGTCCGCTGCGCGAGGCGCTCGCGCGGCTGGCGGCCGAGGGCTTCGTGCAGGTGGAGGACCAGCGCGGCTACCGCGTCGCGCCGGTGTCGGAGCAGAACCTGCTGGAAGTCACCAGGTTGCGCGGCATGCTGGAGCCCTTCGCGCTGCGCCGCTCGATCGAGCAGGGCGACGACTCCTGGGAGGGCTCGGTGGTGGCCAGCCTGCACCGGCTGAACAAGCTGGAGCGCGTGGCCGCGCGGTCCGAGCAGGATGCGTGGGAGGTGGCGCACCGGCAACTGCACGATCGCCTGATCTCGGCCTGCCGCATGCCGCTGCTCCTGCAATTCAGCGCCACGCTGCACGACCTGAGCGACCGTTACCGGCGGCTGTTCCTCAAGGCCCGCCCCCTGGACGACGCCGTGCGCCGCGAGCATGCCGACATCTGCGATGCGGCCCTGGAGCGCGACGCCGACCGCGCGTGTCGCATCCTGCACGAACACATAGAGCGAACGGGCAGCAACATCCGTCGCGCCATCGTGAAAAACGAAGTTCCTCCGTATAATCGATCCTAGCTACAGATCGATACGATGGACCTCTCCCAAGCATCCGAGCAAAGCGGTCAGACCCTTTCCACCACCATCGCGACGACGCTGCGGGCGGCCATCTCCAACGGCGAGTTCGCGCCCGGCTCCAAGCTGCGGCTGGACGAGCTGCGCGTGATGTTCGGCGTGAGCCTGAGCCCGCTGCGCGAGGCGCTGTCGCGGCTGTCGGCCGAAGGCTTCGTGGTGATGGAAGATCAGCGCGGTTACCGCGTGGCGCCGATCTCCGAGGAGAACCTGGAAGAGGTGACCAAGCTGCGCGCGATGGTCGAGACCTTCGCGCTGCGCGAGGCCATCCAGAACGGCGACGACAGGTGGGAAGGCGAGGTGGTCGCCAGCCTGTACCGGCTCAACAAGCTCGAGAAGGTCGAGGACACCGCCGACCGGAGCGCCTGGGAGGCCGCGCACCGCGATCTGCACTATCGCCTCATCTCGGCCTGCCGCATGCCGCTGCTGCTGTCGTTCAGCTCGATGCTGCACGACCTGAACGACCGCTACCGCCGTCTGTTCCTGGCGGCCCGGCCGTTCGACAAGACCGTGCGGCGCGAGCACACCGACATCTGCAATGCCGCGCTGGAGCGCGACGCCGAACTGGCCTGCGGCATCATGCGCGAGCACATCGAGCGCACCGGCGCCAACATCCGCAAGGCGCTGCTCAAGAAGGACCAGCCGCTCAAGCAGGCGGCCTGATCCGAACTCCCCGACCTCGACCACGCCCCGCTGAGCCGGGGCGTGCTGCCGCATGGCGGCCTGCGATCCGGCAAGGCGTTTGCCAGCGTTGACAGGGGGTCCCGGCGCGTCTAAATTCGCAGCTCCAATCGATCCAGTCGATGAAAATCGATTTAACTGCGATGCCCAAGATCCTCGTTCAAAGCGACAAGGCGCCGGTGACCGGCTTCACCGACAAGAGCAAGCCGTCGCCGCTGGCCCAGGCCATCCGCGCCGGCGATTTCCTCTACGTGTCCGGCCAGGGGCCGCTGGATCCGGCCACGCGCGAAGTCGTCAGCGACGACATCGCCGCGCAGACGCGCCAGACGCTGTCCAACCTGAAGAACATCCTGGAATCCGGCGGCGCCACGATGGCCCAGGTGGTGAACATGCGCGTCTGCCTGCGCAACACCACCGACTTCCCGGCCTTCAACGAAGCGTTCCGCGACTTCATGGCCGGCGAGAAGGTCACGCGCACCTGCATCGGCGGCACGCCGCACCGCACCGGCGTCCTCGTCGAGATCGACTGTGTCGCCTACCTCGGCTGAGATGCAGTTCGACACCACCGAAGCGGTCGCCGTGAAGGCGGCGAAGCCCGCGGCAGCGACGTCGCCCTACCTGCGCCTGGCCGGCATCCGCAAGGCGTTCGGCACGGGCGACAGCAGCACGCTGGCCATCGGCGGCGTCGACCTCGACGTCCGGCAGGGCGAGTTCCTCGGGATCATCGGCCCCTCGGGCTGCGGCAAGTCGACGCTGCTGCAGATCGCCGCGGGCCTGGCGGCGCCCACCGAAGGCAAGGTGAGCTTCGAGGGCCGCGAGGTCGTGGCGCCGCCGGCCGGCATCGTCTACCTGTTCCAGCAGTACGGGAAGTCGCTGTTCCCGTGGCGCACGGTGCAGGACAACGTGGCCTTCGCCATCGAGCACCAGCCCGGCATGACCCGGGAAAAGGCGCGCGGGGAAAGCCGCCGGTACCTGGAGATGGTCGGCCTGTCCGGTTTCGATCGCAAATTCCCGTTCCAGCTTTCCGGCGGCATGCAGCAGCGCGTGACCATCGCGCGCGCGCTCGCGGCCAAGCCGCGCGTGCTGCTGATGGACGAGCCTTTCAGCTCGGTCGATGCGCTCACGCGCCTGGACCTGCATGCGCTGATCCTCGACCTGTGGCAGCAGCAGGGCTTCACCGCCGTGCTGGTGACGCACGACGTCGACGAGGCCGTGTTCCTGGCTGATCGCGTGGCGGTGCTGTCGCGACGGCCTGCGCACATCGCCGAGGTGGTCGAGACGCAGCTGCCGCGGCCGCGCGACAACATCGCCACCCGCGAGCTGCCGCGCTTCATCGAGCTGCGCCACCACCTGCTGGAGCAGCTGCTGCGCCGCGAGCCATGAAGACACACGCCTTCCGCGGCTCGGACGCGCTGCTCGGCCTGACCACCATCGTCGTGCTGCTGCTCGCGCTGGAGGGGGCCGTGCGCGCGGGCAAGGTGAATGCGGCCATCGTGCCGCCGCCCACCGTGGTGGTGCAGAAGCTGATGGACATCGTGACCGGCGGCGCGTTCCTGGAGCCGCTCGGCAAGACGATGTACCTGCTGTTCGTGTCGTACGCGATCGGCTGCGCGCTGGCGGTCGGCGTGGGCCTGCTGATGGGCCGCTACAGGTTCGTCGACGGGCTGCTCGAGCCGATCGTGGAGTTCCTGCGCCCGCTGCCCAAGCCGGCGCTGCTGCCGCCGCTGATGCTGTTCCTCGGGCTGGGCGACGCGATGAAGATGACGGTGATCTCGCTGGGCGTGTTCTTCCCGGTGCTGATCAACACGGTGCAAGGCGTGCGCGGCACCGATCCCGTGCTGCTCGACGTGGGCCGCACCTTCGGCCACAAGCCCACCGCCGCGCTGCGCAAGATCATCCTGCCGTCGGCGCTGCCGCTGATCCTGGCGGGCATGCGCGTGAGCCTGGGCCTGGGCCTGGTGCTGGTGATCGTCGCCGAGATGATGGCGGGCACCGGCGGCATCGGCTTCCTCGTCATCGACATGCAGCGGTCCTTCCGCAGCGCCGACATGTACGCCTGGATCGTGATCCTGGCCGTGCTCGGCTTGCTCCTCAACGCGCTCTTCGTCCGGCTGGAGCGGCGCTTGATCCACTGGTCTTATTCCAGAGCCGACTGAAACGAGAAAGGAAACCAGGAAATGCTGCCCAGAACCCTTCGCCGCCGCGACTTCAACCTGCTGGCGGGCGCCACGGCCCTCGGCGTCGCCGCGCCCGTGTTCGCGCAGACCACCAAGCTGCGCCTGAGCACCATCCCGATCGTCGACACCGCGCCGCTGCAGGTCAGCATCGCCAAGGGCTTCTTCGCGGAGCAGGGCCTGGAGATCGACACCACGCCCACGGCCGGCGGCGCCGCCGGCCTGCCGGCGCTGGCCGCGGGCCAGGTGCAGATCACGTTCAGCAACATCATCTCGATCGTGCTGGGCGCCAAGCAGGGCCTCGGTTTCCAGGTGATCGCGATGGGCGCCGGCACCGGCGACACCACGCCGGACCTGGCCGGCCTGATCGCGAAGAAGGGCGCGCCGTTCAAGACCGGCAAGGACTTCGAAGGCAAGCGCATCGCGGTGAACACCCGCAACAACGTGATCTGGCTGTTCGCCCGCGAATGGGTGCGCGCCACCGGCGGCGACCCGGACAAGGTGAACTACATGGAAGTGCCGTTCCCGCAGATGACGGATGCGGTGCGCGGCGACCGGGTCGAGGCCGCGTTCGTGGTGGAGCCGTTCCTCTCGAACGCCCAGAACGCCGAGAACATGCAGGTGGTGGGCTGGCCGTACAACGTGGTGATGAAGAAGGTGCCCGTCGGCATGTACGCGGCGACCAAGACCTACATCGACCAGAACCCGCAGATCATCGAGCGCTTCGTGCGCGGCTACATGAAGGGCGTGGACTGGACCAACGCGAACAAGAGCAGCGACGAGTGGATCCAGATCGTCGCCAACTACACCAAGCTGCCGCCGGAGAAGGTCAAGGGCCTGACCGTGCCGCCGTACGACAAGGTGGTCGATGCCGCCGGCGTCGACGCCGTGCAGGGCCTGATGCGCAAGAACGGGATGCTCGACTCGCCCGTGGACACCAAGGGCCTGCTGTACCGCACGGCCACCAACCCGGTGAGTTGAACATGGCTGCATCCCGGAATCGCCGCGCTCTCCTGAAGCTCTCCGGCGCCGTGCTCGCCGCCGGTGTCGCGCCCGTCGCGCTGGGGCAGCAGCAGCCCACGAAGCTGCGCCTCAGCACCATCCCGATCATCGACACGGCGCCGCTGCAGGTGGCGATCGCCAAGGGCTTCTTCACGGCCGAAGGCCTGGAGATCGACACGACGCCCACCGCCGGCGGCGCGGCCGGGTTGCCGGCGCTCGCGGCCGGGCAGGTGCAGATCGCCTTCAGCAACATCGTCTCGATCGTGCTGGGCGCCAAGCAGGGCCTGGGCTTCCAGGTGATCGCCGCGGGCAGCGCCATGGGCGGCCCGCCGCCCGACATCGGCGGCATCATCGCCAACAAGGGCGGTCCGAAGTCCGGCAAGGAGCTGGAGGGCAAGCGCCTGGCGGTGAACACGCGCAACAACATCGGCTGGCTGTACGCGCGCGAATGGGTCAGGCGCACCGGCGGCGATCCCGACAAGGTCTCGTACGTCGAAGTGCCGTTCCCCCAGATGGTGGACGCGGTGCGCGGCAACCGTGCCGAGGTCGCCTTCGTCATGGACCCGTTCCTGTCCGCCGCCGTGGCCAGCGGCAGCATGGAGGTGGTCGGCTGGCCGACCGACGCGGTGCCGGGACCCGCGCCGCTGGCGCAGTACGCCTCCACCAAGGCGTTCATCGAGCAGAACCCGGCGGTGATCGAGAAGTTCGTGCGCGCCTACAACAAGGGCGTGGACTGGGCGAACGCCAACAAGAGCAGCGACGAATGGGTGCGCATCGTCGCGGGCTACACGAAGATGGAGCCCGAGAAGGTCAAGGGGCTCAAGCTCCCGCCGTTCGAGAAGACCGTGGACGCGGCCGCCGTCGAGAAAGTGGTCGGCGTGATGCGCAAGAACGCGCTGCTCGATGGCCCGTTCGACGCGAAGTCCGTGCTGTACCGCACCGCGACCAGCCCGGTCAGCTGAGGAGGCGATCGCAGTGGCAGTGAACGGCAAGGCGCTCGTCGTCGAAGGCGACATCGTGACCATGGACCCGGCGCGTCCGCGCGCGCGGGCGATGGCGGTGCGCGAAGGCCGCATCCTCGCGGTGGGCGGCGTGGAGGAAGCGCGTGCGGCCGCAGGCGCGGGTCACGAGGTGATCCGCTACGGCAGCGGCACCGTGGTGCCGGGCCTGATCGACACGCACAACCACATGCAGTGGACCGGCATCCAGTCGCGCGTGGTCGACCTCGCGGCCGCGCGGTCGATCGCCGACATCCAGGACGCGATACGCGCGTATGCCGCCAGGAACCCGCAGGTGGCGTGGATCACCAGCGGCTCCGGCTGGCACGTGGTGAACCTCAAGGAAAAGCGCTACCCGACGCGCCAGGAGCTCGACGCAGCCTGCGCCGACCGGCCGATCTACCTGCCGCGCGTGGGCCATGCCGCGGTGGCGAACACGCTGGCGCTGAAGCTCGCGGGCATCGGCGCGGAAACGCCCAATCCCGAAGGCGGCAAGATCGAGCGCGACGCGCAGGGCGTGCCCAACGGCGTGCTGATGGAGCCGCCCGCGTTCGAGCCGGTGGCGCGGCTGGTGCTGCCGCCGAGCCTGGAAGACCAGGAAGGCGCGCTGCGGGACATCCAGAAGGTCTACCACGCCGCGGGGCTCACCGGCATCGTGGACCCGGGCCTCACGCCCGAGATGTTCGGGATCTACCAGAACCTGTGGGCGCGCGGCGAGCTCACCATGCGCTCGGTGCTGATGCCGCTGGCCGACTCCAGCCTGCCGGTGGAGGAGAACGTCGCGCGGATCCGGCAGTTCGGCGTGCGCACCGGCTTCGGCGATGCGCGCATGAAGCTCGGCGCGGTGAAGCTGTTCCTGGACGGCGGCGCATCGCTCGGCACCTCGCTGATGCGCGAGCCGTATCCGGACGAGCGCTGCAATTGCGGCATCCAGGTGACGCCCACCGAGAGCTTCCGCGCGATCGCGAAGACCTGCGCGCAGAACGGCTGGTCGCTGGGCGTCCACACCGTGGGCGGCAAGGCGATCGACATCGCCCTGGACGTGTTCGAGGAGATCGACCGCGAGATCCCGCTCAAGCCGCTGCGCTTCAGCCTGATCCACGCCTACCTGTGGCCCGAGGAACGCAACATCCGCCAGGCGCGCAAGATGGGCATCACGGTGGCCACGCAGTGCTCGATGCAGTACACGTTCGGGCCGCTGCTGGTGCAGCGCTTCGGCACGGCGATGATGGCCACGGCGACGCCGGTGCGCAGCTGGCTGGACGGCGGCGTGGTCGTGGGCGGCGGTTCCGATTCGCCGGTGACGCCGTACTCGCCGCTGCTGGGCCTGTGGCAGGCGCGCACGCGCCGCATCGCCGGCACCGACGAGCCGGTCGGCCGCCTGCAGGCGGTGAACGGCGAGGAGGCGCTGGCGATGTACACGCGCGATGCGGCGTACGTGGCCTTCTCCGAGCACGAGCGCGGCGTGCTGCGCCCCGGACTGCTGGCCGACTGGACGGTGCTGTCGGTGGACCCGGTCGCCTGCCAGCCCGACGCGCTGCAGGACGCGCGCGTGCTCGCCACGGCCGTGGGCGGCGAGGTGGTCCATGAAGCGTGACCGCGACTACCGCATCTGGGGCTTCGGTCTGGTGGCGGCGCTGCTCGTGCTGTGGGAGCTTTCCGCTCGCACCTGGGTGGCCAGCCCGAACTGGCCGCCGGTGTCGCAGATCCTGGTGGCCGGCAAGGAGGCGTTCACGTCGGGCGAGCTGCCGATGGTGTTCCTCTCGAGCCTGGGGCGCATGGCCGCCGGCTTCGTGGCCGGAGGGCTGCTCGGCATCGTCGTGGGGCTGCTCATGGGCCGCTTGCGCTGGGTGAATGCCGCGCTGGACATGCTGGTGGAACTGGTGCGGCCGATCCCGATCCCCGCCATCGTGCCGCCGCTCATCCTGCTGCTGGGCATCGACACCTCGATGAAGGTGTTCATCGTGGCGTTCGCCACCTTCTTCCCGGTGCTCGTGAACACGATCGCCGGCGTGCGTTCGGTGGAGAGGACCGCGCTGGACGTCGCCCGCACGTTCCAGGTGCCGCCCTCGCGCACGCTGGTGCGCGTGGTGCTGCCCGCGAGCATGCCCTTCATCCTGGTCGGCCTGCGCACCAGCCTCGCGCTGGCGCTGATCGTGACGGTGATCGCCGAGATGATCGCCGGCTCCGAGGGCATCGGCTACTACCTGATGACGATGCAGTTCGCCATGCGCGCCGGCGAGATGTACGCCGCCATCCTGCTGCTCGCCATCGTCGGCTACGTCCTCAACCTGGGCATGCTGCGCATGGAAAGGCGCGTGCTGCACTGGTTCCAGCGCGCCGCCGACTGAACCACCGGTGCCCCCCATGAACCTGACCTGGCAGATCGGCGACTCGACCGTCACCCGCATCGAGGAGCAGCTGGGCGCCGGCAGCTACCCGCCGGACCAGTACTTCAAGGGCTTCGACCCGACCGTCGTCCAGAGCAACCTGTCGTGGCTGGCGCCGAACCACTACGTTCCGGAGAGCGACGCGCTCATCACCAGCGTGCATTCCTGGCTGGTGCGCACGAAGCACCACACGATCCTGGTGGACGCCTGCTCGGGCAACCACAAGGACCGCCACTTCTGGCCGCGCTTCCACATGCTGGAGACGCCGTACCTCGAGCGTCTGGCCGAAGCCGGCGTGGCGCCGGAGGACATCGACTTCGTGATGTGCACGCACCTGCATGCCGACCACATCGGCTGGAACACGATGCTGAAGGACGGCCGCTGGGTGCCGACGTTCCCGAACGCGCGCTATGTGCTCTCACGCAGGGAATGCGACCACTGGGACCCGGCGAAGAACCCCGAGGGCGCCGACGACCCGCACCGTCGCATCGCCTACCAGGACAGCGTGCTGCCGGTGATCGAGGCGGGCCTGGCCGAGCTGGTGTCGGGCCCGCATTCGATCGGCGACCAGTTGCTGATCGAGGATGCGCCCGGCCACACGCCGGGGCACATCCTGCTCAAGCTGCTGCATCCGTCCGGCGGCGGCGTGTTCTGCGGCGACGTGATCCACCACCCGATCCAGATCTATGCGCCGGACTGGGTGATGTGCTTCTGCGAGGACCCCGACCAGTCGCGCAAGACGCGCCGGCGGGTGCTGGAGCATTGCGCCGACACGGGTGCGCTGTTGCTGCCGACGCATTTCGGCGCGCCCCACGTGGCCGCGATCGACCGTTCGCGCGACGGGTTCGCGGCCCGCTGGATCAATCCGGGTTGACCGGGTTCGCGCGCCAATACTCCATGTCCTCGTGCCGCGGCCGCAAGAACGGCGGGATGTCGGCATACCAGGGCGTGTCGAGCCACAGGCGCAGCAGGTGGCGCTTGCGGTGCGGCTCGTCGAAATCCACGAACCCCGTGCGCGAGTGCAGCACCAGGTGGTTGTTGAGGAACTGCACATCCCCCGGTTCGAAGTCCATGTCGAGCCGGAAGCGGTCGTCGGCCGCGAGCTGCGTGACAAGCTCCAGCGCCTCGAGCTGCTGCGGCGTGAGGCGAGGCACCTCCTCGAATCGCTGCGCCGACTTGATGTAGGTCGGGCCATGCTGCGCATAGAAGCGGCCGTTGTGCACGGCATAGCGCGGCTCGACGTAGTAGGGCTTGCGGCCCGGCGGCTGCTCGCCGCGGATGTCGGCATACCAGTCGCCGTACAGCAGCTCCAGCAGCTCGGGGCGCGTGGCCAGGATCTCGTTGTGGATCGCGCCCGAGCTGCACACGCAGCTGAGGCCCCCTTCCTTCGACCTGCGGTAGCACAGCAGGCCGACGACGTCGCCCTGGTCGTTGTGGAACGGCAGGTACTGCGAGGTGTGATAGCCGCGCTGCGTGGGGTTCTTGTACGGGTCGCCGCCTTCGTCGCGCACGTCCACCAGCAGCGCGCCCTTCGGGTTCTGCGCCAGCGCGGTGCCCAGGTGCGCGCCCAGGCCCCAATAGACGAGGCGGGTGCCGTCGAGGCCGTAGCGGTCCACCTCCAGGCCGCGGATCAGGGCCACGCCCGCGCCTTGCTCGATCTCGTCACGCATCGCCCCCAGCCGCTTCGGGAGCGAATCGAGCGGGAAGTCCTGCGGGCCGAACGGGATCTGCAGGCCGCGCGATCGCACGCGCCCGAGCGCGCCCGCGATCTCGCGCAGCTCGGCGGCGCTCAGCTGGAACACCCATCGGTCACGGTCCGAGCGCATCTGCGCGGCGAGCCAGGCGTTGGGGAAGGGAACAGCTTCGATCGGCATCGGGGTTTCTCCGAGGAAAATCGATTATCTGTTGTAAATCGACATAGCGCCAGATAACATCGGAACGGCAACCCAGGAGGTTTCCCCATGAATACGAACTGCTTGCCCGCGCTGCTGCGCGGGGTGGCCGCCGCGGCCATCGCGGGCCTCGCGGCCGCCGCGCCCGCGTGGGCGCAGGACAAGGTCAAGGTCGGCGCGTACTCGTCCGTTTCCGACGCGCCGCTGTACATCGCGCTGGAAAAAGGCTTCTTCAAGGAGCAGGGCCTCGACGTCGAGATGGTCAAGATCGACTCCGGCGCGGCGCTCACCACGCTCTTGTCCACCGGGGACCTCGACGCCTCGGGCGGCTCGCCCGGCGCGGGCGTCTACAACGCGGTGCGGCAGGGGCTGCAGTTCAAGATCGTCGCGGACAAGGGCAGCACGCTGCCGGGCCACGGCTACTTCGCCTTCGTGGTGCGCAAGGACCTCGCCGACCAGATCAAGACGCCGGCCGACCTGAAGGACCGTTCGCTCGCCGTCACCGGCTACAAGGTGGGCGCCAGCAGCGAAGTCACCATCGGGAAGCTGCTGGCGAGCGGCGGCCTGAAGGAGTCGGACCTGAAGATGACGAACATGACGTTCGGGGACATCGCGGCCGCGCTGGGCACCAAGAAGATCGACGTCGGCGTGCTGATCGAGCCGCTCGTGACGCAGGTGGAAGCGCAGGGCATCGCCACGATCTGGAAGCGGGCCGACACCGTGTACCCCAACCAGCAGTACGGCGCGCTGATGTACGGCCCGGGCATCATCAAGCGGCAGGCGGTGGCCGACAAGTTCATGGTCGCCTACCTCAAGGCGGCCCGCTTCTACAACGCGGCGCTCGCCGGCAAGGCTTCGAAGGACGAGCTCGTGCAGATCCTCACCAAGCACACCACGGTGAAGAACCCCGAGCTGTACAAGACCATGAAGTTCCCCGGGATCCATCCCGACGGCAAGCTCAACACCGCCGGCATGGCCGAAGACGTCAAGTGGTGGCACGCGAACGGCCGCATGAAGGAGGAGGTCAAGCTCTCCGACATCGTGGACCAGTCCTACGCGGAGCGCGCCAAGAAACAGCTCGATGCTTCGCGTTGACCCGCTCGACAAGGCCAATCCCCGCGACGGCGGGGGCGGCGCGGTGAGCGCCGGGACCAAGATCGCGGTCCGCGGCCTGGCCAAGCAGTTCCAGGCCGGCGCCGCGACGGTGAGTGCGCTGGAGGGCTGCAGCATCGACGTCGCCGAAGGCGAATTCGTGACGATCGTCGGCCCGTCCGGCTGCGGCAAGACGACGCTGCTGCGCATCGTCGCGGGACTGGAAACGCCTTCGCAGGGCAGCGTGTCGATCCGCCACCGCGATGCGGGCAAGCCGCTCAGCACCATGGTGTTCCAGGAGACGTCGATCTTCCCCTGGATGACGGTGCGCGCCAACGTCGGCTACGGCCTGATGCTGCGCGACGTGCCGCGCGCGCAGATCGATCCCGTCGTCGACAAGTTCCTCGCGCTCACCGGCCTCGAGCGCTTCGCCGATGCGTACCCCTACCAGCTCTCGGGCGGCATGAAGCAGCGTGCCAGCGTGGCCCGCGCGTTCGCCAACGACCCCGAGGTGCTGCTGATGGACGAGCCGTTCGCGGCGCTGGACGAGCAGAACAAGATCCTGTTGCAGGAGGAGCTGCTGCGCATCTGGGGCGAGACGCGCAAGACCGTCCTCTTCATCACGCACTCGATCGACGAGGCGCTGGTCCTGAGCGACCGGGTGCTCGTCATGAGCGCGCGGCCCGGCCGCATCAAGGCCGACCTGCGGGTGAACTTCCCGCGTCCGCGCGCGGCGATGGACCTGCGGGGTGACCCGGACTATGCGCGCCTGAGCCGCGAGATCTGGCTGATGCTGCGCGAAGAGGTGGTGGGCAGATGAGGATAGCGACCGCTGACGAAGTGCGCGTGCTGCCGGACGACACCGCCGGCGAGCCCGCGTGGAAGAAGCTCACGCGCCAGGGCTGGTTCCTGGCCGTGGCCTCCCCGGTGCTGATGCTGGTGCTGTGGGAGATCCTGGTGCGGGTGAAGCTGCTCGATGCGCGCTTCTTCCCGATGCCCTCGGTCGTGATCCAGGACCTGCTGACGCAGGCGATGCACAAGGAGCTGTGGATCCACACCGGCTACACCATCAGCCGCATGCTGATCGGCTTCGTGCTGGGCGCGATCCCCGGCGTGCTGCTCGGCATCGCGATGGGCCTTTCGCCCGTGCTGCGCCAGCTGCTGCAGCCGGCGATCGCGGCGATCTACCCGATCCCGAAGGTGGCGCTGTTCCCGCTGATCATGCTGATGTTCGGCCTGGGCGAGAGCTCCAAGTGGGTGATCGTGGGCGTGGCGGTGTTCTTCCAGGTGCTCATGGCCACGCTGGCCGGCGTGGTGAACATCGAGCGCGTGTACCTCGACGTCGCGGCCGATTTCCGCGCGCGGCGCTGGCAGGCCTATCGCACCATCGCGCTGCCAGCCGCGCTGCCCTTCATCTTCACCGGTTTCCAGCTCGGGCTGGGCATGTCGCTGATCGTGGTGGTGATCGCGGAGAACTTCGGCACCGAGAAGGGGCTGGGCTACGTGATCTGGCACTCGTGGCAGATCTTCGAGGTGCGCGACATGTACGTCGCGCTGATCCTGGTGGCGCTGCTCGGCTATCTCTCGCAGCTCCTGCTGGCGCGCATCGAACGCGCCGTGATCCCGTGGCGCCGGCCGGTGCGCCAGAACCTGAACACCTGACGTGTCCATCACCACCCAGACCTGGCGCGTGGGCGCCGCCACCATCACGCGCGTCGAGGAGCAGGTGGGCCCGAACGATTCGGTCGCCGGCCACTTCCTGCCCGACCTCGACCGCGCGCGTTTCGAGCCGCACTTCGACTGGCTGGTGCCGACGCACTACGACCCCGTGCACGACAGGCTGATCACGAGCAACCACTCCTGGCTGATCCGCACGGACGACCTCACGATCCTGCTGGACACCTGCGCCGGCAACCACAAGGAGCGGCCGTGGTTGCCGCGCTTCCACCAGCTGAATGTGCCGTTCCTGGAGCGGCTCGAAGCGGCCGGCGCGAAGCCGCAGGACATCGACATCGTGCTGTGCACGCACCTGCACGCCGACCACGTGGGATGGAACACGCGGCTGGAGAACGGCCGCTGGGTGCCCACCTTCCCGAATGCGCGCTACCTCTTCTCGCGCATCGAGAACGAAGCGTGGGACCCGGAGGTCGGCAACCGCCGCCAGGAGAACCCCGGCCGCGCCTGCATGTACGACGACAGCGTGCTGCCCGTCATCCAGGCGGGGCAGGCGCAGCTGCTCGAAGGCCTGCACGAGATCACCGGCGCGCTGCGGGTGGAGCCGACGCCGGGCCACACGCCCGGCCACGTGGTGCTCAAGCTGCTGGAGGAGGGCGGCGGCGCCGTGTTCTGCGGCGACACCATCCACCATCCGATCCAGGTGTGCGAGCCCGACTGGAGCACGCGCTTCTGCGGCGACCCCGTGCTGGCGCGCGTGAGCCGGCGCAAGGTGCTGGAGCATTGCGCGGAGCAGCGCAGCCTGTTGTTCCCGACGCACTTTGCGGCGCCGCACGTGGCGGCGGTCGACCGCGCGGGCGAGGGCCGGTACCGGCCGCGGTTCGTGCACTGCTGCTGACCGGGACGCGGCCGTGGCGCTCGAGCTTCGCATGCAGCCCTGGCGCAAGGACCCGCGCCGGGCCGCTGCGTCTTCGGTGTGGCTCGAGGAAGCGATGGCGGCCGAGCCCGGCTTCACGCCCGCGGTGCTCGAAGGCGACACGCGGGCCGACGTCTGCATGGTCGGCGGCGGCTTCACCGCGCTGTGGACCGCCTTGCGGCTGAAGGAGCAATCGCCTGCGCTCGACATCGCGATCGTCGAAGCGGGCCTCTGCGGCCAGGGCGCGAGCGGCCGCAACAGCGGCGCCACCGGCCATTGGTGGGGGCGGCTTCCGGTGCTGCTGCGCCTGCTGGGCAAGCAGGACGGCGTGCACCTCCTGAAGGCCAGCGTCGATGTCCTCGACGACGTGCGCGCCTTCATCGCCGCCAACGCGATCGACTGCGACCTGCGCAGCGAAACGTCCGTGTGGAGCACCACGTTTGCGAACCAGCAAGGTGCGTGGCTGCCGATGTTCAAGGCTGCGGAAGCGGCCGGCGTGACGCCGCCGCACCGTGTGCTCTCCAGGGCCGAACTCAAGGAGCTGTTCGGCGAGGCACCTTACTTCTCCGGCGTGGCGGAGGACAACGCGCTGCGCGTGCAGCCGGCCAAGCTCGCGCGGGGCCTGCGGAAGCTGGCGATCGAACGTGGCATTCGCGTGTACGAAGCCTCGCCGGTGACGCGCATCGCGAGCGAGCCCGCCGGCGTGTCCGTGTGCAGCGAAAGGGGCCGCGTGCGCGCCGGGAAGGTGCTGCTCGCGGCGAATGCCTGGATGTCGCACCTGCCTCAGCTCAAGCCCTTCATCGCGGTGACGTCCAGCGAGATGGTGGTCACCGACCCGATCCCCGAGCTGCTGGCGCAGCGCGGCCTGCGGCGCCGTCCCGGCGGCGTCAACTCGCGCATGATGCTCAACTACGGCGGCGTCAGCGCGAATGGCCGCGTCTACATGGGCCGCGGCGGCGGCAGCATCGCCTGGGCCAACCGCATCGGACCCGAGTTCGATTTCAGCCCCCGGATGACCGCCGAGGTCGAGCAGGACTTCCGCTACCTGTATCCCGAGCTGCGCGACGTGCCGGTCGCGGCGTCATGGTCGGGCCCCATTGACCGCTCGTCCACCGGGCTGCCCTGGTTCGACACGATGCCCGGCGATCCGCGCATCCACTACGCCATCGGCTACAGCGGCCACGGCATGGGCGCGACCGCGCTGGCCGGCCACGTGCTCGCTTCGCAGCTGCTGGGACGCGACGACGCGTGGTCGCAGCTGGGCCGGCTCTTCCTGCGCGCGCGCAGCGGCTGGTACCCGCCGGAGCCGATCCGCTACATCGCCGCGCATGCGATCCGAAATGCGGTGGCGCGGCGGGATGAAGCGATGCGCGATGGGCGCGCGCCTTCCAGGCTGGACACCCGGCTCGCGTCGTACGCGATGAGCAGCCTGCCGGACCGCTATCGCTGGAGTACGACCTCTTGAGCGAGATCGTCATCGAACGCATGACCTGCCGCTACGGCGCGGGCGCGCCCGCCGTCGACACGCTCGACCTGCGGGTCGGCGACGGTGAATTCATCGCGCTGCTGGGCCCCAGCGGCTGCGGCAAGACGACCACGCTGCGATGCATCGCGGGACTGGAGCAACCGTCGGCGGGCCGCATCGCCATCGGCGGCCAGCTGGTGGCGGACGGCAGCGACCGCTGGTCGGTGCCGGCCGACAAGCGCGGCCTGGGCATGGTGTTCCAGAGCTATGCGCTGTGGCCCCACATGAGAGTGTCCGCAAACGTGGCCTATCCGCTGAAGGTGCGCGGCAGCAAGGACGACATCCCGGCGCAGGTGCGGTCCGCGCTCGCGCTGGTGGGCATGGAGGGTTTCGGAGACAGGGCGGTGTCCGACCTTTCCGGCGGGCAGCAGCAGCGCGTCGCGCTGGCGCGCGCCCTTGCGAGCCGGCCGCACGTGCTGTTGCTGGACGAGCCGCTGTCCAACCTCGACGCGGGGCTGCGCACCTACATGCGCCGTGAACTTCGACGGATCCATCGCGAGGTGCGGACGACCTGCGTCTACGTCACCCACGACCAGCTGGAGGCCGCGACGCTGTCGGACCGCATCGCGGTGATGCGCGCCGGCCGCCTGCAGCAACTGGGCACGCCCCGCGAGATCTTCGAATCTCCGGCGACCGCCTGGGTGGCCGAGTTCGTCGGCTTCGACAATTTCGTGCCCGGCGCCGTCACGCAGGTGGACAACGACACGGCGCTGGTGCAGCCGCCGGGCTGGCCCACGGCGTTGCGTGCGAGGACGGTCGCGAGCGCGCGGGTGCAGCCCGGCCGGGGGGCGGTCGTGGCTTTCCGCAGCTCGAGCCTGCAGCAATCGCCGCTGGACACGGCGAACCGCATCGATGCCACCGTGACCGAGCGCATGTTCCTCGGCGACCAGACGGAGCTGACGCTCGCGGCGCATGGCGCGCGGCTGGTGGCGAAAGTGCCGGGTGCGCGACTCGAGGGCGAAACCTCGCTGTCGTTGTGGCTGCGACCGGAGCAGGCCGTGGTCCTTCCGGAGGCGGTGTGACGGCGCTCGCCGCGAACCATCCGGGCGGCGGCATGGCGCGGATTCCCGCGCACGCCGGCGCGGCCCTGCTGGTCGCGGGCGTCGGCTTCTTCTTCGTCTGGCCGGTGCTGATGCAGGTGCTCGGCATCTTCAGGGACGCGGCCCCGGGCAGCACGGCGGCCTGGTCGCTGCAGACGCTCACGCGGGTCTACAGCAACCCGGAAACGTACGCGGCGCTGAAGAACTCCCTCATCTACGCGGTGTCGACCACGCTGCTCGCGACGCTGCTCGCGCTCGTGCTGGCGCTGCTGGCGACCCGCACCAGCGTGCGCCTGGGCTGGCTCGTGACGCCGGTGATGGTGCTCGTGTTCGCCGCCCCGAACCTGTTCTACGCGATCAGTTGGTCGCTGCTGGCCGATCCCGGCGCGGGGCTGCTGAACCAGGCGGTGCGCGCCGCCACGAATTCGTCCGTGACGCCATTCAACGCGTACTCGTGGACCGGGCTGGTCGCGGTGCAGTCGCTCAAGCTCACCGGGTTCTGCTACCTCATGCTGCTCGGGCCCTTCCAGCGCATGAACCGCAGCTACGAGGAGGCATCGCTCATCTCCGGCGCGGGGCGCTTCAGGACCATCGTGCTCGTCACCATTCCGTCTATGACGCCGGCGATCTTCGGCGTGCTGATCGTCGGCATCGTGTTCGGCATGGGGACGTTCGACATCCCGCAGATCCTCGGCGGACTGGCCAACATCTCCTTCCTCTCCACCGAGATCTTCAAGTCGATCAGCTACGACGTGCCGGCGGATTACGGCCGCGCAAGCGCGCTCAGCCTGTTCGTGATGGCGGCGCTCGCCCTCATGCTCCTGGTGCAGTGGAGCGTGGTGAAGCCGGGGCGTTTCGTCACCGTAACCGGCAAGGCCTTCCGCGGCGACAACTGGCAGCTGGGCGCGTGGGGCCATGCGGGCACGGCGCTCATCGCCGTGTTCACGATCGCTGCGCTGCTGCTGCCGGTCGTGCAGTTGGTGATCACCTCGTTCCAGCCGGCGATCGGTGTCTGGCGCTTCACATCGGGGAACTACACGGCGGTGCTCCGTGATTCGCAGACGGTGGCCGCCTTCCGGCTGACGGCCGTGCTCGCCATCACCGGCGGGCTCGCGGCCGTGCTTCTCGCGGCATTGCTGGCGCACGTCGGGCGGCACTCGCGGCCCTGGATGGAACGCCTGCTCGACCTGGCGACGCTGCTGCCGATCGTGATGCCGGGCGTCGCGCTCGCGGTGGCGCTGCTGTGGGCCTACATCTCGGTGCCGGGCCTGCGCGCGCTGTATGGCACGGCGTGGCTGGCGCTGATCGGGCTGGTGGTCGCCGTGATGCCGATCGCGAGCCGGGCGGTTCGCGGCGGGCTGGCGCAGATCGGGCGCGAACTCGAAGAGGCGGCCACCGTCTCCGGCGCCTCGCCGCTGCGCGTGCTGGGCGACGTGGTGCTGCGGCTGATCGCGCCCAGCCTCGTGGCGGGCTGGATCGTGAGCTCCGTGATCATCGCGGGCACCCTGGACGTGCCGCTGATGCTGCTCTCGTCCACCCGGCCCACCGTGTCGATGCAGGTGTTCGGCGTGCTGCAGGCCGGCTCGCCGACGCAGGCCGCGGCGTTGCTGGTGCTGCTGCTCGCCTGCATCCTGGCCGTCACCTGCCTCTACGGCGCCTGGCGTGCGCTGCGGCGCTGATTCCACCCCTTGCCTACCCACCTGGAGCTGTCATGACCTTCTCACGCCGACAAGCAATTGCCGCCGCCGCGGCCGCAACCCTCATCTGCGGAAAGCCCGGGTTCGCGCAGGACACCGCGTGGGCCGGCAGCCCGGCCAATGCCACCGCGATCCAGAAGCTCTATGACGAAGCCGTGGCTGCGAAGCAGTCGCAGGTGGTCGTGTACGGCGGGTATTCCGCGCTGTACAAGCCGCTCTGGGAGGTGTTCACCAAGCGCTTCCCCAACGTCACCGTCGTGCCGAACCCGCTGACGGGGCCGCGGCTGGTGAGCAAGCTCGATGCGGAATTCGCCGCCGGAAAGACCGAAGCCGACGTGCTGATGGCCGGCATGACGGAGCTGCTCTACAACGTGTCCAAGGACCGCGTCACGCCGTACAAGCCGCCGAACTTCTCGGCCCTGCCGGCGCGCTTCGCCGATCCGGACGGCAAGTTCCTGATCATGTTCGCCGACGCGTACGGCACGCTTTACAACACGACGCAGATCAAGCCGGCGGACGCGCCGAAATCGATCACTGACCTCGCGGACCCGCGCCTGAAAGGCCAGTTCGTGCTGGACAACCCGCTGGGCGGCGGCGGCGCCACGCTCGTCTGGATCGAGCTGTTCAACAGCGGCCTAATCGACCCGAAGCTGATGCGCGGGATCCGCGACAACGCGCAGGTGGTGCCGAGCGTGCCGCCGCTCTACCCGAACGTCGGCGCGGGCTCGGTGAAGATGATCGCGTGGGGGTCCTTCACGCGTTACCTGCAGATGAAGGAAGCCGGCTCCCCCGTCGGATTCGCGTTCATCGACAAGGGCGTCGTGCCGCTGTTCGGCGGCACCGCGATCATGAAGGGCGCCCCCAACGAAAAGGCCGCGCGCCTGTTCCAGGCCTGGTTCCTCACGCCCGAAGCCCAGGAGGCCGTCGTGAGCAAGGGTCACAGCTACCCGGTGCTGCCGGGCGTGAAGACACCGGCCGAGTGGAAGCCGCTCACCGAGCTGATGGCACCGCTCAAGATGGTGCCGCCCGCGGAGTACGTGAAGGTGCGCGCGGATTACGAGAACGTCGCCAGGCAGGCGCTGCAGTAAGCAAGGAAGGAAAAGATGCCCCACGCCAACATGGAGCACTGGCGCTCGCTCGTCACGGGCCAGCTCGCCGAATACAAGCCGATCACGTCCATCGAGGACCTCGTCGCCCGCCGCAAGAAGGGCGCCGGCCTCTACGCTCGCCTGAACGTCGACCTGCCCGATCTTGCGCAGTTCCACGAGCACGTGGTGATGCGCCCCAAGGGGCGCAGCACGCCCACCGCGGAGATCTATGTCCCGCACGGGAAGGGACCTTTCCCGGTCCTCATCCACCTGCACGGCGGCGGCTGGTTCACCGGCACCGCGGAAGGCGAGCGCAAGCTCGGGATGCTGCTCGCAACGGCCGGCTTCGTCGTGGTGAACGTCGACTATGCGCTCGCCCCCGAGCAGCCGTACCCGCAGGGCCTCGAAGACTGCATCTACGCGGCGCGCTGGGTCAGCAGGCACATCGCGGAATACAACGGCGACCCGTCGCGTATCGCGATCGGCGGCGGCTCCGCCGGCGGCAACCTTGCGGCCTGCACGGTGCTCGCGCTGCACGGCTCGGAGGAGGACCTCGACGGCGGCGACCTCGCCGGCGTTCCCGTCAGGTTCGCTGCGGCCGTGCTGGAATTCGGCGTGCTCGACGTGCCCCTGTGGCTGCAACAGCCGCACTACTACGCCGGCGTGTCGGAGATGTTCATCATGTCGTACCTGGGCATGAACTTCACCGACAAGATCCGCCTGCCACTGGTGAGTCCCGTGCACAACCCGCACCTCGGGAAGATGTGCCCCACCTACCTGTCCTGCGGCGACCAGGACGCTCTTTTGAGCCACACCTTCTCGATGGCCCACGCGCTGTCTCTCGTCGACGTGCCGATCACGGTTTCGGTGGTGCAGGGCGCGGACCATGAGTTCCTGAAGATTCCCGGCGTCGTGGAGGGCTCCGGCCCCGAGCGCGAGCGCATCGCAGCCTGGCTGCACAAGCAGATGGGGACCGCCCGATGACACACAAATTCGAAGCGAGCGCCGCCTCGGTGCCCTGGGAACCCATCGCGCAGGCCCCCGGCACGTCGCGCGCCACCGTCCCGACCGACCGGGGCCGCGAGCCTTATCGGCTCGCGAAGTGGAAGGCCGAGCCGGGCACCTACGTGCGTCCGGACGGCATGACCTGGTCGGAAAGCTTCGTCGTCTACAAGGGCCGTGGCCGCCTGCGCACGCAGGGCGAGACCGTGGACCTTTCGCCCGGCGTCGTGATCGACGTGCGCAAGGGCGTACCGTACGTGCTCGAGATCTTCGAGACGCTTGAGAAGGTGGCGGTCGTCACCCTGGAAACCTAGGAGCAAGAGTGATCTTCAAGAACAACCCGACCCGCCGCGAATGGCTGGGCGCAACCCTGGCCGTGGCGGCCGCATCGGCCCTGCCGCTGAACGCGTGGGCGCAACGCAAGTACCCGCAGCAGCCGGTGAAGCTGATCGTGCCGTTCGCGGCGGCCGGCGCCATCGACAACATCACGCGCACGGTCGCGCAGCAGATGTCGCGCGAGCTGCAGCAGTCGGTGGTGGTGGAAAACCGCGCGGGCGCGGCCGGCAACATCGGCGCGGCCGCGGTCGCGCGCGCCCAGCCGGACGGCTACACGCTGCTGGTCGGAACGTCGGCGACGCACGGCGCCAATCCCTCGCTCTTCAACAAGCCGGGCTACGACGCGTTCAACGACTTCGAGCCCATCGCGTATTTCGGCAGCGTGCCCAACGTGCTGGTGGTGCACCCGCAGAAGGGCCCGAGAAACGTGGCGGAACTGGTCGCGCGCGCAAAGGCGGAGCCGGGCAAGCTCACCTACGCGTCGGCGGGCCTGGGCACGTCGCTGCATCTCGCGGGCGTGATGTTCGAACGCGCCTCCGGGGTGCAGCTCACCCATGTTCCGTACAAGGGCGGCGCGCCCGCTTCGGTGGACCTGATGGGCGGCGTGGTCGACATGATGTTCGACACCGTCGCGGTGTCGCTGCCGCTGGTGCAGTCGGGCAAGACCCGCGCTCTGGCCGTCGCCTCGGCGGAGCGGCATCCTTCACTGCCGGAAGTGCCCACCTTCGCCGAGCTCGGGTTCAAGGGCGTCGAGGCGGGCACCTGGGCCGGGCTGTTCGCGCCCAAGGGAACGCCGGCCGACGTAGTCGCCGAACTGCGCCGCGCGAGCGATGCGGCGCTGGCCGACAACGGCGTCAGGACGTCGCTGCGCGGCATGGGCGTGCAGACGGTCTCGCGCTCGGGGCCGGCCTTCCGTGAGTTCGTGCAGGAGGAGATCCGCAAGAACGCGCAGCTGGTGAAGGCGGCGAAGATCTCGCCCGAGTGACCCGGGTGTCGTAGCCGCGCCTTCAGTCCGGCTGGATGCCCGCTTCCTTCACGATCCGCGCGTACTTCTCGTAGTCGCGCTTGAGCGTCTCAGCGAAGGCCGCCGCGCTCGTGGGCGTGACTTCGATGAAGCTGTCCGTGATCTTCTGGCGAACGGCGGGGTCGGCGAGCGCGCGGGTGAACGCCGCGTTCAGGCGTTCGACCCGGTCCGCCGCGGTGCCTGCGGGCGCCATGATGCCGTGCCACCCCTGCAGCACGAAGCCCGGCAGCGTCTCGGCGAAGACCGGCACGTCCGGCAGCGGCTGGCCACGCGTCGCGCGGGTGAGCGCGATGGGCCGCACCGTGCCGGCGCGCACTTGCGGCAGCGCGGTGTTGAAGAGGTCGACCATCACGTTCACGTGCCCGCCGACGAGGTCGTTGAGCGCCTGCGTCCCCTTGTAGCGGACGTGCGTGATGTTCTTCTTCGTCGTCGAGCGCAGCCAGTCGCAGGCGAAAGCGGGTAGTCCGCCGCCGCTCGCGCAGGTCACCTGGCCGGTGTCGGCCGCCGCGATCAGCTCGGGGAGCGTCCTCGGCTTGAACGAGGGATGCGCGATCATCACGTACGACTGCGTCGTGAGCTGGGCGACCGGCGTGAGCTCCTTGAACGGGTCGACCTGCGCGGCCTTGAACAGCGAAGGATTGGTGACGATCCCGGGCGCCACGTAGAGCAGCGTGTGCCCGTCGGCCGGCGCGCGGGCCACCAGCGCGTGCGCGATGTTGCCGTTGCCGCCCGCGCGGTTGTCGACGACGATGGGCTGGCCCAGCTCCTCCTGCAGCTTCGGCGCGATCGTGCGAGCGATGATGTCCGCGGGGCCTCCGGCCGAGAACGGGATCACGAGCGTGATCGGCCTGGACGGGAAACCCTGGGCGTTCGCCTGCGATGCGCATGCGAGGGCGAAACAACAGGAGGCGAGCAGCTTCTTCATCGGACGTTCCTTCAACGCGTGTCAGCCCGCAGGCGCGTGCCGCCGCAGGAAATCCAGCAGCAGCGGCGTGAACTCCGCGGTGTTCTCCGCCCACGGGTAATGCCCCGAGCGGGAAACCACCGCGAACTCGGAGCGGGCGGCCATCGCCGCGACGCGCCGCATGCCTTCGGGATGCCCCACCTTGTCCTCCGACCCGGCGACCAGCAGCGTGGGCACGGCCAGCGCGCGGAATGCGCCGACGGCGTCCTGCTCGGGGTAGGCCTGCACGGCGCGCACCGACGCCTGCACGCTGTCCGGCGGCGTCTGCATCGCAACTTCGCGCACCAGGTCGACGTCCGCCCCGGTGGCGCCGGCCGCGAACATGCCGTTGATGACGGCGAGCTGCGCGACCTTCGGGTCGGTGCCCGGCTCGGGCGGCTTCGTTCGCGTGCGGACGAACTCGGCCTGCTCCTCCGGCGTGCGATTGGCGAAGTAGCCGATGGTGGCGGTGATCACGGCCGCGCGCACGCGGTCCGCCACCTTGCCGACCAGCCGCGGCGTGATCTGGCCGCCCATGCTGTGGCCGAACACCACGTTGTGTTCGGTGCCGGTGGCGCGGATGAGCCGCGCACCGGCTTCGGCCACCACGTCGAAGCTGAAGTCGTCCGGGCGCTTGGACAAGCCGTAGCCGGGCGCGTCCCATGCGATCACGCGGTAGCCCGCCTCCACCAGCCGGCGCGTCAGCGGCCGCCAGTATTCCTTGGCGCCGTAGATGCCGTGCAGCAGGTAGACCGTGGTGCGCCCCGCATCGTGGGTGACGACGTGGTCGGGCAGCGGCAGTCTCTCGCGTTCCATCGTCGTTCCTTCACTTCCAGCTGACGCCGCCCATGCTGCAGCGCAGGCCGACGGTGGGTTCGTAGCAGACGATCTCGGCCGGCGCGCCCTGCGCCGCGCCCCACGCGACGAACCAGGCGATCAGCTCCGGCGTACCGCCCGCGCCCGCGGCGCGCATGCGCTCCAGCGTGCATTCGGCGAACGCGCGCTCGGTATCGCCCTGCTGCAGCAGCGCGAGGAACCAGCGGTCGAAGGCTTCGTCGATCTCGAAGTAGCGCGGCCCGCCCGGGTCGTGCGACAGCCCGCCGGTGGACATGATCGCCACGCGCAGGCCGGCGGGGAGGTCCTCGGCGATCGCCCGCGCGATCAGCGCGCCCTTGTCGAAGCAGGCCCTGGGCGTGGGCACCGGCGGCACCAGGCAGTTCATGTGCACCGGGATGAACGGAACGTCGAACTGCGGCGTGAGCACCTTCAGCGGCACGCTGAAGTTGTCGTCCATCAGCAGGTCCGGGCGGAAGGCGAGCGCCAGGCCGCGCCGGTCGAGCGCCTGCACCAGCGCGTGCGCGACGTCGGGCTTGCCCGGCACGCGGAACGGCTCGATCGCGAGCCAGTCCTGGAACCACGGCGCGGGTCCTTCCCATTGCGCGGCGGTGCCGATGCACATGTCCGGCAGGTTGTCGAACGGCAGGTTCAGCAGGTGGTCGTTGCCGAAGCCGATCACCACGTCCGGCCGCGCGGCCTTCAGGCGGCGGCCCAGGTCGGCGTAGCCGGCCTGCAGCCGCTCCCGCTGGCCGGGCTCGGCCTTGTCGAACCAGCCCGTCATGCCCGGCGCGTGCGCCACGGCCATGCAGCTCACAAGTTGCGCCATGGTGCTCAGTCCTTCGAGTCGACCAGCTGCCGGCGGTACGCCTGGATCGCCGCGCTGCCCTGGTGGTTGTTCGCCGAGCCGTGGAAGAGGCGCGTGATCTGCGTCAGGAAATAAGGATGCACGCCGAGCGCCAGCATCCGCTTGAGGTCCTGGGCGCGGAACGCGTCGCGCTCCTCGGCGGAAAGGCCGTAGGACTCCATCAGCCCTTCGAGGTCCGATCTGAAACGCTGCACCAGCGCCATGTCGCGCCGGACGTCGAACACCATGCGGTTGGCGGGCAGCGTGCGTTTGAAGTTGTCGAGGCTCATGGCAAGTCTCCCATTGAACGGGTCCTTCCTTCGTAGAAATCGGCCAGCGCCGACTGGTAGCGGCGCAGCAGCGGCAGGAACTGCGCCATGGCGTCCGCATGCGTCCGCAGTTGCGCGTGCAGCTCCGAGACGACCGCCGCTTCGTCGACGCCGCAGACTTTTCCGTCCTGGACCACCGTCCGGCCCGCGACCACCAGCGTTCGGACGCTGGCCGCGGTGGCGCGCGCATGCAGCAGGGTGGCGACGTCCGACAGCGGCTCGCACAGGTCGGCGGTCTCGCGCTTCAGGTCGAGCAGCAGCAGGTCGCCCGGCCCGCCGGCCGCGATCTCGCCGGCGCCCGCGCAGCCCGCCGCGGCGGCGCCGTGGCAGCAGGCCGCCTCCAGGACCGCCTCGCGCGGGACGCCCGGTGCGAAGCCCGTGCCGCCGTGCAGCAGACGCAGCAGGCGCATCTCGCGCAGCAGGTCGTCGTCGTCGTCGATCGCCAGCGCATCCAGTCCCACGGCGAACTTCAATCCCGCTTCGCGGATGTGCCGCAACGGCGCGACGCCGGAGCGAAGGCGCAGGTTGGAACTGGTGTTGATCGACACGACCACGCCTCGGCTGGCCAGCAGCTCGCATTCGTTCGGACGCAACCAGGTGCCGTGCGCCACGGTGAGACGCGGCGACAGCAGCCCGGCCTGGTCGAGGTGGCGCACGATGCCTTCCGGGTACTCGCGGTCGGCCCACTCGCGCTGGTAGCGCGACTCGAGCAGGTGCATGTGAACGCGGCGGCCGCTCGCTCCGGAGGCGGCCGCGATGCGCTCCAGCAGGGGATCGGAACACCATTCGGCCCCGACCGGCCCGTACTGCACCTGGAACTGCGGCGAATCGCAGGCGGCGGCGATCTCGTCCACCACGGACACCTGTTCGTCGATGGAGGCGATCGGCCGCAGCCAGCGCGCGCGGATCGCTTCGGCATCCGGCGCATCGAGCAGCCGCAGGATGGCTTCGTCGGGGCCGTAGCCGAGCCGGTGCCGGTCGCGCAGCGGCACGACGAAGGCGATGCGGATGCCGACGTCGCGCGCGGCGCGGCTCACCGCCTGCGCCTCGCGCACCAGGGTGCGCGGATCGCGCGAGAGGTGGCAGTGCACCGCCGAGCCGATGCCGCTGCGCGCCATCCGGCAGAACGCGGCCGCGGCGACCAGGTACGGGTCGACCGGCGGCAACGTGTACGTGGCCGGGACCCACGCCTCCACCGGCGCGTCGAACGCACCGTAGGCCAGCGTCCTGATGCCGCGGCCGTGGTCGTGCGCGTTGGCCAGCGGCGGCATGAGCAGCGTCGCGTCGCCGCTGGGCTGGACGCGCTCGATCGCTAGCACGCCAGTGCTGTCGTAACGGACCTCCACGCCGCGCTCGACCGCGGCTGCGCGCGCCGAAGCGAGCAGCCAGTCCGCGCGCACCGTGGCGGTGTTCACTTGAAGCCGATCTTCAGGTCGGCCCGCTTGATCTCGGGCGGATAGATCACCACCGGGTTGCCCTTCTGGTTCTGCAGCAGCGGCGGCTTCAGCGACGAGATCTGGCCCGTGGGGCCGAACTTCACCGGACCCCAGAACGTCATCGCATCGGTGGCCGCGATCGCATCGCGCACCTTGGCCTTGTCGACGCCGCCGACCTTCTCGATCGCCATCTGCAGCACAACGCCGCACGCGGCGGAACCGGCGCCCGCGTATTCCGGCGGCTCGTTGAACTTCGCTTCGTACAGCTTCCCGAAGTTCTCGGCGGAACCGAAGATGTCCTTGGACTTGTAGCCCGCGGCCACGTCCCACCAGGCGAAGGTCGTCACGTTCTCGGCCAGCGGACCGACGGCCTTGATGAAGTTGCGGTCGGCGGCGCCCACCACCATCGTCAGCAGCTTGCCGCTCACGCCCTGTTCGGCCATCTGCTTGCGGGCCAGGATCAGGTCGTTGGTGTAGCCGGCGATGAACACCCAGTCGGGGGTGGTGCTGCGCATCTTCGTCATCGCCGCGCCGAAGTCCACCGTGCCGATGGCGAACTTCTCGCTGTAGACCACCTCGATGCCGCGGGACTTGACGGACTTCTGCAGCTCGTCGGCGATCGCGGTGGGGAACAGGTCGTTGCGCGCGAGGATCGCCACCTTCTTGATGGTGGGCTGCGTCTTGGCCACCAGCTCGGCGACCGGCTCGGTCAGCGTCTGGTTGGGCGAGTACACGCCGAACAGGTACTTGAAGCCCTGGTCGTAGACCTGCTCGGACGCGGCATTCGGCGCGATCATGGGGACGCCGTACTTCTCGCTGACGGCGCTGGCCGCCTTCACCGCGCCCGAACCGAACGGGCCGAACAGGAAGTCGACCTTGTCCTGCGTGATCAGCCGCTCGACCGACTGCACGGCGCGCGGCGTGTTGGACTGGTAGTCGACGTAGACCATCTCCACCTTGTAGGTGTCGCCGCCGGCCTTGATGCCCCCCTTGGCGTTGACGGTGTCGGCCCACATCTGGTAGCCGTTGCGCTGGCGCACGCCTTCGGGCGACAGCGGCCCGGTGAGCGGCAGCGCGGCGCCGATCTTCAGCACCTTGTCGGCGGCCAGGCCGGGCAACGGCAGGAGGGCCGCCGAAGACGCGAACGACACCAGGATCGAGCGGCGGAGGAAATCGGGCTTCATGGGGGCTCCTTTGAGTGTTGAAGCGTCGGGGATATGCGTCAGGCCAGACCCATGTAGGCCTGGCGCACGGCGGGATTGCGGGAGAGTTCGGCGGTCGGGCCTTGCAGCGACACGCGTCCGGTGTCGAGCACCACGCCCTTGCTGGCGAGCTCGAAGGCGGTCGTCACGTCCTGCTCGACCAGCAGCACGGCCACGCCTTCGCGGGCGACCTGCGCGATGACCCCGCCGAGCTGCTCGACCACCTGCGGCGCGAGCCCGAGCGACAACTCGTCGATCATCAGCAGCTTCGGCCGGCCCATCATGCCGCGCGCGATGGCGCACATCTGCTGCTCGCCGCCCGAGAGGGTGCCGGCCTGCTGGTTCGCACGCCTGGCCAGGATGGGGAACATGGCAGTCATCCGCTCGATGTCGCGCTCGATCTCCGCCGTGTCGTGGCGCAGGTAGGCGCCCATTCGCAGGTTGTCGATCACGCTCATCGGCCCGAACAGGCGCCGGCCTTCGGGAACATGGGCGATCCCCGCAGCGAGGATCTGCCGCGGCCCCCAGCGCGTGATGTCGTTCCCGTCGAACCGCACGCTGCCCCCGCGCACGTCCAGCAGCCCCGACAGCGTGCGCAGCAGCGTGGTCTTGCCCGCGCCGTTCGAGCCCACGAGGCACAGGGTCTCGGCGGGCGCCATCTCGAAGCCCACGCCGTGCAGCACCGTGATGTCGCCATAACCGGAGACGAGCGAATCGACCTTCAGCAGCGCTTCAGCCATGCGCCTCCCGCAACCGCTGGGCGAACTTGTCTCCCAGGTAGGCCTTGATCACCCGCTCGTCGCGCACCACCTCGCCGGGCGGGTCGTCGGCGATCAGTTCGCCATGGTGCAGCACCACGACGCGGCTGCACAGCGTCATCACCACCTTCAGCAGGTGTTCGATGATCAGGACGGTGATGCCGCGGGCGGCGATGGCGCGGATCAGTTCCAGGGCCTGGTCGACTTCGGCCGTGTTGAGGCCGGCGTTCACCTCGTCCAGCATCAGGAGGCGCGGGCTCATCGCCAGGCTCTTGGCCAGTTCGAGGCGCTTGCGCTGGGCCAGCGTCAGCTGCGACGCGGGCCGTTCGGCCAGCGCGTGCAGGCCGCAGAAACGCAGGTGCTCCATCGCGGCTTCGCGCGCCTGCGGCATCGAGCGGATGCCCGAGCCGAACAGCGCACCGGCCATCGCGTTCTCGATGACCGTCATCGCGGGGAACGGCTGGACCACCTGGAAGGTGCGGGCGATGCCGCGCGCCGCCACCTGGTACGGCTTCAGGCCGTGGATCGGCGCGCCCTCGTGCAGGATCTCGCCGGAGGAGGGCGGGTGCACGCCGGTGATCACGTTCACCAGCGTCGTCTTGCCGGCGCCATTGGGGCCGATGACGCCGATCACCTCGCCGCGCTTGAGCGTGAGCGACACGTCGCGGATGGCGTGCACGCCGCCGAACGAGCGGGCCACGTGCCGCAGCTCCAGCAGCGGAGCGCTCATGTACGCCTCCCCGGCGCCGGCCGCCAGCTGCCCAGCGCGGTGCGCCAGCTGAACGTGGTCAGGCCCATCGGCAGGAACAGGATCAGCAGGATGATCAGCAGGCCTAGGATGCCGGTGTGCAGCGTCAGGAAATTGCGCCACACGAGTTCATCCAGCGCGAGGAAGGCGACGGCCCCCAGCACCGGCCCGAGCAGCGTGCCGGCGCCACCCAGCAGCACCATCACGATCGCCTTGATCGAGAACATGATGTCGAACACGTCGGCCGGTTCGATGTAGGCGGTCCAGGAGGCGTACACGGCGCCGGCCGCGGCCGTGAACGCGGCCGACAGCATGAAGGCGAGCGACTTGAAGACGGTGGTGTTGACGCCCACCATGCTCGCCGCGTCCTCGTTCTGCTTGATGCAGCGCAGCCCGAAGCCGAGCCGCCGGATGGCGACGGCGTGCATCGCGCAATAGGTGATCGCCGCCAGCGCCAGCATCGCGTAGAAGTAGTAGCGCGCGCCCTGTTCCGGCGTCATCGCACCCGGCAGGTTGATGCCCATGCCGCCGCCGGTGAGCGAGACCCAGCCGTTGACGATCTCGCGCAGCAGCTCCACCACCACGAGCGTCGCAATCGCGAAGGCGTGGCCGCGCAGGCGCAGTACGGCCAGCCCCAGCAGCAGCGCGACCAGCGCGCTCACGCCCGCCGCGAAGATCCACGCGGAGATCGCGGGCAGCCCCTTGGACTGCACGATCGCGCCGGCGTAGGCGCCGAGGCCGAAGAACGCCGCCGTCGCGAACGACGGGTAGCCGGCGAATCCGCCGATGAAGTTCCAGGCCATCGCCAGCACGGCGTACATGAGCATCGTCGTGCCCACGCGCAGCACGTAGTTGTTGCCCACGGCAGGCAACAGGGCGAGCAGCACCAGGACGGCGGCGAGGGCGGCCAGCTCGCGCCTGCTCATACCAGCGCCTTGTTGCCCATGAAGCCCTGCGGCCGGACCACGAGGAAGGCGAGCAGCAGCGTGAACGCCAGGATCAGACCGCTTTCGGGGCCGAACACGATGCCGCCGAAGCTCTCGATCAGGCCGAGCGCGATGCCGCCGACCACCGCGCCACCGATGCTGCCCACGCCGCCCAGCACGCACACCACGAAGGCCTTGCCGAGGAACACGTGGCCGCTGAGTGGCGAGACCGGGAACACCAGGCTGAGCAGGCTGCCCGCGGCGGCCGCCATCATCGCGCCGATCGCGAACGTGAGCGCATAGGTGCGCGCCACGTCCACGCCCATCAGCGCCGCGGCCTCGCGGTCGGTGCGCACCGCGACGATGGCGCGGCCCATGCGGGTCGCCTTCAGCGCGTAGGCCACGGCCAGGATCACCAGCAGCGACAGGCCCATCGCCGCGGCGCGGTCGAGCGGCAGGAAGATGCCGCCGATGTCCGCGTTGCCCAGCGGCCTGTCGAGCGTCACCTTGCGGAAGTCGGCGGTGAAGGCCAGCAGCATCGCGTTGTTGGCCATCAGCTCCAGCCCGAAGGTGAGCGTGAGCGTGATCAGCACCGACTTGGCCACCACCCGGTTGATCAGGCTCGCCTGCAGCACGTAACCGATGATCCCGGCGATGGCGGCCGCGCCGAGCGCCGACACGAAGGGATGGATGCCCCACCACTGGTGGAAGAAGAAGGCGACATAGGCCCCCAGCACGATGAACGCGCCGTGCAGGATGTTGATGATGTTCAGCACGCCCCACACCAGCGAGAAGCCGGCGGCGATGCAGGCGTAGAGCCCGCCGAGCAGCAGGCCGTTGACGAGCGACTGCGCGTAGATCATCCGGCCGCGCCCTTGGCCCTGGCGCGCTGGAGCGCGGCGCCGGCGCGCCGGGTCGCACGCGCCGTGAGCTCGGCCTCGTCGGCCAGCAGCAGCTTGCGGTCGCGCACCGCGACCTGCCCACCCACGATGACGTCGCGCACGTCGCGGCTGGTGGCGGCGAACACCAGCGTGGCGGCCACGTCGAAGGTGGGGCCGCAGAACACGTTGTCGAGGTCGACGCAGATCACGTCGGCGCGCTTGCCGGTTTCCAGCGAGCCGATCTCGCCGTCCAGCCCGAGAGCGCGGGCGCCCTCGATGGTCGCCATCTCGAGCGCGCGTTGCATCGACATGGCGCGGACGCCTCCGCCGCGCGTACGCGCCAGGCTCACCATGGTCTTCATGGCCTCGAACAGGTCCTGGGCTCCCGCGCTCGCGAGTCCGTTGGTCGCTACTGCCGTCGGGTTGCCGTTGTTGATCACCTTCAGCACGGGCGGCTCGCCGGTGCCCAGCGTCGTGCCGGAGACCGGGTCGAGGATCACCCGCGTGCCGGTGCGCGCGACGATGTCGAACTCGGCGTCGGTGAGCGCGGCGCAGCCGAGCAGCTGCACGTCCGGGCCGAGGCAGCCGCCGTCTTCGTACACCTTGATGTTCGAGCGGTGGCCGAACGCCTTCTCAATCATCACCGGGTAGTCGGCCGACTCCGCCGTGTGCATGTGGATCCGCACGCGGTACTCGTCGGCGAGCCGCCGGGTCATCCGGAAGCCCTCGTTGGAGAGGCCCCAGGGCAGGTTGGGAGACAGTTCGATGGCGATGCGGCCGTCGGCGCTGCCGTGGAACTCGTCCAGCAGCGAACGCAGGGATTTCTCCAGGGTGGGCAGGTCCTCCGCGTACTCCGGCGCGACCATCTGGCTGGTGTAGGCGCGCGCCATCACGTACTGCAGCCTGTAGCGCGCGGCCAGGCGCAACGCCTCGCGGTAGCGCGCGTCGCTGCGGGCCGGCAGCGCCATCGCATCGACCACGCAGGTGTTGCCGGACTTGATGTTCAGCGCCAGGCCCACCTCGATGCAGGTGAGGAAATCCTCGTCGTCGAACTGGGCGATCAGGTTCTTCTGCGTGCCGAGCCACTGCAGCAGGTCCTCGCCGAACGAGAGGCTGCGGCCCAGCGATGCGTACAGGTGCGTGTGGGCGTTCACGAGGCCGGGCAGCACCGCGCAGCCCTTCGCGTCCAGCGCCTTGTAGCCCTCGGGAACACCCGCGCCCGGCGGCAGCACCGCCGCGATGCGGCCGCCTTCGACCAGCACCGTGCCGCCGGGAAGGATGTCGCGCGCCGGGTTCATCGTCACCACGGTGCCGTTGGCGATCGCCAGCTTGTCCATGTCTGTCTCCTTGCGGGCGGCGCCCGCGCGTCAGGGTTGCGGCGGCGGCTCGAAGCGGCGGAAGCCCTGCTCGAGCAGGCGCGCCAGCGCGATCGAGGTGAGGTCGCCGTACTGGCGCGCGACGATCTGCACGCCGATCGGCAGGCCCTCGCGTGAACGCGCGGCGGGCACCACGGTGGCAGGCAGGTAGGGGATGCCGACGAGGCCGGCCCAGAACATCTGGTCGGCCACCGGCTGCGCGCGGCCGTTGACCTGCACCGTGCGTTCGAGCATCGGCGTCGGGTCGTGGCGGAAAGCGGTGGTCGCCGCGGTCGGGCAGATCAGCACATCCCAGTCGCCGAAGAAGCGCTCCCAGGCCTGCTGCATCGCATAGCGGCGCATGTTGGCCTGCAGCCAGTCGCGGTGCGTGGCGGTGACGGCGCGGACATAGCGCTCGTACGGCCGGTCGTCGGCCGGGTCGAGCGTCGTGCGTTCCCGCAGCAGCCGCTCGTATTCGGCGTCCGGCACGCGGCCCGAGGTCGTGGCGCGGAAGAACAGCGGCACGTCGTTGCGCGCGAGCTGGCGATAGTCGAGGTCCGGACGCGCCTGCGAAACCTTTGCCCCCTCGGCGGCCAGGTGGCGCGCCACCGCATCCACGGCCGTGCGGATCTCGTCGTCCACTTCGGCTTCGGGGCAGTCGCTCATCACCGCGACGCGGAAGTCGCGCACCGACTTGTGCGGACAGGCGGGCAGTTCGAGCCGCAGCGCGCGGGCGTCGGCGCCGTCGGGGCCGGCCGTGAGCTTGAGGCCGAGTTCGAGGTCGGTGGCGCTGCGCGCCATCGGACCGGGCACCGAAACGTCGGTGCGCGGCCCGGGCGAGATCCAGTGGCCGGCGGGCGGGATCACGCCCCAGGTCGGCTTGTGCGAGTAGATGCCGCAGTAGTGCGCCGGCACGCGCAGCGAGCCGCCGATGTCGCTGCCCCATTCGAAGCCGACGAGCCCGGCGGCCAGCGCCGCGGCCGAGCCGCCGGAGGAGCCGCCACAGGTGCGCGAGAGGTCCCAGGGGTTCGAGGTGGTTCCGTAGTTCTCGTTGGCGCTCTGGTAGTCGGCCAGCAGCAGCGCGATGTTGGTCTTGCCGAAGACCACTGCGCCGGCGTCCTGCAGGCGTCGCACCGACACGGCGGTCGACGACGCGATGTTGTCCTTCAGCGCCGGAACGCCCCAGCTGGTGGGCAGGCCTTCGACGTCGAACGACTCCTTCACCGTCATCGGCACGCCGTGCAGCGGGCCCCTGACGTCACCGCGCGCGAGGGCGGCATCGGCCTCGTCGGCCGCTGCGCGCGCCCGCTCGAAGTCGCGCACCACGATGGCGTTGATGCGGCCGTCGAGCGCCTCGACGCGCTTCAGGAAAGTCTCCAGCAGTTCGCGGCTGGAGAAACGGCGCTCACGGATGCCGGCGGCGAGCTCGACCGCGCTGGCGTAATGGATGTCCAAGTCCGGCCTCCCGCGTTCAGTCCAGCGCCGCGCCCGTGGCCTTCACCACCTGCGCCCACTTCTGTGTTTCCTCCTGCACGAAGCGCTGCGTGTCTGCCGGCGTGCGCGCGTCGACCACGAGCCCGAGCGCAGCGAAGTGTTCCTGGATGTCGGGCTCCCGCAGAGCCTGCACGACCTCCGCGTGCAGCTTCTCCACCACCGGCCCGGGCGTTCCCGCGGGGGCGAACAGCGCATGCCAGCTGATCGCCTCGTACTGGGGAAAGCCGGACTCGGCCACCGTGGGCACCTGCGGCAGCAACGCGTGGCGCTCTTTCGACGTGACGGCCAGCGCATGCAGCTTGCCGGCCTTGATCATCGGCAGCACCTGCATCAGGTCGGCGAACATGCTGTCCACCTGCTCGGCCAGCACGGCCTGCAGCGCCGGGCCGCTGCCCTGGTAGGGCACGTGCATCAGCCGCATGTTGGCGGCGATGCCCAGCATGCCGCCGGCCAGGTGCAGCGTGGTGCCCCGGCCGGGGGACGAATAGGTGATCGCTTCGGGTTTGGCGCGGGCCGCGGCCACGTAGTCGGCCAGCGAATTCACCGCGAGGCCGGGGCGCTTCACCAGCACCAGCGGCGAGCGGACGATCAGCGCGACGGGCGCGAAGTCCTTCGCCGGGTTGAACGGCAGCTTGCTGTAGACCGACGCGCTGATCGCGTTGCTGCCGGTCACGCCCATCAGGATCGTGTGGCCGTCCGGGTTGGCCTTGGCCACGTAGCCCGCGCCGACGGTGCCGCCGGCGCCCGCGCGGTTTTCCACCACGACCGGCTGGCCGAGCGACTTGCTCAGCTTGTCCGCGAGCTTGCGGGTGAGCGCGTCGGTCGCGCCGCCCGGCGGCAGGGGCACGACGAAGGTGACGGGCCGTGCCGGCCAGGCTTGGGCGCGGGCGGTGGACGTGAGCGGGGCCAGCGCGGCGCCGGCGAGGAGCGCCAGGGTCTGGCGGCGCGACGGGGGAGAGGAGAAACGCATCTGCAATCGATTATTGAGGATTAATCGATAGGCAGGGTAGAGGGCGGACCCCCCGAAGTCAATAGAGGACTCCGCAGTCGGGCTATCGATCCGGCCAGCGCACTTCGCGCACGCACTGGATCAGCAGGTTCGCGCCCGGCGACGAATGTTCGCGCGTGCGCCGCAGGATGCCGACGGGCCGGCTCGTGCCCGGCAGCGCCACCGGCAGCTTCACCAGGCTGCCGTTCTCTTCCTGCTGGTGGAACAGGTGCGTCGACGTCGCGGTGAGCATGTCGCTCTGCAGCAGCAGGCCGTGGATGAACGTGAGGTCGGACGACTCCACCACCACGTTCGGATGCGGCAGCTGCTGGCGCTCGAACAGCGCGGAGATGACGTTGCGCGTCGGCGTGCGGCGGCGCGCGAGCACCCACTGCTCGCCCGCGATGTCCTTCAGGGCGAGGCTCTTGCGCCGCGCCAGCGGATGTCCGGCGCGCGCGAACACGGCCATGTCCTGCACGAACAGTTCCTCGCGGACCAGCTCCGGATGGAGCTCGACGGGCCGCAGCACGCCGATGACGAAGTCGAGGTCGCCGGCCAGCAGGCCCGACACCAGCGTCTCGAACGGCCCTTCGACAGTGGCCACGCGCAGTCCCGGGTGCTCGTCCAGCAGCCGCGCCACGGCAACGGGGAGCATGTAGGGCCGCGCGAAAGGCAGCGTGCCGACGGTGACGTCGCCTCGCAGCTCGCCCTTCATCGCGGCGATCTCGGCCTGGGCCACGCGCAGTTCGGCCAGCGCGCGCTTCACGTGCAGCAGCAGCGTCTCGCCGCCGGGCGTGAGGCCCACGCCGCTGACGTTGCGGTTGAACACCTGGAAGCCGGCCGCGGCCTCGATGTCCCGGATGGCCAGGCTCACCGCGGGCTGGGACACGCCGAGCTGGCGCGCGACGAGGTTCACGCGCGTGCGCACCGCGAAGGCCTGCAGCACATCCAGGCGCACTTCATTCACCGACAGCGAGAAGATGCCCGCGTGGCGCAGGCGCCGGCCGGGTTCCTTCTCGAGCAGGCCGCTGCGCGCGGACTCCAGCTCGCCGAAGGCGCGCTCGACGCGCTGCAGCAGGAGCTTGCCGAATTCGGTGAGCAGCATCCCGCGCCCGTGCCGCTCGAACAGGGGCACGCCGAGGCCGTCCTCGATCTCCCGCACGGAACGCGAGACCGACGACTGCGTGCGGCGCAGCACCTCGGCCGCACGCGTCACCGTCCCCTCGTGGCACACGGTGCGGAACACGTGGATGTGCTTGCTGGGGACCATCGGCCGGATAAGGAAATTCGATGGCGCCGATCGTACCCGCGTGGAGCTCTTCGCCGATTCTGCGCCGGATAATCGATTTCGCCCCGTTGACAAGGAGTGACGATGAGACTCGACCTCTTCAGGCGCGCCGCGACGCTGGCCGCCGTCGGCCTGCTGGTGGCGCTGCCGCTGGCGCCCGCTTCCGCACAGGACCGCTACCCCTCCAAGGAGATCCGGATCCTGGTCGGCTTCCCGCCGGGCAGCGCGGCCGAAGGCACGCTGCGCGCGCTGGTCAATGCCGCGGGCAAGTACCTGCCCCAGCCGCTCGTCATCATCAACAAGCCCGGCGCCGCGCAGGCGCTCGCGATGACGGAACTGGCCGGCGCCGAGCCCGATGGCTACACGATCGGGATGACGACCGACGGCTTCCTCGCGCTGACCGTGCTGCAGCAGAAGATGCGGTTCAACCCCGAGGACCTCTCGCCGCTGCTCGGCTACTCGCAGTTCAAGCACGTGCTCTTCACGCGCGGCGACGCGCCCTGGCGCAAGTACGAGGACTTCCTCGCGCAGGCGAAGAAGGAGCCGGGTTCAATGGATTACGGCGGCGCCGGCAGCGGCTCCGCCCCCGACCTGCTGGGCAAGGTGCTCGCGCGCGATGCGGGCATCCAGATGACGTACGTACCCTTCAAGGGCAGCAACGAATACATCCCATCGGTGATGGGCAAGCACGTCAAGACCGCGGTGGTCGCCGTCTCCGGCATCGCGCCGCAGCTGAAGGACGGCTCGCTCGCGGCGATCCTGGTGTTCGGCGACGAGCGCCTGCCGGAGCTGCCGGGCGTGCCCACCTCGGAAGAGAAGGGCATCCGCAACACCGACGTGTTCAACAGCATCCTGATGCTGGTCACGCCGAAGAAGATGCCTGCCGACCGCGTGAAGGTGCTGCACGACGCGTTCCGCAAGGCCGCGGAAGACCCCGACTTCCGCCGCGCCGTCGAGCCCACCGGCCTGGCCGCCAAGTACTTCAGCCCGCAGGACGTCGAGCGCCGCATGCAGCGCGCCCGCGAGATCGGCGTGCCGCTGCTGCGCGAGCTGAACCTGCTGGTCAACTGAACGAAGTGGCCGCCGTGACCCACCCGTACCAGGCGTCCGCGATGATCGGCGTGCTCGATCACCGCTACTATGGGCGGGACCCGGCCGCGGCCGCGAGGATCGCGCCGTACCTGTCGGAGGACGGCTTCTTCCAGGCGATGCTGAAAGTCGAGGTCGCGCTGGCGGAAGGCCTGGCCGCGCGCGGCCTGTGCGAACGGTCGGTGGCCGACGAAGTGCGTGCCGCCGCCGCGCAGGTGCAGCCGGCGGAGGTGCATGCGGAGCAGGAGCGCATCCGCCACCCGGTGATGTCGCTCGTGAACTGCCTCAAGCGCCGCGTGTGCGACACCGCGAGGCCGTTCGTCCACCTCACGGCGACCACCAACGACATAGTCTGCTCGGCCGACGCGTACCGCTACCGCGAGTTCACGCGCCACGTGCTGCTGCCGTGCCTCATCGAACTCCAGTCGACGCTGCTGCGGCGCGCCGTGGAGGAACGGGACACGCTGCAGATCGGCCGCACGCACGGGCAGTACGCCGAGCCGATCACCTTCGGCTGGAGCCTGGCGCACTTCGCCAGCCGCCTCGGCCGCGCGATCCGCCAGGTGCATGCCGCCGCCGAGGACCTGCGCGGCAAGATGGCCGGAGCGGTCGGCGCGTACAACGCCTCCTCGCTGTTCTTCGACGACCCGCTCTCGTTCGAGCGCGAAGTGCTCGCGCGCCTGGGCCTGAAGCCTTCGCCGCTGCCGACGCAGATCGTCGAGGCCGAGTACCTGGTCGACTACACCCATGCGCTGGTCTCGGCGTTCGGCATCGTCGCCAACATCGCCGACGACATGCGCAACCTGCACCGCAGCGAGCTGGGCGAGGTGGAGGAGCACTTCACGGCCGACCACGTGGGCAGCTCCACGATGCCGCACAAGCGCAATCCGTCCCGCTTCGAGGCGGTGAAGTCGCTGTGGAAGGTGTTCATGCCGCGCATGGCGACCGTGTACATGGACCAGGTCTCGGAGCACCAGCGCGACCTGACCAACTTCGAATCGACGTTCTTCGTGGCGGAGGTGGCCGCGGGCCTGTACTTCGCCGCCGACCTGCTCGGCAAGACGATGGCCACGATGGTGGTGCGGCGCGACCTGATGCGCCGCAACTTCGACGATGCCGCCGGCGCGATCGTAGCCGAGCCCGCGCAGCTGCTGCTGTCCGTCTCGGGCCACCGCGACGGCCACGAGACCGTGCGCCGCCTCAGCCGGCAGGCGCTGGCGGAAGGACGCAACCTGGCCGACCTGTTGTTCGCCGACCCCACCATCGCGGAGCGGCTGCGCGGGCTGGACGAGCGGCGTCTGGCCATCCTGCGCGATCCCTCGCACTACACCGGCATCTGCTCGCCGCGAACCGCCGAACTCTGCGCCGAACTGGAGCGCGACCTCGCGCGCCTGAAGTCCACGCTGGCGGATACCCAGCCCCATTGAGACCGATCCTTCGATGAGTTCCCATCCCTATCGCCTCGGCTGCGACATCGGCGGCACCTTCACCGACTTCGTACTGGTGAACGACGACACCGGCGAGCTGCACGTCCACAAGTGCCTGACCACGCCGGCCGATCCATCCGAGGCGGTGGAGCAGGGCGTGCTGGCGCTCGCCGCACGCATCCCCGACCTGCCGGGCAGGCTGCGCGAGGTGGTGCACGGCACCACGCTCGTCATCAACGCGATCATCGAGCGCAAGGGCAGCCGCACCGGCCTGATCACCACGCGCGGCTTCCGCGACACGCTGGAACTGGGCCGCGAGAAGCGCTACGACACCTACGACATCTTCGCGGAGATGGCACCGCCGCTGGTGGAGCGGCCGTTCCGGCTGGAGCTGGACGAGCGCATCGCCGCCGACGGCCGCGTGCTCCAGCCGCTCGATGCGCAGCAGGTGCGCGACGTGCTGGCGCAGATGCGGTCGATGGGCGTCGAGTCGCTCGCGGTGTGCCTGATCAACTCGTTCGAGAACCCGGCGCACGAGCTGCAGGTCAAGGCGATCCTCGAGCGCGAGGCGCCCGAGCTGGCCGTGTCCATCTCCTACGACGTGCTCCCGCAGATCCGCGAGTACGAGCGCACCAGTACCACGGTGGCCAATGCGTACGTGAAGCCGCTGACGGCGCGTTATCTCGCCAGGCTCAAGCAGCGGCTGGAGGCGCTCGGGTTCGGCGGGCAGATCTACATGATGCTGTCCAGCGGCGGCATCACGTCGGTGGAAGCCGCGCGCCAGTCGCCGGTGCGCGTGATCGAATCCGGCCCGACCGCGGCGGTGATCTCCGCCGAGCACTTCGGCCGCATGCTCGGCATGCAGGAGCTGTTCGCCTACGACATGGGCGGCACCACCGCCAAGTCGTGCCTGATCCAGAAAGGCCGCGCCGGCAAGGTGACGACGTTCGAGGTGGGCCGCGTGCACCGGTTCAAGAAGGGCAGCGGGATCCCGATCCAGGTGCCGGTGGTCGACCTGATGGAGATCGGCGCGGGCGGCGGCAGCATCGCGCGGGTCAACAAGCTCGGCCTGCTGCAGGTCGGCCCGGACAGCGCGAGCGCATTGCCGGGCCCCGCCAGCTACGGCCGCGGTGGCACCGAGCCGACGGTGAGCGACGCCGACCTCGTGCTCGGCTACCTCGATCCCGATTACTTCCTCGGCGGCGAGCTGAAGCTGCAGCGCGAGCTGGCGGAGAAGGCGATCCGCGAGCGCATTGCGCAGCCGCTGGGCCTGGACCTGACGCAGGCTGCCTGGGGCATCCACGACGTCATCAACGAGACGATGGCGGCCGCCGCCAAGACCCACATCGCGGAGAAGGGCGGCAACCCGCGGCAGGTGACCGTCGCCGCGTTCGGCGGCGCCGGGCCGGTGCATGCCTGCAGCCTCGCGCGCAAGCTCAAGGCCAGCCGCGTGCTGGTTCCGCCGGTGGCGGGCGTGGGCTCCGCGCTGGGCTTCTTCACCGCGCCCGTGGCCTACGAAGTCGTGCGCACGCGCAAGATGAACCTGAAGGACGCGCGGCTGGACGAGGTCGAGGCGCTGTTCCGGGAAATGGAGGCTTCCGGCCGCGAGGTGGTGGCGCCGCTGGGCGGCGTCGACGTCGCGGTGGAGCGTTCGATCGACATGCGCCTGGCGGGCCAGGGCTGCGAGCTGAGCGTGGCGCTGCCGGCCGGCGACCTCGGCCGGATGTCGCGCGAGGACGTGCGCAAGCTGTTCGACGACGCCTACGTGGCCCTGTACGGCCGCACCTATCCCGAAGTGCCGGCGGAGCTGGTCACGTTCAACACCGTGGTGCGGCTGCCCATGCGGCCGCTGCAGCTGCCGCTCGTGGCACCGTCGCGGCACGGGGCCGAGGGCGCGGTGAAGGGCGCGCGCAAGGCGTATTCGCCCCAGGCCGGCGACTACGTGCGGCACGTCGTGTACGACCGCTACAAGCTGGGCGCGGGCGACACGCTGCGCGGCCCCGCGATCATCGAGGAGCGCGAGTCGACCACCATCGTGGGCGAGGGCGCGCAGGTCACCGTCAACGGGCAGGGCTTCCTGTTCATCGAGCTGGAGGCCGCGTAAATGGCAGCGAAGTTCAATCCGATCCAGCTGGAGATCCTCTGGCGCCGCCTGATCTCCATTGTCGACGAAGCCGATGCCTCGGTGTACCGCACCTCGTTCTCCAGCCTGATCCGCGACGCGCATGACTACACCAACGCGTTCTTCGACCGGCACGGCCGCGAGATCTGCGAAGGCTCCATGGTCACGCCGGGCCAGCTGGGCGCGCTCACGCAGGGCGTGCGCGAGATCTGCAGGAGCTTCGACGTCGCTTCGCTGCATCCCGGCGACGTGCTGGTGAGCAACGACCCCTGGCTGCTGGCGGGGCACCTGAACGACGTGTGCGTGATCAGCCCCATCTTCCTCAGGGAGAAGCTCGTCGCCTTCACCGCCTGCGTGTTCCACCACACCGACATCGGCGGCCGCCCGGGCGCCGACAACCACGAGGTGTACGAGGAAGGCCTGTTCATCCCGCTGATGAAGCTGGCCGAGCGCGGCGTGATGAGCGAGCCGGTGCTGCGGATGATCCGCGCCAACGTGCGCAAGCCCGACGACGTGATCGGCGACCTGCGCTCGCAGATCGCGGCCAACCACGTCTGCGCCGGCAAGATCGTCGACATGATGGAAGAGCTCGGCCTCGACTCGCTCGACGAGCTGGCCGACGAGATCATCGGCCGCACCGAGAAGAGCATGCGCGAGGCGATCGCCGCCATCCCGGACGGCGTGTACCACGCGGAGAACACGATCGAGGGCGCGGGCAACCGCGGCGACATCCGCATCAAGGTGAGGGTGGAGGTGAAGGGCAGCGAGGTGCTGGTGGACTTCGCGGGCACCGATCCGCAGGTGCGCTGGGGCGTCAACTCGGTCTACAACTTCACCTACTCGTACGTCAATTTCGCGATCAAGAGCGCTTTCAACCCCGAGGTGCCGAACAACTACGGCAGCACGCTGCCGGTGAAGGTGGTGGCGCCGGAAGGCAGCGTGGTGAACTGCAGCTATCCGGCGGCGGTGGCCCACCGCACGCACGTCGGCCACGGCCTCACCGAGCTGGTGTACCGCGCGCTGTCGGACGCGACGCCCGAGCGGGTCCTCGCCGAATGCGGAACGGCGCCGGGCTCGTCCACCGTGGTGTACGGGGCGCGCGGCAACGGCCAGCGGTTCCTGACGATGGACCTGCGGGCTTCGGGCATGGGCGCGAGCCGCATGGCCGACGGCATCAACTGCACGCATTTCCCCTCGAACACCAGCAACACGCCGGCCGAGATCCTGGAAGCCGACACGCCGCTGATCGTCGAGAAGCGCGAGATGGTGTGCGACAGCGGCGGCCCCGGGCGCCGGCGCGGCGGGTTGGGGCAGGAGGTGGTGTGGCGCATCCCGGACGACCAGGCGGCTCCGAAGCCGCCGGTCACGGTCGTCACCGTGATGGGGCGCTTCCGTTATCCGCCCAAGGGGCTGTTCGGCGGCGGCGAGGGCGGGCGCGGCAGCTATCGCATCAACGGCGAGGCCAGCCCCTGGGGCGGGCTCAACCTGTGCAAGCCGGGTGACGTGATCACCTTCCGCCAGCCGGGCGGCGGCGGCTACGGCAAGCCGATCGAGCGCGAGCCGGAACGCGTCGCGAGCGACGTGCGCCAGGGCTACGTGAGCATCGAGAAGGCGCGCGAGGTGTACGGCGTGGTGCTCGACGCCGCGACCTTCGAAGTGGATGCGGCCGCCACGCAGCGGCTGCGCGACGGGATGCGGAGCGCGTAGGGCGTGGTGCGGTCGATCGCCGACATCGAAGCGCTGGAGCAGCGGCCGCTGCGGGAGCGGCTCGATGCGGCGACGGTGCCGGCGTTGATCCGCCGCGGCGCGGGGCGCGATCCCGCGAAGGCGGCGCTGCGGTTCCTGCCCGAAGGCCGGCTCGACCGGGACGAGATCGTCCTCTCGCACGGCGAGCTGCTCGCGCAGGTGCATCGTGCGGCGCGGTTGTTCCGGTCGCTCGGCGTGGGCCGGGGCGATGTGGTCGCGCTGCTGCTGCCGAATCTTCCCGAGACCTATGTCGCGCTGCTTGGTGCGATGTGCGCCGGCATCGCCATGCCGGTGAACTGGATGCTGCGGCCGGCGCAGCTGGAGTCGCTGCTGCGGGCCGGGCGGCCCAAGGTGGTGGTGGCCGCCGCCGAGTTGCGCGACACGCTGGAAGCGCTGCCCGCCGCTGTGGTCGACGGGATCGCGTTGTTGCAGGTGGGCGGCTCGGCGACGCGGGCCGGCTGGACCTCTTTCGAAGAAGCCTGCGCGTCGCATGGCGGTGATGCGCTCGAAGTCCCGGAGCCCGAAGACGTCGCGGCCTACATCCACACCGGCGGCGCCACCGGGCAGCCCAAGCTGGCCAAGCTCCTGCACCGCGGCATCGCCTACAAGTGCTGGGCGTATCGCGAGCTGCTCGGCCAGCGCCCCGAACACGTGGCGCTCGGCGTGAGCCCGCTGTTCCACGTCGGCGGCATCGTGCTGCGCGCGATCCATCCGCTGGCGTGCGGGATGTCGATCGTCATCCCCGGCGCGCTGGGCCTGCGCGACCGCGAGGTGCTGCGGCGCTACTGGCAGATCGTCGAGGCCAAGCGCGTCACGGAGCTGTCGGCGGTGCCGACGTCGCTCGGCGTGCTCGCCGAGGTCGACCCCGGTGCGGCCGACCTGTCGTCGCTGCGGCCGTTCGCGATCACCGGGTCTTCCACGCTGCCTTTGGCGGTGGCGAAGCGCTTCGAACAGCGCATCGGCGTGCGCCTGCTGTGCGACTACGGCCTGACGGAATACACCGCCACCGTGGCGCTGCCGCCGCCCGGCGACGACCTGCCGGAAGGCAGCTGTGGCCTGCGGCTGCCCTACACGCAGGTGCGCATCGTTCGCGGCGATGGCCGTGAGTGCGCACCCGGCGAGATCGGCGAGATCCTGGTGAATGGGCCGGGGCTGGTCGGCGGCTACCTCGACGCGAAAGCGACCACCGCGTTGTTCACCGAGGACGGCTGGGCGCGCACCGGCGACCTGGGGCGGATGGACGGGAACGGCTTCCTGTTCATCACCGGCCGCGCCAAGGACATCATCATCCGCGGCGGCCACAACATCGACCCGCGCGTGATCGAGGAGACGCTGCAGTCGCACGACGATGTGGCCCTCGCGGCCGCGGTCGGCCAGCTCGACGCTTACGCCGGCGAGGTGCCCGTGGCCTATGTGCAATTGAAGAAGGGCAACGGCGCCGGGGCCGAGGAACTCCAGGCGTTCGCGAAAGAGCGCATCCCCGAGCGTGCGGCTGCGCCGGTGGCCGTGCACGTGCTGCAGGAGATGCCGCTCACCGGCGCCGGCAAGGTGAACAAGCCGCTGCTGCGCGAGATGAGCGGGTGCGCCGTGATCGAGCGGATGGTGCGCGAGGCGGGCGGGTTGGCGGCCACACGCGTCACCGCCGTGCCCGACCCGGTGCACGGCACGGTCTATCGCGTCGCGATCGCCGCAGACGCGTCAACTGCAGCGCGCCTGGAAGGCGTCCTGGCCGCGCTTCCCTGCCGCTGCGAAGTGACGCCAGAATCGGCGCTGGAGGTGCCATGAACCAGCCGCACAACCCGGGCCGCGAAGGCATCCACGCCTTCCGCGATTCCGACCAGCGCGAGCCGCTGCGCAACGACGTCAGCCCGTTCACCGTGGGCCTGAACATGCGCATCGTGTCGATCGACGCCCGCGCGGGCCGGTTGCGGGCCACATTCGATCCCGGTGAACACTACATCGGCGGCGCCCGGCCGACGGTGCACGGCGGCGCCATGGCCACGATGCTGGACATCTCGATGGCGACCCTGGTCGTGGCGATGACGGGCGCCGACCAGAGGACCGCGACCGCCAACCTCAACGTCTCCTTCTTGCGGCCGCTGCCGCCGGGGCCCTGCACCTGCGAAGTGGAAGCCGAGCGGGTGGGCCGCACGGTGGCCTTCATGCGCGCGGTGCTGCTGGATGCCGCAGGCGAGCGTGCCGCCACCGGCTCGGCGACCTTTCCCTTGTTCACCGCGAGCTGAGCAGGCGCGATGGACAGCGAGCTGCGTGTGCAAGTCCAGGGCGGGATCGCGCGCCTGACGCTCGACCGGCCGCACAAGCGCAATTCGATGACGCCCGCGATGCGCTCGGCCTTCACGCAACACTTGAACGAGTGGGCGGCGGACCCGTCCGTGCGCTTGCTCCTGCTCGAAGGCGCGGGCCCCGACTTCTGCGCCGGCTCCGACATGAGCCTGGCCGGCCAGCAGAGCGCGCGTGAACGGCTCGCGATGTTCACCACGCTGGCGCGCTTTCCCAAGCCGGTCGTCGCTTCCGTGCAGGGCGCCTGCATCGGTGCCGCCGTCGCCATGGTGGCGTGCTGCGATGCGGTGCTGGCGAGCCCGTCGGCGTTTTTCTCGGTGCCCGAGGTGCGGCTGGGCTTTCCGCCCGGCGCGCTCGCGCCGTTGCTGCTGCGCGGCCTGGGGGAGCGCGGCTACCGCCGTTACGTGCTGAGCGGCGAGCGCTTCGATGCGCGCACCGCGCAGGCGCTCGGCCTGGTGCACGAGGTGTGCGAGGACCTTGGCGGTCGAACCGCGGAAGTCTGCGCGGAGTTCCTGCGCGCCGCGCCGGGCGCTGCTGCCGCGGCCAAGAAGGTGGCCGGCGACGATGTGGCCTCCGCCGTCGAAGCCCTGATCGAAGCCGAAGCGGCGCTGCTGCAGACGGAGGACGCCCGCGAGGGGCTGGCCGCCGCCCGCGAACGCCGGCGGCCCAGCTGGGATCGCTGATTCAGGCGAGCAGCGTCAGCAGCCGCTGCGAATCGACGACGGACCCGAAGTTCACCCGCACCGTCGCGAGCGTGCCCTCGTGGCCGGCCTGGTTGCCGCTGCCGACGCAGTCTTCCGCCACCACGATGTTGTAGCCGAGGAAGAAGCCGTGGCGCAGCGTGGAATCGACGCACACGTTGGTCGCCACGCCGGTCATCACCAGCGTGCGGATGCCGCGCGCCTGCAGCCGCTCGTGCAGGTCCGTCTCGTGGAAACCGCTGAAGGTGTGCTTGGTGACCACGATGTCGCCTTCGGCCGGCTCGATGCGGAACCAGTCCGCGCCCCAGCTGCCTTCCATGCAGCAGCCTTCGCCCTCGCGCTTGGCGATGTGCGCAGGCGCGAGGTGCTTGAAGTCGTAGACGGAGCGCAGCCACACGACGGTGGCGCCGGCGCGCCGCGCCTCGGCCGCCAACCGCCCGATGCGCTCGGCGATCCGCTCGTTCTCGTCGACGCGGATCGGGTTCTCCGAGGACGCGGCGCGGGTGCGCTGCAGGTAGCCGCCTTCGGCGCAGAAATCGTTCTGCATGTCGACGACCACCAGGGCGGTGTGCGCCGGCCGCAGCTGCTCTTCGAGCGTGCGCAGGACCTCTTGCGTCATTTGTCGGGCATCACCGTGCCGCACTTCTTGCAGGTGCGCGCGTCCATGTTGCTCCAGAAGCGGTCATAGGCGCGCGACACCGGGTCGGCGCCGTAGTCCGCCACCACGAACTGCTCCTCGTGCAGGAAGTTGTCGCACTTGGGGCAGAACCAGTGGAAGCGGTCGATCTCGCCGGGGCGGCGCTTGCGCTCGATGACGAGCTGGAAGGCGTCGGGACCGAACCTCGGCGAGTGCGGCACCAGCGGCGGCTGGTACAGGCAGTTGCCCTCGGGCACGTGCGAGATGTGCACCTTGTTGTCGGCGTCGCGCCAGTGCAGGTCGAGCGTTCCCTTCAGCGAGTACTGCATCTCGAAGCTCGGGTTCAGGTGGAACTCGCTGCGGTACTCGCGGCCGCGCGCGATGAACGCCAGGCAATCGTCCTCCTGCCACAGGGGCCAGGTGCGGCGCTCGTTGGTGCTGCTCAGGTAGTCCATGATCTCCTGGAAGTCGATCTGCGGCATGAACTGCTTGAGCGTGGGGAAATTGGGGAGGGCCATGGTGTTGCTCCTTGGGTGTCTCAGGGAAAGGGCGGCGGCTCGAAGCCGCGGAAGCCAAGTTCGAGCATGCGCGCGAGTGCGATGCAGGTGAGGTCGGCGTACTGCCGGCCGATGATCTGCACGCCGATCGGCAGGCCTTCGCGCGAGCGGCCGGCGGGCGCCACGGTGGCGGGCAGGTAGGGGATGCCCGCGAGGCCGGCCCAGAAGACCTGGTCGATCGAGGGCAGCATGCGGCCGTTCACCGGCACCAGCCGCTCGTGGCGCGGCAGCGAGTGGTCGTGCTTGAAGGCGACGGTCGAGGCGGCTGGGCACAGCAGCACGTCGTGATCGGAGAAGAACCGCTCCCAGGCCTTCTGCATGGCGTAGCGGCGGGCGTTCGCCTGCAGCCAGTCGCGATGGGTGGCGGCAATGCCGCGAGCGAAGCGGGCCGGATAGCGGTCGTCGGCGGGATCGAGCGCGGCGCGCTCCTGCTGGAAGCGTTCGTAATCGGCGGGCGGCATGCGGCCGGACGTGGTCGCGCGGATCAGCAGCGTGGCGTCGCGCGAGACGGCGTCGAAGTCGAGATCGGGGCGTGCGTCCCAGGACACCTTCGCGCCCTCGCGTTCGAGGAAGCGCGCGGCCGCTTCCACGGCGGCCTGCACTTCACCGTCGACTTCGGCGGGCGCCGCATCCAGCAGCACGGCGACGCGGAAGCCGCGCGGCGTCGTGTGCGGGCAGGGCGGCAGCTCCAGCTTCCAGGCGCGCGCGTCGGCGCCGTCCGGGCCGGCCGTCAGTTCCAGGCCGAGCTGCAGGTCCGCCGCGCTGCGGCCCATCGGCCCGACGACCGAGATGTCGGTGCGCGGCCCCGCCGACACCCAGTGGCCGGCGGGCGGCACGACGCCCCAGCTCGGCTTGTGCGCGTACACGCCGCAGAAGTGCGCCGGGATGCGCAGCGAGCCGCCGATGTCGCTGCCGTATTCGAATCCGGCCAGGCCTGCTGCCAGCGCCGCGGCCGATCCGCCGGAGGAGCCCCCGGGCGTGCGCGACAGGTCCCAGGGGTTGTTCGTCGCGCCGTGGATCTCGTTGAAGCTCTGCCAGTCGGCCAGCATCAGCGGTATGTTGGTCTTGCCGAACACCACCGCGCCCGCGGCCTTGAGCCGCCGCACCGCTTCGGCGTCGGCCGCCGCGATGTTGTTGCGGTGGGCGGGGTTGCCCCAGGTGGTGGGCAGGCCGGCGACATCGAAGGATTCCTTCACCGTCATCGGCAGGCCGTGCAGCGGGCCCGGCACGTCGCCGCGCGCGAGCGCCGCGTCGGCCGCGTCGGCGAGCGCGCGCGCGCGCTCGAAATCGCGCGCCACCACCGCGTTGAGTTTCGAGTCGAGCGTCTCGACCCGCCGCAGGTACAGCTCCAGCAGCTCGCGGCTGCCGTAGCGGCGTTCGCGCAGGCCCCTCGCGAGCTCGACGGCGGATGCGTAGGCCAGTTCCATCATTGCGCCCCGTGCACCCAGCGGCCGGCGACCATCGTGGCGCGGCAGGTGATGTCGCGCAATGCGTCGGGCTGCACTTCGAGCGGGTCCGCCGACAGCACCGCAATGTCGGCGTGCTGGCCCGCGACCAGCCGGCCCTTCTCGTTCTCCTCGAAGGTGAGATAGGCGCCGCCTTGCGTCAGGATGCGCAGCGCGGTTTCGGGCGGCACCTTGCCGCCTTCGCCCATGACGCGGCCGGTCGTGCGTTCGCGCCGCGTCACCATCGACCACAGGCAGAACAGCGGGTTGTACGGCACGGCATCGGTGCCCGCCGCGACCGGCACGCCCATCTCGAACAGCTGTTTCGCGGGCGAGAGATGGTCCATCTCCTGTTCGCCGAAGCGCAGGAACGGCGTGCCGTGCTTCCACACGTACTGCGCCGGGATCAGCGTCGTGGCGACGCCGAGCCGCCTCACGGTGGCCAGTTCTTCCGGCGCGGAGCGGCTGATGTGCTCCAGCACCCAGCGCCGCTCGCCGATCGGGAAACGGCGCGCGACACGCTCCATCACGGGTGCGACCTTCGCGAGCTTGTCGGACACGATGGTGTGCATCCGCAGGTCGTACTCGCCCGCCAGCATGCACAGTGCCTCGAAGTCCTCGGTGGAGTTGACCTGCTGCACGTAGCCCGACCAGCCCATGTAGGCCAGGTCGCGCTGCTGGATGCGCGCCACGCACGGGTCGCCGCCGTGCGCGATGAAGACGCCCGAGACGCGGAACATCGCGTCGCCCATGCCGCGGCCGCGCATGGTCGGCATCCAGTCGCGCATCGCGGCGGCCGCGTCTTCGAGCGACCGCCAGCGCGGGCTGAGGACCATGGCGGTGCGCATCGTGAGGTCGCCGCGCTCCCACAGTTCGCGGTAGGCCGCGATCACCTCGGGCGCGCTGCCGTGCCCCTCGTAGATGCTCGTCGTGCCCATGCGGTGGTACAGGTCCATCGCCTGGCGGATGCCGTCGCGGCGCTGCTCGTAGGTGAAGCGGGGCACGGCGGGCAGCAGGTCGGCCTCGAGCGTGTTGACGTAGCTCTTCTCGACGAAGGTGCCGAGCGGCTCGCCGCGTTCGTCCTTCTCGATCACCGTGTTCGGGTTCGACGGCACCGTGTCGCGGGTGATGCCGTTGCGCTGCAGGGCCAGCGAGTTCATGGCCGAGTGGCAGGGCGGCTCGCCCCAGTAGCCGCCTGGCGCCAGGATGTAGACCGGGTGCTCCGGCGCGGCGGCGTCCAGCTCGTGCCGGTTGGGCAGCCGCCCTTCGGCCAGCGTGGCCGGCGCGTCGAAGTAGTAGGGCGGATTGCCCACCGGCATCGTGACGATCCACTCGCCCCTGGGCGTGCTGCGCGCGAGTACGCGGATGCGGTCCTGCACTTCCGCGATGCTGCGCGCGCCCTCCAGGGTGGGACGCAGCTGGCGCGTGCCCAGCGTGTCCATGTGGGCGTGCGCGTCGTTGAAGCCGGGGACGAGCGTCGACCCAGTGAAGTCGGACACCGCGGTGTGCGGCCCGCGGAGCTCGAGCATGGCTTGGCGCGTGCCGGTGGCCAGCACGCGGCCGTTGGCGATCGCGACCGCCTCGGCGCGCGAGCCGTTGCCGTCCAGCGTGAGAACGTTGCCTAGCAGGACCTGGTCGGCGCGCAAGCTCACTTCTCGCCCACCTTCTTCACGACCGTGTCCCAGTAGCCGAGGTCGCGCTTGACGATGCTGCCGAATTCCGCCGGCGGCAGCGCCGTCGGCGTGAGCGACATGCCGCGCAGCTTGGCGGCGACGTCGGGCATCTTCAGCACGCTGGCGATGTCGCCCGCGATCCTGTCGACGACGGGCTTGGGCGTGCCCGCGGGCGCGAACATGCCGAACCAGCCCACCACGTCCAGCTGCGGGTAGCCGAGTTCCTTGAAGCTCGGCACGTCCGGCAGCAGGGCCGAACGCGGGCCCACGACGCCGAGCGCGCGCACGGTGCCGCCCGCGATGTGCGGCCCGGCGGTGGCGATGGTGGCGAAGCCGCCGGACACGTGGCCGGCGATGATGTCGTTGAGCAGCGGTCCGTCGCCCTTCTGCGGCACATGCGCCATGTCCAGGCCGGCCGCTTCGTTGAAGGTGGCGCCCAGCAGGTGCAGCGTCTGGTTGACGCCGCCCGAGCCGAAGGAATGCTTCTTCGGCTCGCGCTTGACCAGCTCCACGAAGTCCTGCAGGTTCTTCACCGGCAGCTTCGGATTGACGACGAACACCACCGGAGCGTGCGTCATGTGCAGGACGGGTTCGAAATCCTTGATCGGGTCGTAGGGCGGGTTGGCGGCCGCCGCGCCCACCACGTTCTGGATCAGCGCCGAGTTGGTCAGCAGCAGCGTGTAGCCGTCGGGCGGCGAACCCTTCACCCGCTGCGCGCCGACCAGGCCGCCCGCGCCCGCGCGGTTGTCGACCAGGACCGGCTGGCCCCACACCGCCGAGAGCTTCTCGGCCGAGATGCGGCCCAGCGCATCCATCGAGCCGCCCGGCGGGAACGGCACGACGATGGTGACGGCCTTGTTCGGGAAGGCGGTCTGCGCGACAGCCGAGGGAACGATGGACGCCGCCAGCAGGAGGGCGGGAACCATGCGGCAGAGGAAGGAAAGCATGTCGAGACCTCCAGGGGAACTGTCGCGGATTGTGGCTGCGCACCCCTTGCGGCCTTCCCAAAAATCCTGAGGGAGCCCGCGAATCTCCTTATGGCCGGGGTGCCGCGTTGCGTGGGCCAGTTTAATCGATTATTCTGAACTGATCGATTTATCGGCTTCCCTTTGGAAGGAGTCCCCCCGTGAAATTCCTGATGAGCCTCGCGCTGGCTGCCAGCGCCTCCCTCTGCGGCCTGTTCGCGGGCGCCGCCCACGCCGCCGAACTGAAGACGCTGCGCGTGAGCATCATCCCCATCATCGACGCGGCGCCGTTGATCGTGGCGCGCAAGCTGGGATTCTTCGAGCAGGAGGGCTTGCAGGTCGACACCTCGCCCACCGCCGGCGGCGCGGTCGGCATCCCGGCCGTGATCGGCGGCTCGGTCGACATCACCTTCGGCAACGTCGTCTCCACCATGCTGGCCGCGGGCCAGGGCTTGCCGGTGCGCGTGATCGCGCCGGCCACGAACTTCCCCGACAGTCCCACCGTGTCGGTGCTGATCGGCCGCAAGGCGGACAGCTGGCAGAAGCCGTCCGACTTCGAAGGCAAGGCGATCGGCGTGAACACGCGCAACGGCATCAACTGGCTCTACGCGCGCGCATGGGTCAAGGCGCGCGGCGGCGACCCCGAGAAGGTGACCTACCGCGAAGTGCCGTTCCCGCAGCTGGCCGATGCGATCAAGCGCAAGCAGATCGATGCGGGCATCACGGGCGAGCCGTTCAAGACCGCGTTCCTGCGCGATCCGGAGCTGGCGATCGTCGGCTCGCCGTTCATCGAGGTGCAGCCCGGCATGGACGTCGGCCAGTACGTGACCACGGCCGATTTCGTGGAGAAGAACCCGGAGGTCGTGGCGAAGTTCGCGCGGGCCCTGCGCAAGGGCATCACGTGGTTCAACGACAACCGCACCAACCCGCAGCTGCACGAGATCGTGGCCGAGTTCACCCGGCTGCCCGTCGCGACGGTCAGCGAGATCAAGCTGCAGCCGCTGCCGATGAACGTCAACGTCGAGCAGATCCAGAAAACCACGGAGGTGATGCGCGCGCACGGCATGCTGCAGGCGCCACTGGATGCCGCCAAGTTCATCGCGCCGGTCGCAAGGGGCAACTGAGTGACGGCTCCCGCGCTCTCCCATTCGTTCGTCACGGTCGACGGTTGCCGCACCAGCCTCTGGCGTGGCGGCGAGGGGCCGCCGCTGCTCTTCCTGCACGGCGCGCAGGGCGTGCCCGCGCCGCTGCCATTCATGAACGAGCTGGCCAAGCGGTTCGAGGTGCTCGCGCCCGAGCATCCGGGGTTCGGCCTCACCGATGTGCCGCCGTGGCTGGACAACATCCACGACGTCGCCTACTTCTATCTCGACTTCCTGCGTGCGCTCGATCTCAGGGGCGTCTATGTCGTCGGCCAGGCGCTCGGTGGCTGGATCGCCGCCGAGGTGGCGGTGCGTGACACGTCGCGCATCGCCCGGCTGGCGCTCGCGGGCGCGACGGGACTGCACGTGCCGCACGCGCCGACGCTGGACGTGTTCTCGGTCGACGACACGCAGATGGCGGACTACCTGTTCCATGACCCGAAGCTCGCGGCGGCCGCCCGCCAGCGCGCCGCCGAAGCGCACGCGAGTCCGATCGCGAAGAAGAACCGGCAGAGCCTGGAGCGGCTCGCGCGCGCGACGGCGTTCACCGATCCGCACCTGCACAAATGGCTGCACCGCATCGACGTGCCGGTCCTGCTGCTGTGGGGTGAGCAGGACCGGCCGGTGCCCGTGGCGCAGGGCCGCGTCTGGGAGTCCCTGATCCCGGGCGCGAGGCTGCAGTTGCTGCGCGAATGCGGCCACCTGCCGCACGTGGAGAAGTCGGCCGAATACGTCGCGGCTCTGCAGGCGTTCGCCGCATGAGTCCGCCGGCCGGCCCGCAGATCGGCTTCAGCGGCGGCGCGCGGTCGGACATGGAATACCGCGCTGTCGGCCGTTCCGGACTGCGCGCGTCGGCGATCGGCATCGGATGCATCCCGTTCGGCAGCGTGGTGGACGGACCCACCGCCGCGCGCATCGTGGATGCCGCCCTCGAGCGCGGCATCAACTACTTCGACACGTCCAACAGCTACGGCCTCGGCCGCTCGGAGGAGTGCCTGGGGCAGGCGCTGGCCGGCCGGCGCGAGCAGGCGGTGATCGCCACCAAGTTCGGCCAGCGCGTCGGGCCCGGGCCGCACGAGGCAGGGGCGTCGCGGCTGGCGATCGTCCAGGCCTGCGAGGGAAGCCTCAAGCGCCTGCGCACGGACCACATCGACCTTTACCAGCTGCACTGGCCGGACCGCTCGACGCCGATCGAGGAGACGCTGCGCGCGCTGGACGACCTCGTGCGCGCCGGCAAGGTGCGCTACATCGGCGCGTCGAACCTGTACGAGTGGGAGCTGTGCGAAGCCGTCATGACGTCGCGCCAGCGCGGCTGGTGCGAGTTCGTGAGCACGCAGGAGCACTACAACCTGCTGTACCGCGACCTCGAGAAACGCATGGAGCCGTTCCTGCTCAGGCATGGCATCGGGCTGATCCCGTACTTCCCCCTCGCGGGCGGCCTGCTGGCGGGGGCGTACACGCGTTCGTCCGCGCCCGCGCAAGGTTCGCGGCAGGCGCTCAACCCGAACACGCCGGCATGGCAGTCGGCTCGCAATTTCGATGTGCAGGAGCAACTCGCGGCTTTCGCGCGGGAGCGCGGCTGGACGCTCGCGCAGCTGGCGCTGGGCTGGCTGCTGTCGCGGCCGACCGTCTCGACGGTGATCGCGGGCGTGGACACGGTCGCGCAGCTGCAGGAGAACCTCTCGGCGCTGGAGGTCCGGTTCACGGAAGAGGACTTGGTCGAGATCGACCGCATCACGCTGGTCGACGAGGACCGCACGATGGCGCCCGTCTTCCGCGCGCTCGAGCCCGAACGGATCCACGAGTTCGAGACGCTGCAGGCGGCCCGCCGCAAGGGGCTCAACCCCGGCGGCTTTTCCAGGTGACGGGCACCGGCTTGCCGAACTCGCGCTCGGCGCCGATCGAAGCCAGGTAATCGCGCAGCTTCGGCATGTCGGCCGTGCGCGTGCGCTCCTCGTAGTAGGGCACGAAGGGCTTGTACCAGTCGTGGATGCGGCGCAGCTCGCGGATGGGCTCCTCGTGCACGTCCACGCGGAGATCGCAACGCGACCAGCCCTGGTCGGCGTTGTGGGTGCGGAGCGCGGCCGAGGTCTGGCCCTGCTCCTGGCCGCCCGCGTCGCGGCCGGCTTCCAGCGACAGCAGCAGACGCTCTTCCAACTCCTGGCCCGCGCTGTCCTCGAAGGCCTCGGCCAGCGCCTGTATCACCTGCGGCCCCGCGATGTAGTTGCCCATGGCCACGAAACCGTCGCCGACCCGGTGGCCGGCCCAGGGGATGTTCTTCTCGCCGCTGTGCGCCTCCGCATGCCCGTCGAAGTCGACCACCGCGATCTGCCGCTGCGAGGCGTAGTAATCGTCCTGCAGCAACGCGCGCATCACGGCGCGCGCCGTGTGGCCCGCCGAGAGGAGCTGCAGCGCGAAATCGCCGCGGCGCGGGTCCGACATCGACTGCAGCGCCACGGCGCCGTCACGCCCGACGAAGACGCAGCGGTTGCCGATCGCGGGCGAGCTCGTGGCCATGGCGATGCCGGTGCGGCGGGTGCGGCGGCAATGGGCGGTGATGCTGAATGTCATGTTTCGTATCGTGCATGAGCGGAGCTCGTCGGACTTGCAAAAAAAGCGCTTGGAGCACTGCAAATTGCTTATCGGCCGGAAGCGACAGCTGCTCCGCTCGCGGGAATACGATGGGGGAAGGTTGCAGAAAAGCGACCAGAACCAACTGCCGCGCTGGTGCCCAGGCGCCGGTGCGGCTCCGCTCCAAAGGGGACCACGATGGCAATGAACATCGGCTTCATCGGCCTGGGCGTCATGGGCACGCCGATGGCCACGCACCTGGCCCGGGCGGGCCATCGGCTGACGCTGCTCGACGCAAAGGCTTCCGTGGGGCAGGAGTTGGCGCGAAAGCTGGGCGGCAGCGCCGTTGCGGTGGCCACACCGCGCGAGGTGGCGCAGCGCTCCGACGTGATCATCACCATGCTGCCCAATGGCCACGTGGTGCAGCACGTGGTGCTCGGCGATGACGGCGTGATCCACGGCCTGCGCCAGGGTGCGCTGGTGCTGGACACCTCCTCGTGCGAGCCCTGGTTGACCGAGGAGACCGCCAAGGCCCTCGCCTCCCGCGGCGGCGGAATGGTCGATGCGCCGGTCTCCGGTGCGCAGTGGGGCGCCGAGGAAGCCAAGCTGGTCTTCATAATGGGAGGCAGCGCGGAGCACGTGGCGCGCATCCGGCCCTTGCTGGAAGTGATGGGCCGGGCGGTGTTCCACCTCGGCGACGTCGGCAGCGGCCATGCGATGAAGTGCATCAACAACTGCATAACCGCCGTCACGCTGGCCAACACGGCCGAGGGCCTGGTCGCCGGCAAGCGCTATGGCCTGGATCCCAAGGTGATGGTGGATGTGCTGAACGAGTCCACCGGCGGATCGTGGATCACGCAGACGCATTTCAACCAGCGCGTGTTCAACCGGGCCTTTGACGACCCGTTCAAGCTGGAGCTGATGCTCAAGGACATGGGCATCGCGGTCGAACTGGCACGCGAGACCGCCACGCCCGTGCCGCTCTGGGGCCTGGGCCAGCAGCTCTGGCGCATGGCCAACCACGCCGCGGGGCCGGGCGCGAGCGTCAGTGAACTAGTGCGCTGGGTGGAGAAGCAGACCGGGACGGAGCTGACGCCGGGGGCGCAGCCGCGCGGCGGCTGAAAAGCTGCGAAGCTGCGGCCTTCGATTTTTCTCGCACCCACGCAAAGGATCAGCCATGAAGACACGTGCCGCCGTGGCCTGGCAGGCGGGCCAGCCGTTGACGATCGAGGAGCTCGACCTGGAAGGCCCGCGGGCCGGCGAGGTGCTGGTCGAAGTCAAGGCCACGGGGATCTGCCACACGGACTACTACACGCTCTCGGGCGCGGATCCGGAGGGCCTGTTCCCGGCCGTGCTGGGCCACGAAGGCGCGGGCGTGGTGCTCGAGGTCGGCGCGGGCGTGACGTCGCTCAAGCCCGGCGACCACGTGATCCCGCTCTACACGCCCGAGTGCAGGCAGTGCAAGTTCTGCCTCTCGCGCAAGACCAACCTGTGCCAGCTGATCCGCGGCACGCAGGGCAAGGGCCTGATGCCTGACGGCACGTCGCGCTTCTCGCTCAAGGGCAAGCCGGTCCTGCACTACATGGGCACCTCGACCTTCGCCAACCACATCGTCGCGCCGGAGATCGCGCTGGCGAAGATCCGACCCGACGCGCCCTTCGACAAGGTCTGCTACATCGGCTGCGGCGTGACGACGGGCGTGGGCGCGGTGATCTGGACGGCCAAGGTGGAGGCGGGCGCGAACGTGGTCGTCTTCGGCCTTGGCGGCATCGGTTTGAACGTGATCCAGGGCGCGAGGATGGTGGGCGCGGACAAGATCATCGGCGTCGACCTCAACCCGGGGCGCGAGGCCATGGCGCGCAAGTTCGGTATGACGCACTTCCTCAACCCCAAGGACCATCCGAACATCGTCGACTCGATCGTGCAGCTCACCGACGGCGGCGCCGACTACAGCTTCGAATGCATCGGCAACACCGCCACCATGCGGCAGGCGCTGGAGTGCTGCCACAAGGGCTGGGGGCAGAGCGTCATCATCGGCGTGGCCGAGGCGGGCAAGGAGATCGCGACGCGTCCCTTCCAGCTGGTGACGGGGCGCGTGTGGAAGGGCTCGGCGTTCGGCGGCGCGCGCGGCCGCACCGATGTCCCGAAGATCGTCGACTGGTACATGGAAGGCAGGATCAACATCGACGACCTCATCACCCACAAGCTCAAGCTCGAGGACATCAACAAGGGCTTCGAGCTGATGAAGGCCGGCGAGTCGATCCGCTCCGTGGTGGTCTACTGACATGGCCGACGTGAGGACGCTGGAGGAGCACGCCAGCTTCGGCGGCGTGCAGGGCTTCCATGAACACGGCTCGCGCGAGGTGGGGCTGCCGATGCGGTTCGGCGTCTACCTTCCACCGCAGGCGAAGCAGGGGCCCTGTCCCTTGCTCTACTGCCTCGCCGGTCTGACCTGCAACGAGCAGACCTTCGCCATCAAGGCCGGTGCGCAGCAGCACGCGTCGCGACACGGACTCGTGCTCGTCACCCCCGACACGAGCCCCCGCGAGACCGGCATCCCCGAGGCCGATGCCGCGGGCTGGGATTTCGGGACCGCGGCAGGCTTCTACCTGGACGCCACGCGCGAACCCTATGCCCGCCACTGGCGCATGGAAAGCTGGCTGATGAAGGAGCTGCCGGACGTGCTCGCCTCACGCTTCCCGGTGCAGGCCGATCGCGTGGGCATCCTGGGCCATTCGATGGGCGGGCACGGAGCGCTCACGCTGGCGTTGCGGTATCCGGGCCGATTCCGCTCCGTGTCCGCATTCGCGCCGATCTGCGCGCCGAGGGAAGTGCCGTGGGGCGAGAAGGCGTTCCGGGGCTATCTGGGCGACGACGTGTCCGCCTGGAAGGATCATGACGCGGTGGCGCTGATCGAGCGCGGCGGCCGCCTGCCGAAGTTGCTGGTGGACCAGGGTGGGGCCGACCAGTTCCTGGCCTCGCAGCTGCGGCCCGAGCGGCTCGAACAGGCCTGCCGTTCCAGCGGGCAGCCGCTGGAGCTGCGCCGGCACGAGAGCTACGACCACGGCTACTTCTTCATCGCCAGCTTCATCGGCGACCACCTGGACCACCACGCGGCGCAGCTGCGCGCGGGCTAGCGCGGGGCGGCCATCAAGGCATCGTCGAAGATCGCGACTGCGCGCGTCCAGCCCGCCGACGCGCCGCGGATCTTGTGCGGGAAACAGCTGATGTAGAAGCCCGTGGGCGGCAGCGCCTCCAGGTTGTGCAGCTTCTCCAGGTGGCAATAGCCGATGTCGCGGCCGGCCTTGTGGCCTTCCCAGATCAGCCTGGCGTCGCCGGTCTCGCCGTATTTCTTCGCCGTGTGCACGAAGGGCGCGTCCCAGCTCCACGCGTCGGTGCCCGTCAGGCGCACGCCGCGCTCGAGCAGGTACATCGTGGCTTCGTAGCCCATGCCGCAGCCGGATGAGACGTAGTCGGGGTGGCCGTAGCGCGAACCTGCTCGCGTGTTGACGACGACGATCTCCAGCGGCTGGACTTCGTGGCCGATGCGCGCGAGCTCCGCCTCGACGTCCTTTGCCGTCACGACGTAACCGTCGGGGAAATGCCGGAAGTCCAGCTTCACGCCCGGCTGGAAGCACCACTCGAGCGGCACCTCGTGGATGGCGATGGCGCGCTCCTTCCCGCCGAGCTTGCCGTTCATCGTCGAGTGGAAGTGGTAGGGCGCGTCGAGGTGGGTGCCGTTGTGCGTGGACAGCTGCACCGTCTCGACCGCCCAGCCTTCACCTTCGGGCAGGTCCTGCTTCTTCAGCCCGGGGAAGAACGGCTCGATCTGCTCGAAGGTGTTCTCGTGCGTGAAGTACTGGATCTTCGGCGCGAACGCGGGCGGGTCGGACACCACGTCGTTCTCGAGAAAGATCGACAGGTCGACGAAGCGGCGGGGCATCGGAGTCTCCTGTGCCGGGAGAGCATAGCGCGGCGCCATCTCACTTTGATTGGACCTCGGGACGATCCACTTCGACCCGCCCCAGTTCGTCCCCGAACCGCCGTCTCATGACGGCCTCGAAGTCTTCCGTCGCGGGAGCGATCGTTCCGCCGCCGCGCACCAGGTAGGCCTGCGGGTTGTCGGCGGCGGGAGCGGCCGCGCCGCCGGCCACCTGGGCGGCCGCTTCGAGCATCAGCCGGCGGAAGTGCACGACGGCGACATCGGTCGGCCCCAGCAGTTCACGCGTGCGGTCCGCGATCTCGCCCTGGCTGTCCTGGATCGCGGCGTCCTGTTCGGAGACGCCCTCGATGCCGGTGAAGTTCTCCAGCTTCTGCATCCGGCGGTCCAGCAGGTACTCGTTGCTGCGATTGCGCAGCGGCACGTAGTCGGCGCCGCGCGCGGGGTAGACCGCGCCGCCGGTGACATACGAGGCCCGCTCCTGCGCCGTCAGCGGCCGCTCCGGGTTCCACGAGTAGCAGAAGATCCAGCACGAGTGGTCGTCGATCGGCACCCAGCTCTGCCCGTGGTAGGTCTGGCCTTCCGCGGCGCTCGGTGTATAGCCGTGGCAGGGCATCAGGTACTGCGCGATGCGCCAGTAGTGCTCGCCCGGTTCGCCCTGGCGCGATGCGCCGAGCACCAGACCGGCCGCATGCCGCCGCACGTGATAGCGCGGCCGCGGGTCTTCGCGCATCCACCGTACGTGGTCCTGGCTCATGCTCTTGGCCGAATAGCCGCGCACGGCGCGCAGCGCGCGCTCGCTGAACTCCTCGTTCGATCGCGCCACCGGCATGTGCAGGAAGGAGAAGTGCGCGGTGTCGATCCCGCCTTCGGCGGCCTGCGCCCAGTTGCACTCCTGCAGCTTCTTCGAAACGTAGCGATGCTCGGGCGGCACCAGCGCGAATTCCATCTGCGGCAGCGGCGGCGGCTCGTGTCCCGCCGGCGCCTGCGCCATGTACGCCCAGACCATGCCGCCCCATTCGCGCGTCGGGTAGCTGCGGATGCTCGCCTTCTGGCACAGGGTGCGCGCCGTCTCGGGCGGGACCGTGGGCATGTCGAGGCAGCGGCCGTCCGCGTCGAACTTCCAGCCGTGGTAGGCGCAGCGGATGCCGCCTTCTTCGTTGCGGCCGAAGTAGAGGTCGGCGCCCCGGTGAGGGCACCTGGGTTCGATCAGCCCGACGCGGCCGCCCGCATCGCGGAAAGCGAGCAGGTCTTCGCCGAGGATCTTCACGCGCACCTGCGGGCCATCCTTCTCCGGCAGCTGCTCCGAGAGCAGGACCGGCAGCCAGTAGCTGCGGAAAAGCGTCCCCATGGGCGTTCCCGGCCCGGTGCGGGTGAGCGTTTCGTTCTCTTCGCGGCTCAGCATTCCGTTCCTGCCTCAGTTCTCGACGGTGAGGCCGACCTGCTTGACGACCGAGGTCCACTTCGCGGTGTCGCTCTCGATCAGGGAGCGGAACTCCGCCGGGGTGGCCCTGGCCACTTCGCCGCCGACCGCGGCCAGCTGCGACTTCACTTCGGGCGCGGCCAGCGCACGGGAGAGGGCGTTCACCAGCTTGCTGCTCACCGCGGGCGGGATGCCGGCCGGACCGACGATGCCGAACCAGGGCGCCACCATCGCGGTCGGATAGCCCGCTTCGGCCATGGTGGGCACATCGGGGAACTGGGGCGTGCGCTGCGTGGCCGTGGTGGCGAGCACGCGGATGCGGCCGGCCTTGGCCTCGCTCATGGTGAGGATCGCCGCCATGCTGGTCATCGCCACCTGACCCTCGGCGAGGTCCACGATCATCGGCGCCGAACCTTTGTAGGGGATCGGGTTCGCCTCCAGCTTCGCGGCCAGCTTGAACAGTTCGAAGCTGAGGTGGGCCGTGGTGCCCACGCCGGGATGGCCGTAGTTGTACTTGCCGGGGTTGCGGTGCACCAGGTCGACCAGCGACTTGACGTCGTTCACCGGCACCTTGGAACTGACCACCAGGTAGTTGGGCGAGCTGGCCGCCAGGCCGATCAGCGTGAAGTCGCGCAGCGCGTCGTACGGCAGCTTGCGCCCGAGCGCGGGATCGATGGCCAGCGAAGGCACGGCGAACAGCAGCGTGTAGCCATCCGGCTTGGACTGGGCGACGTAGGTATTGCCGATCACCCCGCCACCGCCGGCGCGGTTCTCGACCACGACGTTCCCGCCCAGCTCCTTGCCGAGCTGCTGCGCCACGACGCGTGCGAAGACGTCGGTGACGCCGCCGGGGGCGAGCGGCACCACCAGCTTGATCGGACGCGATGGAAAGTCCGCATCCGTCTGCGCGCGCGCGGCCGGCGCGAGGGCGGCCGTTGCAAGGGCCGCGATGAAGGCGCGGCGGTAGATCCCGCTCGATTGGATCGGCATGGCTTGTCTCCTTTGAGGGCGCCTCACCGCGCGGCGCGTTCCTTCACAACCCGGTTCTCCAGGCGCGCGATCCCGGACACCTCGACCTCGATCCGGTCGCCGTCCTTCATGAAAAGCTGCGGCTCGCGCTTCACTCCGACACCGGCGGGTGTTCCCGTGACGATAACGTCGCCAGGCTCGAGGCTCATGATGGTCGAGATGTAGTTGACGAGGCGCGGGATGGAGAAGATCAGCTGGTCGGTGTTCCCGCGCTGCACTTCCGTTCCGTTCAGGCGCGTCACGAGCTCGAGCCGCGCTCCGTCCGCGATCTCGTCGCGCGTCACCATCCAGGGACCGAATGCGCCCGTTCCGTCGAAGTTCTTTCCGGCGGTCCACTGGGTCGTGTGGTACTGCCAGTCGCGGATGGAGGCGTCGTTGTACGGCGCATAGCCTGCAATGTGGGCCCAGGCATCGCGCTCCGGGATGCGGCGCCCGCCGCGGCCGATGACGACCGCGATCTCGCCCTCGAAATCGAGCTGCACGGATTCGGGCGGCAGCGGAATGTCCGCACCGTGGGATGTCTGCGAAGTGGCGAACCGCACGAACAGCGTCGGGTTCGCTGTCTCGGCGCGCTTGGCCTCCAGCCTGTGCGCCTCGTAGTTCAGGCCGATGCAGAGGATCTTGGCGGGGTCGGGGATGACCGGTAGCAGGCGCACGTCCTCCATGCGGATCGTGGGCGCGCCGCGCTGATCGGCCAGCCGCGTACGGATGCCCTCGACGCCCAGCTGCGCGAGCGCTTCGCGCAGCGTTGGTATCACGCTGTTGCCGCAGCGCGCGAGGTCGGTGATGGAGCGGTCGCCGTCCAGCGCGCCCCATGAAGCGTTGCCGCCATGTTCGAAGCTCAGAAGTTTCATTGAGTGGTCCGGAAAGGTGTTCTGTTCAGGCGCGCCGGCGGAACGGTTCGTGCCAGCCGATCGAGTCCAGGGTGCTTCCGGTGGGCGCGTACTCGCACCCGACCCAGCGGTCCCAGCCAAGCTCCTCGAGCGTGCGGAAGATGTAGCCGAAGTCCAGTTCGCCCGCCCCCGGCTGGTTGCGCCCCGGCGTGTTGCCGATCTGCATGTGGCCCATGTACGGATAGACCTGGCGCAGGCGCTCGGTGAGCGCGCCTTCCTGCATCTGCACGTGGTACGTGTCGAAGCACAGCTTGATGTTGGGCTTGCCGAGCTCGTCGATGATGGCCACGCCTTCCGCGAGCCGCGAGTACAGGTACGCGGGGAACCGCGCGTTGCACACCGGCTCGATGATGATCGTGATGCCCTCGGGCGCCGCGAGCTGGGCGGCGAACTCGAGGTTCTTCTTGAAGGCATCCATGCAGGCAGCCGGGTCGTGCTCCGGGCCCAGGTTGCCGGCGAGCACATGGACCATGGGCTTGCCGACCGCGACCGAGTACTCGATCGCCGTCTCGATGCTCTTGCGGCTTTCGGCCGCTTTCTCGGGCAGCGCGGCAATGCCGCGGGAGCCGCCCTCCCAGTCCACCGGCGCCAGGATCTGCACCAGTGTCAGGCCGTTGTCGTCCAGCAGGCGCTTGAGCTCGCGTGCCGGGTATTCGTAGGGGAACGCCACCTCGACCCCGGAGAACCCCGCCCGGGCGGCGGCCGCGTACCGGTCCCACATCGGCAGCTCGGTAAACAGCCACCTCAGGTTAGGGTCGAAGCGAAGCATTCGTTTGTCTCCTGGCGCGGTGCTCATCGGCGCCGTCTCGGTTGGACCCACTTTATGGGCGCGCATTGCTGGAGACAATCGAGAAATACTCAGCGCATATTTGAGGTTCCCTGATGAATGTGACGCTCAAGCAGATGCGCGCCTTTGTCGCGCTGGCGGAGGCCGGCAGCTTCACCGCGGCAGCCCGGCAGTTGCACGTCACGCCGTCTGCGCTCAGCCTGGTCATCAAGGACCTGGAGTCCGGCGTCGGGATGCGCCTCTTCGACCGCACCACGCGCGAGACCCGGCTCTCCCCCGGCGGCCGCGAATTCCTGCCGGCCGCCCGCAAGCTGGTCGAGGACTTCGGACGGGCCCTGGAAGGCCTTCGTGAATTCAAGGCCAGCGAGCGGGGCGTGCTGCGGATCGCCGGCTCGCCTATCTATTCCGGCACGCTGGTGCCGCAGCTTGCCGCCGAGTACGGGCAGCAGTTTCCGGGCGTGCGCGTGCACGTCATCGACGCGCTCACCGACCAGGTCGCCGCCAAGGTCGCCAACGGCGACGCGGACCTCGGCATCGCGCCGGAGCGCCCCGTCCCCGCCGAGGTGCGGCAGACGCAGCTCTTCCGCGATCCGGTGCAGCTGGTGTGTCCTCCGCAGCATCCGCTCGCGTCACGCGACACGGTGGAGTGGGTCGACGTGATCCGGCACCCGTTCATCTCGCTGTCGCCCGACTACACGATGGGCCTGCGGGCCGATCTCGCGCATCACTCCGAAAGCCTGACGCTGGAACCGGCGGCCTACGTCACCTTCATCACCACCGCTCTCGCGCTGGTGAAGTGGGGCCGCGGCGTGACGGCGCAGCCTTCGCACGCCGACCTGCTGGCGGCCGCGTATGGACTGGTCGTGCGGCCCATTCAAGGCCCGCGCATCGAAAGGCGGATCTGTCTGCTCGCGCCGAGGGAACGCGAGCACTCGCCGGCGGCGCTGAGTTTTCACGAGTTCCTGGCGCGCCGTTTTCAGCTGGAGCCGCAACGGCAACGACCTGATGAAGCGGCAGGCTGAGTGATCCCATGCCCGCCGGGGATCGTGGCAGGATGTCGCGGAACGAGGAGACCCGACGATGGCTTTACTGGGCGGCGCGGCGCTCGCGATGTGGTGGAACATGGCGCCGCAGATGCGCGCCGAGTTCGAGCACTGGCACACGCACGAGCATTTCCCTGAACGCCTGGGCATCCCCGGATTCCGGCGTGCCTCGCGCTGGGTCGATGCCGCGGGAGGCGAGGGCATCTTCGTGCTGTACGAACTGGAAGCGCACGGCGTGCTGTCTTCCGGCGCCTACCTGCGAAGCCTCAATGCACCCACGCCGTGGTCGACGCGCATGATGCCGCACCACCGTGACATGGTGCGCAGCCAATGCCGCGTTCTGGCGTCCGCCGGCGGGGCCGTGGCCGGCTACGCGGCTACGGTGCGGCTGTCGCCTGCCTCGGGTGCGCAGGATCGATTGCAGCCGGGCCTTCAACATCGCCTCGCGGAGTGGGCGGGACGCGCCGGCCTGGTGGGCGCGCACCTGCTGCGGCACGAGGCGCCGGCCATCGCAGTCACCACCGAGCAGAAGATCCGCGGCGGCGACAGCCATGCCGACTGGGTACTGGTGCTCACCGGCTATGACGCCGCTGTCCTCGAGAAGGTGGTGCGCGACGAGATGTCCGATGCCGCACTGGCCGCGCTCGGCGCGCGGTCCGGATCCACTTCGGGGTTCTTCCGCCTGTCGCACTCCTGCGTGGAAGGAGAGCTGGCGGGCGCCCAGGCGCCCTAGCGCGGCATCTGCAGCGGATCGCTTTCGGGCGAACGCGTAGGGACTACGCCTTGTCGCGGCGGCTCGCCGCCCCGAGCGCCAGCACGGCCATCGTGAGCCTGTCGTTGGCGATGGCACGGGCGCGCGACACTTGCGCGATCAGCGACTCCGACGGCGCGGGCCCGCCCTTGTCGTAGGCGACCCAGGCAGCCTTCAACCGGCTTTCCGCTTCCCTCGCGTCTGCGTCGGCCTTCTGCCAGTCCAGATAGGCGCGTCTTGCTTGTTCTGCCACGGGCCTGATGTTAATCCGGTGTGCGGTTCGGGGGGCGGGGAAGGTACGTGGTCCACGTTAGCGTTGCTGCATTCACCCTTCGAAACCGGCTGCGGACGGTGCCGCTGTAAACTGGCCTCCCGCGACCTACGGCGGCCCTCCTTCGTGCCCTGAGCCGCCCGCCTCCCCAAGCAGGTCACCATCTCGCCAGTGCACTTCGACGAGGAGTGCGCTCATGAGCGAGCACCAATCGACCAGGTTCCAACTGTGGGCAGATGCCCAGGCCCTCGCAGGTGCCGCGGAACATCGGATCGCAACCAGGGCAGCCCAGCACGTCGCCCATGGCGCCCCTGCGCCGCTCGCGGCAGAGGTCCAGGCGACGCTCATCCTGAGGAGCAAAGCCACCGCCCTGTTGATGGCGGTTCTCTCGGAAAGCGAGGCCGCGGCGCAATCGCAGGACCAGGAGAACTTCGGCTTCGCGATGGTGAACCCGGGTCCGAACGGCAGTCCGCAAGGCGCAGCGTAGGTCGGCCGATCTGCGGCAGTTGCAGGCGCGCTGGACCATGCCGGCGCGCCGCTTGTGCCGCCGCAGGGCCGGCGCGCGCGGCTACTCGACCGCTTGCCGCCGGTCCACGCCGCGCAGCAACTCGTCCAGCGAGGACTGGCCCGCGTCCAGCACGCGATCCGCATCCTGCGGCAGCTGGCCTTCGGGACTGAGCTTGTCCACCACTTCGGGAAGGATGTCGGCTAACCCTTCGGAGACTTCCTGCTCGCCGACGCCGAGCTGCTGCGACATGCGCGCGATCTCGTCGCGGCCGAAGACCTCGTCGACCGCCTGCGGCGGCAGGGCTTCGTTCTCGCCCGTGCCCACCCAGGAGGACGCCTGGTTGGAATAGCCGCGCTGGCGCGTGCGCTGCAGCACGTTGCCGATGCCGCCATTGCGCTGGATCCACTGCAGTGCGAGCGGCAGCAGCAGGGCCAGCATCGCGTTTCGGCCTCGCAGGCCGCCGCCCATCGAACCGCCCAGCGCTCCGCCGAGGATGCCGCCTAGCCCGCCCGGCATTCCGCCGCTGCCGGCCATGCCGCCACCGGGAAAGCCGCCACCGGGAAAGCCGCCGCCGGGCATGCCTGAACCGGGCATGCCGCTGCGGCCCATCGCCTGGCCGAGCACGCTGCCGAGGATTGCTCCGAGAAATGGATTCGCCATGAAGGGCCTCCTGATCATCGAAGCACCACCCTAGATCGGCAGCGCCAGCCTCGGCGTAGGCGCATCGCGCATGCGCTTCGGCGAAGGCGGCCTGCACGAGCCGCCGCGCAGTGGATCAGCCTCGCAGGCTCACCCTTATTTCCGCCCCGCCATCGCCAGCCCTTCGATCTGGTGCTTCTGCACGATCGGCTCGAGCTGGTCCACCACGCGGCAGACCAGGTGATCGCGGACCTCGGCCGGAAGCTGGTCGTGGAACTCGCGCGTCACCGTCACGTCGTGCAGCGCAGCGTGTCCCGCGCCGGGAGCATCGAAGCCGAGCACGAGCACCGGGCGCGCGATGGGCGACAGGTGCTCGGTGCCGCGGTGGATCGTCAGGGCCGAGCGGCAGCTGATGTCGCCGGCCTGCGGGAACTTGCGCGAGCTGCGGCTCGCGAAGCGCGGCGACAGTTCCTCGGGCGGGAACATCTCGTACTTCCACTCGCGGCCGTCTTCCCACTGCGTGCCGTGCGCCACCTCCAGCGGACCCATGTCCGGCGTGACGTCCACGCCGCTCACGTTGAAGGCCAGCGAGGTGATGCGGCGGTCGCGCCAGCTCTCGCGCGGCGCCGGGAAGTCGCGGTGCCAGGGCTGGAACTTCGCGCCCTGGAACGGAACGTCCAGGCCGATCTCCACGATCTCGTAGTCGGGGCCGAGCACGGATTCGGCCATGCCGCGCACCCAGGGATGCGCCACCAGCTCGGTGAAGCCGCGGAAGGCTTCGGGATGCGCCTCCACGTACCAGCGACGCGGCCCGCGGCCGACGGCGCCGCCGGGGCGCTGGATGGCTTCCCAGAACGCCGTCATCATGTCTTCCCGCAACTGCTCCACGAAGTCGCGCGTGAAGGCGCCCTTGCAGGCCGTGATGCCGTCGCGCAGCAGGGTGTCGACGTAAGGTTGCAGCAACTCGGTGCGGGAAAGGGTGGCAGCGTCCAAATCTGGTCTCCGGGTTCGTGTGGACAGGAAAGGAAAGGGCGCCACGTTAAACAGCGCGCCGCCCTGTACGCCGTTCGTAAGCGGCGCCTTGCATCGCTGCGGCTGAGGATCGAAAAAACCGCACGTCCAGGTGCGGGAAAGAGACTCGGCAGTTCGGCGCGCGAGCAGCGCGCGCACGGGTCAGCGCGGTGCGCGGCCCGCGGCCTGCGCCGGACGCAGCGCGGCGCCGCGTGCGCCTCGCGCGCCGCTGCCGGCCCGTGCGGCCCGGGCGCTTCCGTTCGCGCGGACGGGCTCCCGCGTGCCGCTCCTCGATGCAGGCGATGCACTCTCGCGCAAGGCCGCATCGATCAGTGCGTCGGCCATCCACATCACCGTGCCTTCGAGTTCGCGGTCGGCGCACGCCCAGATGTCCCGCAGGATCACGTAGGCCTCGATGCCGTAGATGACGGAGAGCGCCCGGTGCAGCCGAGCGCGGGCAGGGCGGCTCAACGCGGGTGCCAGCGGCGCGATGGCGTGTTCGAGGATGCGGATGCGGTGGCCACGCCGGTACGGCTCCTCCTCCAGCAGCCCTGCGCGCTCCAGCGCCCACTGCTCCAGGGCGAGCTGCGCCGCGGCGCGCAGCTGCGGCTCGAACTCCTTGAAGCGCGGGAAGGTGGACTTGAAGAGTTCGTGCACGCGTTCGCGCCCGCCGCGGCTGTCGTCGGCGAGCTTGCGCACGGGCCCCAGCGAGGCATCGATCACGGTGGTAACCAGCGCGCTGCGGCTCGGGAAGTAGCGGTAGGCCGTCGCGCGCGAAACGCTGGCGCGAACCGCGAGCTCAGCAACGGAAGGAATGTGGCCCGACTGCTGGATGAGCACCATCGCCGTATCGACGAGCAACTTGAAAGTTGCAGCCTTGACGCCGCGCTCGGGCGGCACGGCGGGTTGCGTCGGTTGGGGCCTGGTGCGGGGCATAGGGTATGTCCGGAGATGGCCCGCCGCAAACCGTCTATCGCGCCGCGGGACCTTGTGCGTATGATGGTCCGAAAATTTTGAGACGCAAGTCTCATTTTCACGCAGGCGTCTCACGGGCCCTCAGCGCATCGCCCGGGGACAGCCACAAGGAGACAAGCGATGCGTCTAGCCAGCTGGAGCTGGGGCGGGCGCCCGCACGCGGGCGTCGTCTCGGCCGACGGCAGGGAGGTCACGCCCCTGGCCCTCTCCAACGCGTCGCGCGGCGTGCTGGAGATCGTCGAGCGGCTGGCGCAGGGCGAGGGCCTGCCGCGGGAGGCCGGTCCCCGGCTGCCGATCGACGCGGTGACGCTGCGCGCACCGCTGCCGCGCCCGCGACGCAACCTCTTCTGCATCGGCCGCAACTACCGCGCGCACGCGGCCGAACTGGCTACCACCGTGTTCCGCGAGAGCCTGCCGGACAAGGACGCCTGGCCGATCGTGTTCACCAAGTTTCCCGAGACGGTGGTCGGCCCCTACGACACGGTGCGGCTGCCGTCGCCCTCGATCACCACGCAGATCGACTACGAATCGGAGCTCGCCGTGGTCATCGGCCGCGGCGGCCGCGACATCGCGCGGGCGCGGGCGATGGACCACGTGTGCGGCTACACCGTGGTCAACGACGTCAGCGCGCGCGACATCCAGGTGCGCCACCAGCAGTGGGAGCTGGGCAAGGGCTTCGACACCTTCTGCCCGATGGGGCCCTGCCTCGTCACGGCCGATGAAGTGGATGGCCGCGATGTGCGCATCCGCGGCTGGGTCACGCCGCGCGGCGGCACGCCGGAGTTGCGGCAGGACGGGCGCACCCGCGACATGATCTTCGACATCCCCACCCTCATCGAGACCTGCTCGCGCGGCATCACGCTCCTGCCCGGCGACATCATCGCGACCGGCACGCCTTCGGGCGTGGGCATGGGCTTCTCGCCGCCGAAGTGGCTGGGACCGGGCGACGTGTTCCGCGTCGAGATCGACGGCATCGGGTTCATCGAGAACCGCTTCGAGCCCGGGTGACGCGATGGCGCTGCACATGATCGACCGCGTCGCGGTGGAAGACGAAGGGCAGGGCGATCCGGTCGTCTGCCTTCATGGCCTGGGCGGAAGCTCGAACACCTGGACCGCGGTGATGCCGGCGCTGGCACGGCATCGCGTGATCCGCATCGACCTGCCCGGCAGCGGCCGGTCCGCTGCGGGCTCGCAGCCCCTGAGCATCGCGCGGCTGGTCGAGTGCGTGCGCACGGTGTGCCAGCGGCTGAACGTCGGACGCGTGCACCTGCTCGGCCATTCGATGGGGACCATCGTGGCGCAGCACCTGGCGGCCGACCATCCCGGGCTGGTGCGCAGCCTGGCCTTGTTCGGGCCGCTTCTCGCGCCGCCCGATCCCGCCCGCGCCAACATCCGCACTCGTGCGGCCAAGGCGCGCGAAGGCGCGGCGGGCATGCAGGAGATCGCGGACACGCTGGTGAAGGCTTCCACCTCGGCGGACTCGCGCGAACGTTTTCCCGCCGCGGCTGCCTTCGTGCGCGAGAGCCTCACGCGGCAGGACCCGGAAGGCTACGCCCGCAATTGCGAAGCGCTGGCCGATGCCAAGCCGGCCTCCGTCGCCAACATCCAGGCCGGCACGCTGCTGGTCACGGGCGACGAGGACGGCGTCGCGCCGCCGCAGAGCGTGCGTGCGATGGCCGAGAAGTTCACCGGCAACAAGGGCGGCACGCGCGTGGTGGTGTTCAACCGCTGCGGCCACTGGACGCCGATCGAAAGACCGCAGGAATGCATGCGAGAGCTCGCGTCCTTCCTGCCCACCCAACGTTGACGCCAAGGAGGTATCGATGGCCGACGTGCTGATCACCAACGCCCGCATCTTCGACGGCACCGGCGAGCAGCCCTTCACGGGCGACGTGCTGGTGCAGGGCAACCGCATCGCGCGCGTGCAGCGCACCGGCTGGGGCGCGCGCCCGATGCCCACCATCGGCGTGCCGGTGATGGATGCGGCCGGCGCCTTCCTCATGCCCGGCATGGTGGAAGCCCACACGCATTTCTCGTGGAATGACCAGCCCAGCCTGGATTCGATCCAGCGCATGCCGCCGGAGGAGCACATCCTCTGGTGCGCGCAGGTGGCCAAGACCTACCTCGACATGGGCTGGACGTCCTGCGTGGGCGCGGCCACGGCCAAGCCGCGCCTGGACGTGGTGATCCGCAACGCGATCAACGACGGCACCATCATCGGCCCGCGCTACATGGCGGCGAGCCAGGAGATCACGGTGCCGGGCGGGCTGGGCGACACCACGCAGCCGCACCTGCCGCAGCCGGAATTCGCCTTCGGCGCCGTCGTCAGCGGCGCCGAGGAGATGCGCCGCTGCGTGCGCATGTTCGCCAAGTACGGCGTGGACACGCTCAAGATCAACCTGTCGGGCGAGTCCATCACGGGCATGCCCAGCAGCATGTCGCAGTTCACCGAGGAGGAAGTGCGCACCTGCGTCGAGGAGGCGAAGGTGTGGGGCAAGCGGGTGGCGGCGCACGCGCGCTCCACGCATTCGATCAAGCAGTGCGTGCGCCTGGGCATCGAGGTGATCTACCACGCCAGCTTCGCCGACGAAGAGGCGCTGGACCTGCTGGAGCAGCACAAGCGCGAGCACTTCATCGCGCCCGGACTGGCCTGGCTGATCAACACCTGCCACAACGCGAGCGAATACGGCATCACACCCGAGGTCGCGCGCAAGATGGGCTACTTCGAGGAACTCGAAGCGGCCATCGAGACCATGAGGGAGCTGCGCCGGCGCGACGTGCGCATCCTGCCGGGCGGCGACTATGGCTTCGCGTGGACGCCGCACGGCACCAACGCCAAGGACCTGGAGTACTTCGTCAAGTACCTGGGCATGTCCACGATGGAGGCGCTGCTGTCGGCCACCGCCTGGGGCGGGCCGATGATGAAGATGCGCGACCAGCTCGGAAAGGTGCAGGACGGCTGGCTGGCCGACCTGCTGCTGGTCGACGGCGATCCGCTCGCCGACATCACCGTCCTGCAGGACAAGTCGCGCATCCTGGCCGTGATGAAGGACGGCGAATTCCACCGCGCGCCGCCGATGCGCGCCAATGCCCGCACCGCCACGCGGTGGGCGGCCTGAACAGGAGGTCGATGTCATGGCCACCACTCTCTTCACCAACGTCCGCGTCCTCGACGGCAGCGGCACGCAACCCTGGCTGGGCAGCGTGCTGGTCGAGGGCAACCGCATCCGCCAGGTCGGCCGCTCGCCCACCAGCGTCGGCCCGGCCGGCGCCACCGTGATCGACGGCGCCGGCGCCACGCTGATGCCCGGCATGTGCGAGGCCCACACGCACTTCTCCTGGAACGATGCGGCCACGCTGGCCGGCATCCAGACCATGCCGCTGGAGGAGCACGTGCTGTGGTGCGCCAAGGTGGCCAGGCGCTACCTGGAGGCGGGCTTCACGTCCTGCGTGGGCGCGGCCTGCGCCAAGCCGCGGCTCGACGTGGTGATCCGCAACGCCATCAACAGCGGCCAGATCCCCGGCCCGCGCTACCTGGCCGCGAGCCAGGAGATCACGGTGCCGGGTGGGCTGGGCGACGAGACGCTGCCGCACCTGCCGTTCCCGGAGTTCAGCTTCGGCGTCAACGTCAACGGGGCAGAAGACATGCGCAAGGTCGTGCGCATGTTCCTGAAGTACGGCGTCGACTCGATCAAGCTCAATCTCTCGGGAGACAACTTCACGCCCGATTCGCCCGCCGAGACCACCTGGATGACCGACGCGGAGGTCGCCGCGGCGATGGAGGAGGTCAAGCTGCGGGGCAAGCGCTGCTCGGTGCACGCGCGGTCGGCGGCTTCCGTCAAGCAGGCGCTGCGCCATGGCTGCGAGGTGATCTACCACGCCAGCTTCACCGACGAGGAAGCGCTGGACATGCTGGAGGCGGCGCGGGACCGCGTGTTCGTCGCTCCCGGCATCGGCATCCTCTATGCGATGCTGAACGAGGCCGAGCCCTACGGCATCACGCGGGCCAAGGCCACGCAGATGGGCTACCAGGTCGAGTGGGATGCCGCGATCGAGTCGCTGAAGGCCATGCACCGCCGCGGCGTGCGCATCCTCTTCGGCGGCGATTACGGTTTCGCGTTCACGCCGCACGGCCAGAACGCGCGCGACCTCGAGTTCTTCGTGCGCCACCTGGGCTTCACGCCGATGGAAGCGATCCGCTGCGCGACGCAGTACGGCGGCCAGATCATGATGCGCGGCCACGAGCTGGGCGTCATCAAGGACGGCTTCCTCGCCGACCTGCTGCTGGTCGACGGCGACCCGCTGGCCAACATCGCCATCCTGCGTGACCCGAAGCGCATCCTGGCCGTGATGAAGGACGGCACCTTCTACAAGCAGCCGGAGATGGCGGCCGAGCCGTTCCGGAGGGCCGCATGACGATGACGGCCGCCCGCCGCCGGCAGTGGCTCGCGTGGGTCCTCATCGGGGGCCCTCTGGCCATCTTCGCCATCTGGGGCCTGGTGGACAACGCGCGCCTGTTCCTGGTCACGCTGCTCAATGGGCTGACGCTGGGCGCGCTCTATTTCATCGTGGCCAGCGGCTTCACCCTGGTGTTCGGCTTGATGCGCAACGTGAACCTGGCGCATGGCTCGCTGTACCTGGTGGGCGGCTACATCGGCTTCATCGTCGCCGAGCGCACCGGCTTCTGGATCCTCGCGGTGGCCGCGGGATTCGCTGCCGCGGCGCTGGCGGGGCTGTTGCTGCAGGTGCTGGTGCTGCGCCACATGCAGGGCCAGGACCTGCGCCAGACGATGGTGACGATCGGGCTTTCCGTCGTCGTGGCCGACCTGCTGATCTGGATATTCACCGCGCAGGTCCACCAGATGGAGGCGCCGTCGTTGCTGCAGGGCCCGATCCGCGGCATCCCCATCATCAACGCCTACTCGGCGTACCGGCTCGCGCTGCTCGGCATGGGCATCGGCATCGGCTTCGGCCTGTGGTGGCTGCTGAACCGCACGCGCGTGGGAATGATGATCCGCGCCGGCGTCGATGACCGGGCGATGCTGTCGGCGGCCGGCGTCAACGTGAACCTGGTGTTCGCCATCACCTTCGCGCTGGGCGCCGGGCTGGCGGGACTGGGCGGCGTGATCGGCGCGGTGGAACTGTCGATGGTGCCGGGCGAGGACACGCGGCTGCTGCTCGCATCGCTGATCGTCGTGATCGTCGGCGGCATGGGCAGCGTGACGGGTGCCGGCATCGGCGCGGCGATCCTCGGACTTGCCGAGACGTACGGCCTGGCCTACGCGCCGACCTACAGCGTGGTCTTCACCTTCCTGATCCTGATCCTCGTGCTGGCCTTCCGGCCGCGCGGCATCCTGGGGAAAGCCGCATGAGCGCGGCGCAGTGGCGCAAGGCCATGAACTCCGCGGCGACCGGCAGCGCCGGCCGCCTGCCGTCGACGGAAACGGGGCGTCCGGCGCCTGCGCCTGCAATTCCGGTCGAGCCTGACCCGTATGCGGACAGCGATGCGCCGCGCTGGCTGAAGTTCCTGTGGCGCCACGTCTCCACGCGCCATGTGCTCACGTTGCTGGGACTGCTGGTGTTCCCGTTCGTCGTCTCGCCCTTCGTGACCTTCCAGATCGGCGCGCAGACGCTGGTCCTCGGGCTGGTGGCGCTGTCGCTGACGCTGCTGGCCGGCTACGGCGGCATGGTGTCGCTGGCGCAGATGACCATCGCGGGGATCGCGGGCTACACGGTCGCGATCCTCGGCAGCAGCGGCACGGCGCTCAGCCTGGGCTGGCACTGGTCGGTCGTGGTGGTGTTCGCGCTGGCCATCGGCACCGTCGCGTCGGTCGTGGTGGGCTGGCTGTCGGTGCGCACCGAGGGCATCTACACCATCATGATCACGCTGGCGATGGGCGTGGCCTTCTACTACCTGGCGCTGCAGAACTACACGGTCTTCAACGGCTTCCAGGGCTTCCAGCGGGTGTTCCCGCCGACGGTGCTGGACATCGACTGGCGCCAGCCGCTGGCCTTCTACTTCCTGTCGCTCGCGTTCGCGATGGCCGGCTACTTCTTCGTGAAGTACCTGATCCGCGCGCCCTTCGGCATCGCGCTGCAGGGCATCCGCGACAACCCGCGGCGCATGAATGCGCTGGGCTACAACGTGACCGCGCACCGCGTGGCCGCCTATGCCGTCTCCGGCTTCATCGCCGCCGTCGCCGGCGTGCTGCTGGTCTGGTACAACGGGCTGATCACTCCCGGATCGGTCGGCACCTCGTGGCTGATCAACATCCTGGTGATCGCCGTGCTCGGCGGCATGAAGCATCCCATCGGGCCGTTCCTGGGCGCGCTGGTGTTCGTGCTGCTGCAGACGTTCGCCGTCGACGTGATCGACCGCGAGCGCTTCAACCTGGTCATCGGCGGCGCCTTCCTCGCCATCGTCCTGTTTTCCCCCGACGGCCTGCTCGGGCTGTGGTCGCACCTCTCGGGGCGGCTGCGGCGCGCGCGGGACGTTTCCTCACCGGTGCGCTAGCGCATCACAACCCAAGGAGACAAGCGTGAAACTGGACAAGCGATTCGTGTTGAAGTCTTTGGCGGGTGCCGCGATGGCCGCCGCCCTGTCCACCGGCTGGGCGCAGTCGGGGCAGCCCGTGAAGATCGGCCTGCTGGCCACGCTGGAAGGGCCGTTCGCGGCCGGCGGCGCGGACGGCATGCGAGGCGCGGAGCTCGCGGTCAAGCAGCGCAACGGCACCGTGGCCGGGCGCCCGGTCCAGATCATCAAGGCGTCGTCGGACGCCAAGCCGGACGTCGCGGTCAACGCCGCGCGCAAGCTGGTGGAGCAGGACAAGGTCGACATCCTGGTCGGCCCGCTGTCGGGCGGCGAGGGCATCGCGATCAAGGACTACTCCAAGACCCAGCCGCAGGTGACGTTCATCAACGGCGGCTCGGGCGCGCAGGCCACGACGCTGGACAACCCGAGTCCCAACTTCTTCCGCTTCAACACCGAGGGCGCGCAGTGGATGGTGGGCCTGGGCGACGCGGCGCTGAAGAAGGGCTACAAGCGCGTGATGGTGATCGCCGAGGACTACGCCTTCCCGTACTCGCAGGTGCAGGGCTTCATGACCGAGTTCTGCAAGGGCGGCGGCAAGGTGCCGGTCAAGGCCTGGGTGCCGCTGGGCGGCAAGGACTATTCCTCCGTCATCGCCCGCATCCCGAAGGACGTGGATGCGCTGCTGCTGGTGCTGGGCGGCGCCGATGCCGTGAACTTCCTGAATCAGTACGAGTCCGCGGGCGGCGACAAGCCCCTGCTGGGCGGATCCATCACGGTGAGCCAGGACGTGCTGAACTACCGCGGCAAGAAGCGCGACTCGCTGGTGGGCACGCTGTCGGCCGGCCCGCTGGCCGACGCGTATGACGGCAAGGAGTGGAAGGCGTTCGTCGAGGACTACAAGAAGAACTACCCGGTGTCCGCCGGCGGCTATCCCAGCCCCTCGCTGTTCGCGTACGTCTACTACGTGAACATGAAGGCGGCGCTGGACGGCCTGGAGGCGGTCAAGGGCGACTTGGGGAACAACCACGCGAAGTACCGCGAGGCCCTGGCCAAGATGACGCTCAAGACGCCCAACGGCGACGTCAAGCTCGACGAGAACCGCCAGGCGATCGGCACCACCTTCGTCACCGAGGTGGTGAAGGACGCCCAGGGCAACCTGCACAACAAGGTGCTGCGCAAGGTCGACAACGTCAACCAGCTGCTGGGCATGAACAAGGCCGACTTCAAGATCGGCTCTCGCGACGTGCCCAACTGCCCGTAAGGCCTGCGCGAATGGCTTCCATCAGCACACTTCGTCCGCCCGCCCGCGCGCACACCGTGGGTGCGCCCGCCGGACCCGCGCGGCCGCTGGCTTCCAGCGACGCGCTGGTGCTCGAGGGCGTCACCCGCAGCTTCGGCGCGCTGCGGGCGGTGGACGACGTGTCGCTGGTGGTGGCCGCCGGCGAGAAGCGCGCCATCCTGGGCGCCAACGGAGCCGGCAAGACCACGCTGTTCAACGCGATCACCGGAGACTTTCCGCCGACCGCGGGGACGATCCGGTTCTTCGGCGAGGACGTCACCGAGCTGTCGCCCTTCGAGCGCATCCGCAAGGGGCTGCGGCGCACCTACCAGTCCTCGCTTCTGTTCCGCGACCTTTCGGTGCGGGACAACCTCTTCCTGGCTGTCCGGGGCGTGTCGAACAACCGGTACAGCTTCCTTCGTCCGTCGGCGCGCCATGCGTCGCGCGCGGCCACGCAGGACCTGCTGGAGCGCGTGCGCCTGGCCCACATCGCCGACGAGCCCGTGTCCAGCCTGGCCCACGGCCAGCAGCGGCAGCTGGAGATCGGCATGGCCCTGGCCGGCGCGCCGCGGCTGATCCTATTCGACGAACCCGCGGCCGGCCTGTCGCCCGCCGAGCGGCGCGAGCTGGTGCTGCTGCTCACGTCGATGCCCGCCCACATGAGTTTCGTGCTGATCGAGCACGACCTGGACATCGCGCTGCGGGTGGTCGAGAAGGTCACCGTCATGCACAACGGCCGCGTGCTCAAGCACGGCACCCCGAGCGAGATCGAGAACGACGCGCAGGTGCAGGCGATCTACATGGGAGGCAAACACTGATGGCGACAGCGTCCCGCAACGCGCGCGACCCCGGTGCGAACGCCGCCCCGATGCTCCAGGTCGCCAACCTGGACGTGTACTACGGCCGCGCCCACGCGCTGCAGGGCGTGAGCTTCACGCTCGACGGCGGTGTGTTCGGCATCGTCGGGCGCAACGGCATGGGCAAGACCACGCTGTGCAACGCTATCACCGGCCTGGTCAGGGCCGGCGGTAGCGTGCGGCTGGCGGGGCAGGAGGTGCTGGGACTGGCGCCGCACGAGATCACGAAGCGCGGCATCGCTTACGTTCCGCAAGGCCGCCGCGTGTGGCCTTCGCTGACCGTGGACGAGACGCTGCGGCTGGTGGCCGGCCATCGCCGCGAGGTCGATCGCGTCTACACCATGTTCCCGCGCCTGGCGGAACGCAAGTCCAACGGCGGAGCGCAGCTTTCGGGCGGCGAGCAGCAGATGCTGGCCATCGGCCGGGCACTGCTGCTGCAGCCCAAGGTGCTGGTGATGGACGAGCCCACCGAGGGCCTGGCGCCGGTCATCGTGGAGCAGGTCGCCCAGGCGCTGCGCAACCTGGGCGGCGAGAGCGGTCTCTCCATCCTGCTGATCGAGCAGAACCTGGGCGTCGCGATGGACGTCGCCGATCGCATCGGCGTCATGGTCAACGGCCGGCTGGCGCACGAGATGGCCGCGTCGCAGCTGGCGGCCGACAAGCCGCTGCAGGAGCGGCTGCTGGGCGTGCGGTCCAACGGCGACGAAGAGATCGCGCCGGAGGAGGAGCAGATGGCTCCCGCGCCGGATGCGGGCGAAGTGCGCGTCTTCACTGTGCGGCGCGCGCATGCGCAGGAGGGCCAGCCCGGCGTGGCCGGCCTGCCGCCGCCGACCGTGCGCGGCTACAACCGCTGGAATGCGGGCGACGCGGCGGCCGCGACGACGGACATTCCGCGCACGGCTTCCGCGCCATCACGCGCCGCGACGCCCGCCGCGCGCTCCGCGTCCGCGCCTCCGGCGTCAGGCGCCCAGGTCTTCGATTTTCCCGTCGCGGCCACCAGCGGCCGTGCCGCGTACGTGGCCGGCACCTTCGACACCAAGGGCCGGGAGCTCTCCTATCTGCGCCAATGCCTGGAGAAGCTCGGCCTGCGCGTGGTCACCGTGGACCTGTCCACCTCCGGCAAGCCGTCGCCCGCCAGCGTGCATCCGCGTGAGGTGGCGCGCCACCATCCGCAGGGCGAGGGCGCCGTCTTCACGAAGGACAGGGGCAGTTCCGTCACCGCGATGGCGCTCGCCTTCGAACGGTTCATCGTGACCCGCCGCGACGTGGGCGGCCTGATCTCCGCGGGGGGCTCCGGCGGCACCGCGCTGGCGACCGCGGCGATGCGCGCGCTGCCCGTCGGCCTGCCGAAGGTGATGGTCTCCACGATGGCTTCGGGCGACACGCGCGCCTACGTCGGCCCGAGCGACATCTGCATGATGTATTCGGTCACCGACGTGCAGGGCATCAACCGCATCAGCCACAAGGTGCTGGCCAATGCGGCGCACGCGCTGGCCGGGATGATCGCGCACCCGACCGGCGAGATGGAAGCCAGGCCCGCGCTGGGCCTCACGATGTTCGGTGTCACCACGCCCTGCGTGCAGGCCGTGACGCGACGCCTCGGCGACCAGTACGACTGCCTGGTGTTCCATGCCACGGGCACGGGCGGACAGTCGATGGAGAAGCTGGCCGACTCCGGCCTGCTGGCGGGCGTGATCGACGTCTCCACCACCGAGATCGCCGACGAGATCGGCGGCGGCGTGTTGTCCGCAGGGCCGACGCGCCTGGACGTTTTCGCGAGCCGCGACCTGCCGTACGTGGGGTCTTGCGGTGCGCTGGACATGATCAATTTCGGCGCCTGGGACTCGGTGCCCGAGCGATTCCGCGGGCGGCGGCTGTACCGGCACAACCCGTCCATCACGCTGATGCGCACCACGGCGGACGAATGCCGGGCCATCGGCGAGTTCATCGCGCGCAAGCTCAATGCGATGCGCGGTCCGGTGAGATTCCTGATCCCGGAGGCCGGCGTCTCGGCCATCGACCGTCCGGGCCAGCCCTTCCACGATCCCGATGCCGATCGCGCGCTGTTCACAGCGATCGAGACGAACTTCCGCGCGGGCCCGAACCGCCGCCTGCTGCGGCTGCCGCTTCACATCAACGACGACGCGTTCGCCGACGCGCTGGTGGCTGCCTGGCAGGAGGTCTGCGCGCCGCAACCCGCGGCGAGGGCGGCCCGCTGAGCGAGAAAAGGGAGACCCATGCCCCGCATCCACCGCAAGGACATCCTCGACCGCCTGCGCCGCAAGGTGGCGCAAGGGCGGCCCATCGTCGGCGGCGGTGCCGGCACGGGGCTGTCGGCCAAATGCGAGGAGGCCGGCGGCATCGACCTGATCGTGATCTACAACTCGGGCCGCTACCGCATGGCCGGCCGCGGGTCCCTGGCCGGCATCCTGGCCTACGGCAATGCCAACGAGATCGTGTGCGAGATGGCGCGCGAGGTGCTGCCCGTGGTGCGCAACACGCCGGTGCTCGCGGGCGTCAACGGCACCGATCCCTTCCTGATCCCGGATGAATTCCTGCAGCGCCTGATCCGCCTGGGCTTCTCCGGCGTGCAGAACTTCCCGACGGTGGGCTTGATCGACGGCACCTTCCGCGCCAACCTGGAAGAAACCGGGATGGGCTACGGCCTCGAAGTCGAGATGATCGCCCGCGCGCATGCGCTGGACCTGCTGACCACGCCTTATGTGTTCGACGAGAAGCAGGCCACCGACATGGCCCGCGCCGGCGCGGACATCGTGGTCTGCCACATGGGCCTGACCACCGGCGGCAGCATCGGCGCGGGCACGGCGCTGAAGCTGTCCGACTGCGTGGAGCCGATCAACGCCTGGGCGGCCGCGGCGCGTGCCGCCAATCCGGACGTGCTCGTGCTCTGCCACGGCGGCCCGATCGCGACGCCGCAGGACGCCCAGGACATCCTGCGCCGCTGCCGCGGCATCCACGGCTTCTACGGCGCCAGCTCGATGGAGCGGCTGCCGACCGAGGTGGCCCTCACCGACGCCACGCGGCAGTTCATGAACATCCGCATCAATGACCACGCCTGACAAGGACCCAAGGAGACTCCCATGACCGGCGCCCAATTTGGCACCTTCATCCTCGGATTGATCGTGGTGGCCATCGTCGCGGCCATCTTCGTGTGGCTGCTGCACTGGCTGTACCTGCGCAGCAGCAAGGAACGGGCGTTCGTGCGCACCGGTCTCGGCGGGCAGAAGGTCGTGCTCGACGGCGGCGCCCTGGTGCTGCCCATCGTGCACGATGTCATCCCGGTGAACATGAACACGTTGCGGCTCGAAGTCGCCCGCGGCCGCGACAAGGCTCTGATCACCAAGGACCGCATGCGGGTCGACGTGATCGCGGAGTTCTACGTGCGGGTGGCGGCGCAGGCCGACGCGGTGGCGGCCGCGGCGCAGACGCTGGGCCAGCGGACGCTGGCGCCCGAGCAGCTCAAGGAACTGATCGAGGGCAAGTTCGTCGACGCGCTGCGCACGGCCGCCGCCGAGATGACGATGGAGGAACTGCACGAGAAGCGCGGCACCTTCATCCGCCGCGTGCGCGAGTCCGTCGCCGGCGACCTGACGACCAACGGCCTGGAACTGGAATCCGCTTCCCTTACACAGCTGGACCAGACCGCGATGGAGTTCTTCAATCCGAGCAACGCATTCGACGCCGAAGGTTTGACGCGGCTGACCGAGCAGATCGAGATCCGCAAGAAGCAGCGCAACGACGTCGAGCAGGACACGCTGATCGCCATCCGCAACAAGAACCTGGAAGCCGAGAAGCTGTCGCTGGACATCGACCGCGAGTCGGAGTACGCGCGCCTGCAGCAGGAGCGCGAGGTGGAGATCGCCCGCGCCCGCCAGCGCGCCGAGCTGGCCACCGAGCGCGCGCAGCGCGAGCAGGATGCGGAGAGCGCGCAGATCACGGCGCGCCAGGCCATCGACGCCGCGCGCATCCGCTCCGAGCAGTCGGTGGAGCAGGAGCGCATTTCCAAGGAGCGGACGCTGCAGTCGGCCGAGATCGAGCGCCGCAAGGAGCTGGAGCTGGCCGAGCAGCAGCGCGCCATCGCGGTCGCGATGGAGAGCAAGGCGCAGAGCGAGGCACAAGCGGCCGCCGACCAGGCTCGTGCGGCTGCCGTGGCCGCCGAGGAGAAGGTGTTCACCGCGCGCGAAGTGGAAGCCGCCGAGCGCCGCAAGGCCATCGAGCTGATCGGCGCCGCGCAGGCTGCCGAGCGCGAGGCGCTGCGCCTGACGCACGCCGCGGCGGCCGAGAAAGCCGCCAGCGCGGACCGCGGCGCCGCCATCCGCGCGCAAGCCGAAGCCGATGCGGACGCCGAGAAGATCAAGGCGATGGCGTCCCGCGTGCGCGCCGAGATCGAAGCCGAGGCGGCGCGCATGATGAACGAGGCGCACAACGTGCTCTCGCCCGAGGCGCGAGCCTCCGCGCTGCGGCTCAAGCTGGTGGAGAAGGCCGAGGCCATCATCCGCGAGTCGGTGCGGCCGATGGAGCGCATCGAAGGCATCAAGATCCTGCAGGTCGACGGCCTGGGCGGTGGCGGCAACGGCCGCGTCAACGGCGAAGGCGGTGGCAGCTTCGCCGACAACGTGGTGAATTCCGCGCTGCGCTTCCGGGCGCAGGCGCCCATCGTCGACCAGCTGCTGCGCGAGATCGGCCTCGAAGGCGCGGACATCCACCGGCTGGTGGGCGGCGCGGCAGGCGGTCCGGCCGCGCTGCCGCCGGGCGAGCCCGACAAGGACTGACGGCTTCATGATCCGCGTCTACGTCTCCAGCGTCATCGACGCGCCCGCCGACGCCGTGTGGGCGCGCATCCGCGACTTCAATGGCATGCCGCAGTGGCATCCCGGCATTGCCGACAGCCGCATCGAGAACGGCGAACCGTCGGACAAGGTGGGCTGCGTGCGGCACTTCCACACCCGCGACGGCGGCGCGATCCGGGAACGACTGCTGGCGCTCTCGGACTACGAATACAGCTGCACCTACTCGATCCTGGAGAGCCCGATGGGCGTGGAGAACTACACCTCCACGCTCAAGCTCACGCCGGTGACCGATGGGGCCCGCGCCTTCATCGAATGGAGCGCGGAGTTCGACTGCGACGAGCGCCGCGAGCGCGAGCTGTCGGACCGGGTCGGCAACGGCGTCTTCCAGGCCGGCTTCGACGCGCTCAAGCGGCACTTCATGGGCGTGAGCCGCTAGAGCCCGCGGCCCATGCTGCAGAAGGTCGTCCGCTCCACCATCATCGACGCGCCGATCGAGCGCGTGTGGGCGGTGCTGCGCGACTTCAACAGCCACGACCGGTGGCATGACGTCGTCGACAAGAGCCGCATCGAAGGCGCAGAGTCGTCGAGCCAGGTAGGCTGCGTTCGCAACTTCACGCTCAACGACGGCAACCACATCCGCGAGCAGCTGCTGGCGCTTTCGGACAGCGAATACAAGTCGACTTACTGCATCGTGCAGGCCACGGTGCCGCTGCAGCGGTACGTCGCCACCGTCACCCTCAAGCCGGTGACCGACGGCAATCGCACCTTCTGGCACTGGGAATCCAGCTTTGCCACGCCGCCGGGCCGGGAGAGCGAGCTGCGGGACATGGTCGCGACCGAGGTGTACGAGGCGGGTTTCGAGAACCTGCGCCGGCACTTGCGGGCGGATGGGGACTCGCGGGTCGTGCGCCCCGGCGCCGCGGGCGGCCCGGCCGCTTCCCGCAACCTGCCGTCCCGTCTGGTGCGGGCCAGCCGCGCGGGAGGACCCGAGGTGCTGGAGATCGCGCGCGGCGAGGTGCCTCCGCCCGGGCCGGGCGAGGTTCGCATCCAGCAGCGCGCGGTGGGCGTGAACTTCATCGACGTCTACCTGCGCCGCGGCTGGTTGCCCGGGCTGATGCCGCTGCCCGGCACGCCGGGCATGGAGGCCGCGGGCGTGGTGGTCGACGTCGGCGCGGGCGTGCAGGCGTTCTCGGTGGGCGACCGCGTGGCCTACATGAGTTCGTACCCGGGCTCGTATTGCAGCGTGCGCAATGTTCCGGCGCAGCACGTGGTGCGGCTGCCGGCCTCGGTCGACGAAGAAGTGGCGGCGGCGCTGCTGCTCAAGGGCGTGACGGCCGACTACCTGCTGCGCGACCTGGGCCGGGTGGGCCCCGGCACTCGGCTGCTGGTGCATGCGGCGGCCGGCGGCGTCGGCCTGCTGCTGTGCGCGTGGTCGCGGCGGCTGGGTGCGACGGTGCTCGGCACCGTGTCCAGCGAAGCCAAAGCGCGCACGGCGCGCGAGCACGGCTGCCAGCAGGTGATCGTCACGCGTGATTACCGCTTCGCCGACGCGGTTCGGCGCGAATGCGGCGGCGCCGACCTGATCATCGATGGCCTGGGCGAAGCGGCGCGCGAAGAGAACCTCGCAGCCCTGGCGCCCTGCGGCCACTGGGTGAGCCTGGGCCAGGCCAGCGGCCCGCTGCAGCCGATCGACCCGGAGGCGCTGGTGCGCAAGTCGGCCACGTTCTCGCGGCCGGTGGTGTTCGACTACGTTGCCCGGCCCGGGCTGCTGGCCGAGAGGGCGCAGCGCGTGTGGGATGCGCTCGAGCAGCGCGTGCTGCGTCCGCCGCTCATCGAACGCTTTCCGCTCGATGCGGCCGCCCGCGCGCATGAGCGGCTGGAATCGCGCGCCAGCATGGGCGCACTGGTGCTGATCCCCTGAACGCTAGGAGCTTGGAATGATCCACGGCCTGAACCACTTCACCGTCATCACCGAGGACCTGCCGCGCACGCTGGACTTCTATGTCAACGTGCTCGGGCTGGAGCAGGGGCCCCGGCCCGATCTTGGCTTCGCGGGTGCGTGGCTCTATGCGGGCGCTGCGCCGATCCTGCACGTCTATGCGGACCGGCGCATCCCGCCCGGCGTGGCCGGCGTGATCGACCACATGGCGTTCTCCGCGAAAGGGCTCAAGCAGGTGAAAGCCCGCTTCGACGAGCGCGGCCTGAAGTACGACCTGCGCCAGCAGAAGGGATCCGGCACATGGCAGCTTTTCTGCCATGACCCGAGCGGCGCGAAGGTGGAACTGGATTTCGATCCGGCGGAGACGCTCTGATTCGTCGCCGGCGTGCGACGGGTCGTGTTAAGCGGCGGCAGGCCAGTGCCGAAACGCCGCACCGACATGTAACGTTCCGGAGACTGAGGCAAATGTCACGGCGACTTCCTTGAATACCTAAGTCATCTGTTGCAAGCTGTAACCAGTGCAACAGGAGGCGTGATATGGGTAAGGCAAGGGATTGGATCTCGCTCGGCCGGCGCACCGCGCTGCTTGTGGGCCTGGGCTTGGCGACGGGGCTTTCGTGGGCGCAGGCCGACGGCGTCGCGAAGGGGAGGCTGCTGATCGGGCAGTCGATCACCCTGCAGAACGGGCGCAACGCGTACGGCACCGCGGTGCAGGACGGGATCACGACATACCTGAAGGTGGTCAACGAGCAGGGCGGCGTGCACGGGCGGCAGCTGGTGCTCAAGACGCTGGACGACGACAACAAGCCGGCGCAGGCGGAAGCCAACGCTCGCGCGCTGGTCGAGCAGGACCGCGTCTTCATCCTGTTCGGCTCGATCGAGGGCGGGCCGTCCACGGCCGTGATGAAGGCCGCCGTGGACCTGAAGGTTCCGTTCTTCGGCCCGATGGCTGGATCGCCCACCTTCCGCCGGCCGCACCAGCCCATGGTGTTCCCGGTGCGCAGCGAGCACCGCGAGGAGTTCCGCGCGCTGCTGGCCCAGGCCAGGAGCAACGGCATGACCCGCGCCGCCTTCGTGCGCTCGGATTCCGAAACGGGCCTGCAGCACCTGGAGAACGTGCGCATCCTCTGCAAGGAGCTCAGCATCGAGCTGGTGGCGGACCTGCCGTTCAAGTCCGACATCAGCGAAACGCAACTGGAAGCGATGGCGCAGGCGGTGGGCAAGTCGGGTGCGCAGGTCGTCATCAACCACGGCAGCGCGGGCATGTACGAGCAGCTGATCCGCAAGGCGCGCAACCAGGGGGTCAAGGCCAATTTCTGGGCGGTGAACTCCGGCTCGGCCCAGCTGGCGCAGAAGCTGGGGCCGCTGGCGCACGGGATGATCTTCGCGCAGGTCGTGCCCAACCCCATGGAGCGCAAGACCGAGATCGCGCGCGAGTACCGCGAAGTGTTCGCCAAACACAACCCGGGCAAGGACTTCTCTTACGGCAGCCTCGAGGGCTACATGACGGCCAAGGCGCTGGTCGCGGCGCTGCGCTTGGCCGGCCCGGAGCCGACGCGAGCGAGCTTCGTGCAGGGGCTCACGAAGGCCGGCGTGATCGACCTCAACGGCATGCGCGCCAAGTACCAGCCCGGCGATCACACGGGCCTGGCGATGGTGGACCTGGCGATCTACACGCGCGACGGCCGGTTCATGCACTGAACGGCCGCACTGCACCGTCGAGCCCGGCTGCCGCGGTCAGCTCGACTGTCGTAACACTTGCTGCGATCACGCTACAAACATGTTGTAGGCATGGGCTGACAGCGGGCGCATATTGGGCGAATGGCTCATGCGACTTGCTTTACGCAAGCGTTCCATTCGTTCGGCAGGGGGGCGGTCGCGTAGCGCGCGACCCGGGACCCGCGCGCAGCCCATGCAGAACCCCTTCAAGCTCACGCGCCGGTTCGCGATCCTCGGGCTGCTGCTGACCGTCGCCGTCAGCGTCGCGTCGTCGTTCTTCCTCTCGCGGTTCATGGTGCGCAACCTGCTGCGGCAGGACGCCACCGTGAGCAGGGACTTCGTCCAGAGCGTGGTGGAGGTCCAGCAGGCCTGGGAGTATTTCAGCGGGCGCCGGGCGGGGGACACCAACCTTGGCGAGTTCTTCAGCCGCATCGCCGCGATGCCGCACGTGGTGCGCACCAACGTCTTCTCGACCGAACGCACGATCGTCTGGTCCAGCGATCCCGCGCTGATCGGCAGGCGGTTCGACCGCAACCCGGAACTGGAAGCTGCCCTCGGCGGTCGCCTGGAGGTCTCGCTGGACGACCAGAAGTCGAAACCCGAACACGTAGCCCTCGACGGCGAACACCCGAAGTACGTGGTCGAGAACTATCTCCCGGTGCGAAGGAACGGCGAGGTCATCGGCGTCGTGGAGATGTACAAGAGCTCGCGCGCGCTGTTCGACTCGATCGACGAAGGGCTGCAGCTGATCTGGCTGAGCGGCCTGGGCGGCGGGATCTTCCTCTATGGCGTCCTCGTGTGGGTGGTGCTGCGCGCCGAGCGGATCATCCGCGCCCAGCAGGCCAGCCTGGTGCAGCACGAAACCCTGGCCGCGCTGGGAACGATGGCCTCGGCCGTGGCACACGGCATCCGCAACCCGCTGGCCTCGATCCGCTCGAGCGCCGAGCTCAATCTGGACAACGAATCCGCGCCTGTGCGCGAGGCCAGCGAGGACATCGTCGACGAAGTGGACCGGCTCGAACGCTGGGTGCGCGACCTGCTCGCGTACGCGGTGCCGGAGGCGGGCGAGCCCGAGAACGTGCGGGTTTCGCAGGTCCTGCACGACAGCCTCAATGCATTCGAAGGCGTCTTCGCCAAGCGTGACATCCGCGTGTCGTCCGACGCGCTCCAGTCCGCCGCAGTGGTGCGCGGCGACCACGCCTTGCTGACGCAGGTGTTCAACTGCCTGCTGACCAACGCGATGGAAGCGATGCCGCAGGGCGGTGAGTTGCAGCTGAAGACGGCGCCCGTGGGAGCTGGGCGCCTGCGCGTGAGCATCAGCGACACCGGACACGGGTTCTCCGCGTCCGACCTGCAGAACGCCTTCGTGCCGCGCAGGTCGACCAAGCGAACCGGGCTTGGTGTGGGGCTTCCGCTCAGCAAACGCATCCTCGAGCGCTTCGGCGGGAGCATCGAGCTGGTCAGCCGGGCCACGGGCGGGGCGACGGTCAACGTCGATCTGCCGATCGCCAGATGAACCGCTCCGTCCTGATCATCGAGGACAACGCCACGCTGGCCAAGAACATGGCCACGTATCTGCGCCAGCATGGCTGGGAAACGCGCACCGCGCCCGAAGCCGGGGACGCGCTGACGCAGATCGCCGATTCACCGCCCGACGTCGTGCTGGTGGACTACAGCCTGCCGGGCATGGACGGCCTCGAGCTGCTTCGGCGGATGCGCGTGGACCACCCGGACGTCAAGTCCATCATGGTCACCGGCCACGGCAGCGTGGACATCGCGGTCGAGGCGATGAAGTCGGGCGCGTGCGACTATCTCTCCAAGCCGATTGCGCTGAGCGACCTCAAGCTGACGGTGGAGAAGGCGATCCACGGGGGGTCGGCCGTCCGGCGCAGCGAGCCGGGCACCGCTGCGAGCGCCGCCGGACTCGACAAGCTGCTGGGTGAGTCTGCCGCGATGCAGATGCTCAAGGAGCAGCTGCGCCGGCTGCTTGAGGCCGAGCACGCGCTGCGCGACCGGGACCGTCCGGCGGTGCTGATCATGGGCGAGACCGGCACCGGAAAGGAACTCGTCGCGCGCGCGATCCACGAAGGCGGGCCGCGGCGCGAGGGCCCCTTCATCGAGCTGAACTGCGCTTCGATCCCGGCGGCGCTGATCGAGTCCGAGCTGTTCGGGTTCGAGCGCGGCGCGTTCACCGATGCGCGCGATCGCAAGCGCGGCCTGGTCGAATTGGCGGAGGAGGGGACTCTGTTCCTCGACGAGATCGGAGAGCTCGACCTGCCCGCGCAATCCAAGCTGCTCAAGCTGATCGAAGACCGCGTCACGCGCCGGCTCGGCGGCGTGCGGGAGCATCGCAGCAACGTGCGCATTGTCGCCGCGACCAACCAGGACCTGGAGCGGCTGGTCGCTTCGGGGCGTTTTCGCGGCGACCTCTTCTTCCGGCTGCGCATCGTGCTGATCCGCGTGCCGCCATTGCGAGAACGAAGCGGCGACATCCTGCTGCTGGCCCGCCACTTCGTCCGCCTGCACGGACAGCGGTACGGCAGGCCCAACATGTACCTGTCTCCCAGCAGCGAAGACCTGCTGGCCGGCTACAGCTGGCCCGGCAACGTGCGTGAATTGCGCAACTGCCTCGAGCAGGCGGTACTGATGGCGCCACGCGACGAGATCGGGCCGGAGCGGCTGGTGCTGTCACCGATGGCCGCCATGGGCATGAACCAGCCGCCTCCTTCGTCCTCCCAGCCGTTGCTGCCGGAGCAAGGGGTGGTGCTGGAGGAGTTCGAAGGCACGCTGATTCAACAAGCGCTTGCGCGCACGAAGTGGAACGTGACGCGCGCCGCCAAGCTGCTCGGCCTTTCGCGCGACACGCTGCGCTACCGCATCGAAAAGCTGGACCTCAAGCCGCCGCCCGGACGGCAGTGACCGGGGCAAGTGGGTGAAATGCCCCACCCAACCGGGGGTTCTCACCGTGCGCCCAGGCGCGGACCGGCTGAACGGAACCGCTGCGACCGCGCTCCCACGAAAGACTTGGTCCCGGTGTCCGCCCTTGTGCCGAACTGGCACGGGCCATGCATGGCGTTCGGTCCCTTCCGGAAGAACCGCCATGAATCCCCAGCAGATCTACGTGGTCGCACAGGAGCGGCACTTGAGCGACATCTCCGATCCCGATGATTCGCCGGTCGATCCCGCCATCGATCAGATCGAGGTCGACATCTGCGCAGACTCGCCGCTGCGCATCGAGAGCATGCCCGACGGCGGCCTGCACATCACTTGCTACCAGCTGGTGGGACAGCAGGAGCTGGTGGCGATGCTGCTGCGCTTCACTCCCGAGGCGGCTGCCAACCTGATCGGCGGGCTGTACCGCGCCATCGAAGCAGGGGAGATCGGGCTGCGCGGCGAAGAGCCGCCGCCGCACTGAGCGACGCAGCGCTCGCCGCGAGGCAACGCGCGGACGCTGCGAGGTTGCGGCCCTTTCGGCTACCCAGAACTGGGTAGTCCGCTGTCCTGCGCCGCGCAGCTGCGTAGCGCCCGTTTCACTTCGAGAACACAAATGCGCTTGCGCGTTCGAGGGCCTCAAGCAAACTGACCCGATCCTTCCCGCAACGGGAAGGGGAGGAGAAGCGCCATGGAGCCTGTTGTCGCCGGTGCACCGAGCTCGGTTCGCTCCTGCACGGTGCTCCGACGACGGCATTTCGCCACGGTGCTCGCTCTCTCTCCTCTCGCGATTTCCGGGCCGGCGGAAGCCGTTCCGAGCGCGTCGCCCCCTGGCCGCGACGATCTGCCCAAGGTCGTTCTGGTGAACCAGGACAGCCAGCCCGTCCGCTTCTACGACGACCTGGTTCGCGGCGACCATGTGGTGGCCATCAACTTCATGTTCGCGCAGTGCTCGGACATCTGTCCGTCGACCACGGCCAACCTTGCGAGGGTGCAGGCCCTGCTGGGCGAGCGCCTCGGGCGCGACGTGCGCATGGCGTCGATCAGCATCGACCCCCGGCGGGACACGCCGCCCATCCTCAAGGCCTATGCCCGCAACTTCGGCGCGCGCCCCGGCTGGCAGTTCCTGACCGGCCGGCCCAAGGACATCGAGCGGCTGCGGCGTCACCTGGGCGTGTTCGAGCGCGACCCGGACCTGGACCGCGACATCTCCCAGCACACCGGAATGCTGGTGTACGGCAATGAGGCCCGCGGGCGATGGAGCCGCGTCTCCGCGCTGGCCGACCCGCTGCGCATCTTCGAAAGCATCACCCGCTGGACCTGACGGTCCCCCCGTCCGGCCGGACCGCGCGGCCGCAAGCGTCGCGTGGAGCGCGTCCACTTCAAGGAGGAGATCGTCATGCTGAACCGGCGCAACTTGTTCCACGTGGGCCTGGCGGGTTCGGCCGGCGCCTTGTTGTCCTGGCCCGCGCTTCGAGCGCAATCGCGTCCGCTGACGCCTTTCCTGGACCGCTTGCCCATGCCGCCGGAGCCCACCCCCATCGACTGGGCTCCGAACCAGGTGCCCTTCGCCGACCTCGACCCCGAGGCCGCCGAGTACGTCGATCCGACACAGGCCCGGGGCAAGGCCGGCTTCTACCGGGTCGTGTCCGAGGTGCGATCGGTCAAGTTCCATACCGAGCTGCCGGCGACCGAGATCTGGGGCTACCGGGACGGCAACTCGAGCGGGCCATGGAACTTCGCGTTGGGACCGACATTCAAGCGGTACCTGTCCAATCACAGCGCATTCAGCGGCACGATCGTGCGGCACGAAAGCCAGCTGCCGTCGGTGGAGGAGCACCGCGGATTCGGCGAGCCGATCAGCACGGTGCACCTGCATGGCGGCCACCATCCCGCTCGCTTCGATGGTTACCCCCACGATTTCACCCTGCCTGGCGGCGTCCCGTTCAATGTCACGTTCAGGCGGGGCGGGCACTTCGACTATGCCTACCCGCTCACCGAGCCCGGCTTCTTCAGCGACACCGCCAACCACGGCAGGCACCACGAGCGGGCGTCGACGCTCTGGTACCACGACCACTTCCTTGATTTCACGGCCCCGAACGTCTACCGCGGTCTGGCCGGGTTCTTCCTCGTCTTCGACAACCCGAACGTCGACGCGGCCGACCCCAACCAGGCCAGCATCACCGAGCAGACCCGTGACACCGGAGACGAGAACAACGCGGCGAAGACGCCGAACGCGCTTCGCCTGCCCAGCGGCGAATTCGACGTTCCGCTCGTGCTGCAGGAAAAGACGTTCAACGCGAACGGCCAGCTTGTCTACGACGTCTTCAACACGGACGGTTTCCTGGGCCAGAACTATCTGGTCAACGGCATGGTGCAGCCCTACCTGGCGGTCAAGCGGCGCAAGTACCGGTTCCGCGTCCTGAACGGATCGAACGCGCGGATCTACCACCTCTTCCTGGCCGACCGCAATGGCCGTACCTATCCGATGACGCAGATCGCCACCGAGGGCGGGCTGCTGTCGCGGCCCGTGCGCCGGCCGAGTTTCCTGCTGGCGATGGCCGAACGCGTGGAGGTGGTGATCGACTTCAACGAGTTTCCGTTCCCGCAGTTCAGCGAGGTGTACCTGGTCAACCGTGCCGCGCAGGACGACGGGCGCGGGCCCCGGGGCACCTTCGAACGCCCCGAGCTGTTTAGCGGCACCCGGTTACTCAAGTTCGTGCTCGAGGACGTGGTGCCGGATCCGAGCCAGGTGCCGGCGGTGCTGCGGCCCTTCCCCACGGTGCCGGCGCAGGAGCTTGCTGCGGCGCGCAGGCGGACATTCGAGTTCGATCGCACCAACGGGCAGTGGGCCATCAACGGACGGCTCGCGGGTGACCTGAGCCGGGTTTCGGCGAATCCGAGCATCGGGGTGGGCGAGATCTGGCGGCTGGTGAACAAGTCCGGCGGCTGGTGGCACCCGATCCACGTGCACCACGAGTTCATGCGGGTGCTCAGGCGCAACGGCAGGCTGCCGTTCGACGGCACCGGCAACGACTTCGGCCAGAGCGTGGAGCGCGACGGCGTGGCGCGCAAGGACACCATCCTGCTGGGCCCGAACAGCGAAGTGGAAGTGTTCGTCCGGTTCGAAGACTACCGGGGCCCGTTCGTCTTCCACTGCCACAACATGGAACACGAGGACCACCAGATGATGGCCCGCTTCGACGTGGTCTGAAGGCCGCAGGGCCGGCGCCGTGGGGCGCCTTCAGTGGGCGGGCCGGGCGTATGCGAAGGGCTGCAAGGCTTCGCGCAACCGGGCAGCGGCCGGTTCGGAGATCAGGCTGAACAGCACACGCGTGAAGCGGGGCTCACCGACGCCCGAAGTGATGTACTGCCAGCGGTAGGCCTTGAGCACGCAATCCCGGAGCTGGTCCTTCTCCACCTGAGTGAAGCGGCTGTTGGCGTTCGAGACGAAGTATTCGACGTCCGAGTTCGCCTGCGACTGGAGAATGCCGTCGATCGCGCCGACGAGCTGGATCAGCTCGTCGACCGCGGCTTCGCGCTGCGCCGGAGTGAGCGCGGCGTCGGCCCTGAGCAGCTCCAGCTCGTCGAGCACGGCATGTTGCGATTCCTCCCGCCAGTGGAACAGGAAGACATCCTTCCAGAGCGGGCAGATCTCCTCCCCGTGCTCGATGCTGGCGCGGAAATGCGCCTGGGTGAACAGCTCGATGTCGAGGGTCAGGGCGAGCACCGCCCACGTGCTCTTGCCGAGGACGGCCCGGCCCACATCGTTCGGATGGGCGACCTGGCGGTATCCCGTGGGCATGCCCTGGTTCATCATCTGCTCGAGGCGGCGGAAAAGGGCCTGGTGCTTCAGCTCCTCGTCGGTCATTCGCACCAGCGCCTCGAGCGCGACTTGGTCCCCGAGCCAGTGGTCGCGGCTGACTTCCAATGCCTTCGCGCCGATGAACCGCTCGACGAGGCCGAACATGAAAGCGTACGTGCGGCCCTGGACCTGCGAGAGAAAACGCCTGTCCTTGTCGGTAAGGAAGGGCACTTCGTCCACGAGGGAGAGCCCCGTCGGCAGGAAGGTGCGGCTGTAGTCGAAGGAGCGCCCGCCGATGACATCCCTGTCGATGTCCCAGCGGACGCGCTGGGAAGCTTCGATGACTCGAGCATATTTGCGACTGTTATCCGTTTGCATGGTTGCTCCTATGGCTGAGGGAGGCCGGGACCATCCACGCAATCTGCTCGTGCCGCCAGACAGGAGGTCATGTCTTCCGTGGAGAGCAAGAGGATCGTCCTGGACGCGCGGCTTACCCGCGCTTACGGAAATCCGATGACCCGAGGCACCTAGCAAGTTGACGCCCACATTCGAACATGACCGCTTCGTAGCGAGCTTAGGAGCAGTTCAATGTGTGGAAAGAGCCATGGGTCCCTGGAGAGCGCGAGCCCATTGCGGGCGTCCCTGTCGGGAGAGACGACCGGGTTGCGCGTACTGCTTGTGGACGACAACAGCGATGCCGTCGAGTCGCTCGGCATCCTTCTCGGCATGTACGGACACTACGTTCTCACGTGCACACATCCGCTCGACGCGCTGGAGGCGGCGCCGGCTTTCGAGCCGGACGTGTGCATCCTGGACATCGGCCTGCCTTCGATCAGTGGCCACGACCTCGCGCGTCGTCTGCAAGCCGCGGGACTCACAAGGACAAGCTTCATCGCCGTCACGGGCTATGGATCGGACGACGTTCGTCAGGAGTCCGCTTCGGCCGGCTTCTCCCTGCACCTCACGAAACCGGTCGATCCGGTGTACCTGCTCGAGCAGCTGTGTGCGCAGCACTGCATGACGGCTCCGAAGTCTTCTGCCAACTTGGCGCCTTGACAGGAAAGGCGGAAATCCGCAGCAGTGCGGGCGCGCCATGGATGACCTTGCTCCTACGATGAGATGAGCTCATGGCCGCAGAGTTGATCCGTAAGCATTGCTTGCGTGTCAACAGGAGCGTCCATGCGCCACCAGGAAGCATTCAGTCGAAGCAAACCATGGGGATGGCTCCTTGGCCCGTTCCTGCCCCGGTCTTTTGACGATGCTCCGGTGACGAGCATCATCGACAGCGAAGAAGTCATCCGCGAGGAAGTGGAGGAGGTCCTGGGCAGATACGCAATCTGCCCGCCTTCCTATCGCCTGCGTCTCCTGATGTGCCCCGAGTCCGAGACCGGCGAGGACCTCCAGTCGGGTCCTGAGGAGTGGGTCATCTATGTCGCACTCACCGACAGGGCCGGCGAGATCGTGGCTGCAATGACGGCGCTCGAGAAGTACCTTCATCGCCGACTCGCCCGCTATGCCATTCGGGTGAAAGCCGTCTACTGGCGAATGCTGCCCGCGTAGTCGTGGCGATTGCACGAGCCAGCATGCAAACCACCGGAACATCCGACAGGCTGCGTCGCACCAGAGGCGTAACGGCGGTTGAGGTGCTGGTCGTTCTCACACTGGTCGCGGTGGTGGTGGCGGTTGCCGCTCCCGGCATGAGGGACTTTCTCGTTCGATCGTCCGTCGCAGCAGGGGCCGAGGCCCTCGTTGAGGCACTGAACACGGCGCGCATGGAGGCCCTGTCGCGCAACGCACAGGTCACGATCTGCAAGTCCTCAAACCCCCATGCGGCAGTTCCGACTTGCGCTGGCAATACGGCTGATTGGCCTGAAGGCTGGATCATCTTCGTTGACCAGTCGGCGATCGGGGCGCTTGACTCGACTGACAGGGTGATCGCGGGGGGAAGAGCCGACGGAAGGATCGAAACGGTTGTCGAGACTCCCACCCGGCTCGCATCGGTGACGTTCAACCCCCTCGGGCCGATCACTGGTTCGCCAGGTACCGTGGAGATCCGCCTCACGTCGGCGCTCTCGGACGGAACGTTCGAACGCGTTATCTGCCTCTCGGTCCTGGGAAGGGCCTCCGTTACCAGGTCAGGAGTTTGCCAGGCATGAGGACACTCGCTCAGTCATCGTGTTCTTACGGGACACGCGACACTCGCCGCGGCCATCGCGGGTGAGTTGATGCATCTAATATGAATCTGCTTTCCTTTTTCATCCCGAGCCGGAAGCCCAATCCGGGCAAGCGTCAAGAACACCGCCCTGGTCCCGACCAACGGGGATCCGTCAGGCGCGAAATAGTCAAGCTGTCACTGCGGGAGACCCTGGTGCGGGCCAGAGTGCCGGCCGAATGGGTGGGGTTCGAACTCTTGCCCGTCGCACAACAAGGGACACCGCACGTTGCCCATGTCCGGCTGATCCTCTCGCAATGGGATGGCAGGCCGGTCTACTCGATCTTCGAACTGGAGCGCAGCTTCATGCGCCGGATGAAGTTGTTGGACTCCACTTCGAGTGATTGGGTTCGCGGCATCAGTTGGCGCCTGGCGCTTCCTTTGGCGAGGATGCCCGTGGCAGCAGAGACGATGCCGAATGAGCCCGCCGGCACCGCCAGTCCTGCACCGGCGAAGAGCGCGAACGTCGAGCCCTTGCTCGAGCCCGATCGTGAGCAGCAGTACGCCTCCCGTGGCGACCATCCGGATTTCAGTCCGACGCAGCCGATGCTCTGACACAGTGGGTGGCAGCGCGCCCGCGGCAAGCTTCGCGGCTTACCGATTCGAGAAGCTCAATTCACCCCGTCGTCCGATAGATTCTGGATCGGCACCGTGTCTGCAAACGGCGGGGCCGCCTCAGCAGTGGCCTCCTCCCAGGCAGCCCAAACGCTTTCCCCGTCCGACTCGATCGTCTCCGGCAGCGGGATGACGTCGCCCGGAACGTAAGGAATTTCGAGAGAAGCTGCTCCTGGCTTTCTCTGCGGTGACTTCTCCCCATCGGGGCCAGTTTCTGAGCGTGAGCGCGTGTCCACTGCAACCACCATTCCTCTGCTCGATCGGAATGGCATCGTCACTTTCAGCTTCTGCGCGGAGCAGGCGATAAGTCATCCACGAATGACGTTCGCTCCTTCATCGCTATCGGTCGGCACCCTAGCCTTGACTTCTCCAAGCACTGAGGTGACGCCATGGTTCGCTTCCTGTCTTACGTGTTCTTGTTCTTGCTGATGGCCACGGCTGGCGGTTGTGGCGGAGGAGGTGGGGGATCTGCCCTGGATCCTCAGGTCCTCGCCGAGGGCATTTCGACGGAAGAAGTTCTTCCGGAGGATCAGGGCTCGGGCGACCGCAACCTCATTCCGCCGAACTTCGTCGTTGTCGTGCCCGGACCGGGCAGTGGGGGCCAAGGCGCTGATTGGGTCATGTGGCCTGAAAGTCTGGCTACCCATGTCCTCGACGCAAACAACCTCTATGCACACTCCGACCAAGCCTTGAGCTGGCCGGCCAATGGCGTCGGGATTTACTCGAGCCGAGCCGATTGCTCCGGGTACGTCACACGTTCCTTGTTGAAGGCGTTCGATCTCACGACCGACAACATGAAGGCTTGGATGGGGAGCACGGGGCCTTCTTCCGCTCGTTATCACGACAACATCGTCTTCAAGAACAACTTCCAACAGATCGAAATTGCCTCTGATATCCGCCGCGGCGACATCGTTGCGATCAAGTATCTCGACAAGACGAGCGGCGGAACCGGGCACACGATGATCGCGGCCAGCGCGCCCGTCTTGCGTACAACGCCGACAAAGCCACTTATCGCGGGAACGAACCAGTTCGAGCTCCGCATCATCGACTCCACCTCCTCGCCACACGGCACGGGTGACACGCGCAAAGGCACGGCCGCCGACGGTTCGGACCAGAACGGCGCAGGACTGGGCACGATGCGCATCTACGCCGACGCAACTTCTGGATTGATCACCGGATACACCTGGAGCTTGTCGACGGGTTCTTCCTACTACACAGCGAACAGTCCAGCGGAAGATCGCCGAAGCCTCGTTGTCGGGAGGATGACCTTTGCAGACTGAAGCCGTCTATCCCGGAGATCGCCGCTTGCGAGCGGCCGTCTCGCTGCGCTTCCTGGCGCTAGTGCTCGCGCTGCTGGTTCTGTCATGCGGCGGGGGCAGTGGTTCGACGGAGCAAGCCCCCACCTCCGCGGCCTGTCTGCTCGTCGATGAAGCATCAGGCTGCCACGAAGCGAACTTCCGCCCGACACATCCCCGCATCTCCATCGACGCGGAGCGCCTGTCCATGTTGCAGGCCAAGGCTGGACGGCTCCCGGACGGGTCGCTCGGGGCGCCTACGAACGACGAGAACTGGCAGGTCATCTATCCCTACCTCAAGTCGCAGGCCCGGCTGACGCAGGGCTACGACTACGGTCTTGAAGCATGGCACTTCGCCCTTGCGCATGTGGTGACGCGCGAAGAGGAGTTCGCCGATCGGGCGATCCACTTCGCCGACCGGATGGTGGCGAACCTAACGAGCGATCCCATCGATCCGTCTTCGGATTCGCCGCCATGCGTCGCGCGATACCCGGCGGATCTTCCCCCGACCGACTTCGCCAACCCTGGCCGATGCCTCTCGGCCGGGCAGTACCTGTACGCGCACTACTACGTCAAGAACGTCGCGTTGGTGTACGACTGGCTCCATGACCGCCTCACCCCTGAGCAGAAGGAAAGCTACCGCGCCTACATGAGGGCGGCGGTCGACCGGATCTGGAACAACCGCGTGGACGGCGGCTGGGCGCTGGATGATCCCGCCAACAACTACCACTACGGGTACCTTGCGGCGACGATGCTGCAGGTGCTCGCGACCTGGGGCGAGGACGAAGCCTCGGTGCGGAACTGGAACTTCATCATGCGGGACAAGTGGCCCCACATCGTCGGCTACCTGAACGGCGACGGACGAGGAGGCTACTGGCATGAAGGCACCCACTACGGCCGCAAGTCCAAGCTCGACCTGGTCGAGGTCCTGCTCTGGTTGCGCGATGCTTCCGTCGGTCGCCGGCTCGACCTCTTCAAGGCGCCCGGGTTCACGTATGCCGAGGAAGCCGCGCGCTTCCAGCTCTACTCGACCCAGCCGGACGTCTTCTCCAAGCGCGGGCAGCACGGCTATCGGGGATCGCCGTACGACGCGGCCAACAACCCGCCTACGCTCCTGCAGGTCGGCGACCTCGCGAGCCATGCCCAAGGCGCGATGACCTCCCTTGATGTGTCCTTGATGACGATGCTTTCAGACGGACTCTCGGGCCGGCCCGCAGGCGCTTCGGCGCAGTACTGGCTTCGCGAACATTCGGCCGGAGTGCTCCGCAGCCGACGCAGCCGCATCCACGAATTCCTGTTCGACGATCCTTCCAGAGGCTCGCAAGACTTCCGGTCGGAGACCGTCCTCCCGACGTTCACTGCGTCGGCGCACTGGTTTCACTCCCGCAGCGACTGGACTGCCGATGCGACGGCAGTGAGCTTCTTCAGCGCCAGCGGACCGCAGATCGCAAGCCACCAGCACCGCGACCAGAACAGCTTCGTCGTGTGGCACAAGGGCTGGCAGGCCGCCGACCTGAACAGCTGGAGCGGAAGCGGTCTCGCTGACGACACGGCCGTGCACAACACCCTGCTGCTGAACGGCCAAGGACAGCGCACTCCGATTCTCGACCCGCGATTCAGCGCCAACGATCCGGGCTACGGGCGCATCGCGGCCGTCCACGCATCGACAGCGGTGCCCGGCCTGAGGGCGGTGATCGGCGATGCGGCCGCCGCCTACGGTGTGCCCGAAGACTTCGGCCGCAAGGTGCGAAGGACGCTCCAGCGCTTCGACCGATTGCTCGTGCACTACAGGCACATCGTCGTCGTGGGGGATTCCGTCGTCACTTCGAACGGAGCAGCAGACAAGATCACGTACGCCGTTCACAGCAGGGGCGAGTTCGCGCCGCTCGACCCCAGAACCTTCGTCTCGGCTGCTCCTTGCGGCGAGAGCATGTTCTCGGGACCCGACTGCATCGATGCGATGCAAGGCGGGCGGATGGTTCACACGACCGTGGTTCCAGCCAATCCTGTGCTGAGACCCGTTACCGGCTTCTCCGGACGATCGAGCCCTGCCATCGACGGTTTCGGGCTGGAACTCGACGTCAGTGGTCTGGCAGTGGTGATGTTGAACGCGATGACGTTCACCGACCGCTCTTCTGCGGCGCTCCCCATCGTTGAAGCCGTTGACAACGATGCGGGTTTCGCAGGAGCGAGGGTTGACCACGACGGCGCCGCGCTGCTGGTCCTGCTCCGGGCTGATGCATCGGCAGGTCCGGTGGAGTCAATGCGGTTCACGGTGACCGCAACTGGGCCGCACGCCCTCCTCATCTCGGGCCTGGTCACGGGCCGGTACCGGATCACCCAGCCCGACGGGAGCGGGATCGACGACATCGCCGTCGGGTCGGACGGTCTCTTGTCCGCCACCGTCAACGCCGGCGGGCAGATCAGCGTCACGCGCACTCAGTGACACGCGCGTCGCGGCGGTCACGCCGCACGCGTTGACCTGCGGCAGCTCTGCATGCCAGCTCCCTGCTCGGGCCATTGCCGGGCTGACTCGGCCGTTCTTTCGAACAATTACGTCCCATTCAAACAGTGACCGCGTCATCGGTCACTGAGGCGTGGCCACGCTTTCGAGCCGTCTGAGTCGGCAGGTCCGCCATCAACGGTCGAGTTCGCTTCTGCTCGTGCTAGAGATTCCATAGCAGTTGCCGCCACAGGCACGCACGTTCGCTGCGGCCCCGCTGCTCTCCGCGCAACGGCGTTTCCGCTGGCCAGGTACCGCTGCGCCCCGGGTTCGGGTGTAGCGTGCGCCCGCACCGCCGCGTGCCTTCCCGCCCCAAAAAACAGGATGGAGCGGCTGGTCCGCCACCCGCAGACTGACTCCAGGAGTTTGTGGAGTGGACATGACGAACAAGAACACCTCTTCAGGCCGTCTTGCGCCTCGACAGCCGGCGGGCCGATCCCGCGGGAACTTCCGGGCCTTTGGAGCAGCGGCATGCCTCGCATTGCTGGCCGCCGGCGCGTCGGCGCAAGCACCGAACGTCTCGGTCGGCTCGAAAGCGGAGCAGTGGTTGCCCGCGGGAACGCCCGCAGATCCGTACTGGATCGTCGACAACCGATGGGGCCAGGGTTCGATCGCCGACGGCCAGTACTACCAGGGCGTCGGAGCGGGCCAGGGCGTTGGCCCCAACGGGGAAGTGGCGTTCCGCATGAAGTGGACCTGGCCGCAGGGCAGCACCGAGGTCAAGTCGTTTCCGGCCGCCGTCTACGGCCGCAAGCCCGGACATGCGGGGTATCCCGACAGCGGAGGCGGATTCTTCCCCTTGCAGATCCCGCTCGCGCCGCTCAAGGCCAAGTTCGCGTTCCAGCACAACGAAACGCCGACGGGCCAGGGCCAACTCACGTTCGATCTCTGGCTGCAATCCAGTTCGAAGCAGGACACGGGCTGGTTCAACTCGTCGATCACGCACGAGATCATGATCCCGCTGGACTACTGGGGGGGCTACGGCGCCCACAAGGCGCCCGGCGGACGCAACCCGGCCTGGTACGACCACGATGTCTCCATCAACGGCAGGCTGTTCCACGTCTACATCTTCAAGGACGGCGACGGCTGCAGCCGCTACAACTTCGGCACGATCAACGGCAGCTATGGCAAGACGGGCTGGAAGCTGATCGCCTTCGTACCGGCTGAAATGCCGGTCGGGCCGGGCGAGATCGACCTCAGCGCGATCGTGAACCACATCGCGACCCGGACCGACCCTTGCGGCCAGCGGTGGGCCGAGGGAAACGAGTTCGTGGTCAGCGCCGAGCTGGGCGTCGAGCCGGTGGTCGGCAGCGGCGACATCACCGTGTACGACTACAAGGTTTCGGCGGGCGCGGCGTCGGGCATCAGCGCCGGCGTGGTCACGTTCCCCAGGAACAACACCGGCCTGATCCACGGCGGTGGCTTCACTGGCGGCTATGGCGGTGCGCACACGGGCCAGAATGCCGGCAATCCTGCCAAGCCCGGTGCGGGCACAGCGAACCCCGGCACGGGCGGCAACACCGGCACGGGCGGCAACGCCGGCACGGGCGGCAACTCGGGTTCCGGCGGCAGCGCCAGCACGGGCGGCAACACGGGCACGGGCGGCCAGGCGGCCCCTGGCGGCAACAACAGCGGTGGCAAGAAGCCGGACCAGGACAAGAAGGCGGACAGGGACAGGGACCGGGACGACAGGGGCAAGGGTCACGGCCACGGCAGCAACTCGGGCCCCGGCTCTGGCACGAACACAGGCGGCACTGGCGCGAATACCGGCGGCACGGCCACGCCCACGCCCACGCCCACGGGCACAGCTACTGGTACACCCACGGTCACCCCCACGGGCACAACCACAGGCACGACCACGGTGACACCCACGGGCACGACTTCAGGTACATCGACCGTCACCCCCACGGGCACAACTACAGGGACAGCCACCGTCACACCCACGGGCGCAACGACGGGCACGGCCACCGTGACACCCACAGGCACAACCAGTGGCACGACCACCGTGACACCTGCAGGCACGCCCGCCGGCACGCCCACGATCACGCCCACGGGCACTGCCACGACCACGGGCACGACCACGGGCACGACCACCGGCTCGGCTCCGGGTGCTGGCACGAACCCCGGTCCCGGCACCGGCGGAGCGCCCGGCACGGGCGCTCCGCCAGATCCCGCCGGCTTGGCAACCCCGGGCAATCCCGCAGGACCGGCGCTACCGCCTCAGGCGGCGGGGCTACCCGCTCAGGCGTCGCCACCGGTACCACCGCAGGCAGCGGCAGCGATACCGCCGCAGGCACCGCCGGCGATACCGCTGCAGGCGACGGCGCTGCCACCGTAAAGCAAGCGGCGCATACCGCTCAGGGCGGTGGCGAGTGCTGCAAACCTGCCACGGCTGATCCGCCCGGCACCCCTGACGCGGTTCTGCAAAGGAAGAGCGTCCTTGACAGCCGCCCGCCAACCCGAAGGTAGGAGAAAACTCACAGCCGCGGTGGACAACTCTGTGGGAAAGCCCTGTGCTTCCCAGCAAAGCTTGCGTGGACATTCGCTTTCGACGTTCTGCCTAAAAAAGAGGCAATCCCGCTGCGCATGCGGGCGGGTGCTCACATCCTTTACGGTACGTTGCAGCGAGCTGCGGCTCCTCCGCACCGCTTCCGGCACGTTGCCGTCCCTGTCCTACAGCCGAGTCACACCCGCGCGGCCACCATCTGCGCCTGACTCAGCAAGGAGGACACAACCATGGAAGACACCGGCCTCGACGACTTCGAACCGCCGCCCACGCACCGGAAGGTATTCGCCGGCCTGCTGCACCGCATCTGCGGCGTGCAGGCGCCGTCGGCGCCTTTTCGGGAGAGCGATTTCGAGCCGTCGGAAAGTCGCTGGAGCGGTTTCGACCTGGAGCCCGGCCGCGCGGAATAGGGCCGTCTCAGTCCAGCAGGATCGTCAGCAGCACCCCCACCCCCGGCGCGATCGACAGCAGCACGATCAGCGCCCAGAGGCCGAGGCCGCCGGGCCGCTCATCGTCAACCGGGCCGGAGTCGTTCCACCAGGTTTCGCTGAAATGGGCCTGGACGGGGGTGGTCATGCGGAAATCGTCTCCACGTCCTTTCGGGCACCGTGTAGGACGCTCGCGGTGCCCAAGGTCAGCGGTTTGCCAGAGCCGTCGCCGAGCCGCGACTGCGGGGTGTGGGCTCGACAGGACGACCAGCCGCACTCCAGCGCGACTCTGCTTGAGTCCGCGCCGTCGCGGCGCTCCGCTGACCCGGGCCGCCGAACGGCACCGACAAGCCGCGCGAGCTGCGCCTCGAACAATGGACTGCACGCGGCGGGGAGCCGTCGCCTCAACCCCAAGGAGCAGCGATGAACGAAAACCGCTCGAACGACGGTCGCTCCGACCGCCCCGGCAGCAAGGAAGCGGAACCCTGGCATCCGGCCGACGAGAAGCGCGGCAAGGCCAACTCTTCGCCGATCGGCACGCACAGCCTCACGGGCGGAGGCGCCGAGGTGGGCATGCCGGCCAAGCCCGAAGCCAACGCGGGCGCGGAGCGCGGCGAGAGCCCGTCCGACGCCGGATCGCCGGCGCAGCCCGATCCCTTGGCCGAGCCGCGCGCCAGCATCGGCGAGATCCTCGGCCGCAAGCCTTGAACTCGTTCGCAGGCCTGGTTCACCAACGAGCGCCGAAGGCGGTGCGCAGTTCATCGATCTGCGCCTCCGTCAGCGGTCGCGGCCGGGGCTGCGCCAGCAGCCAGAGGCGAGCCGTCTCTTCCAGTTCCTCGAGGGTTGCCATCGCGCCTGCCGGCGTCTCGTGCCAGACGTTGGGCCCCAGTCTTTCGAGCATGACCGCGCGCAGCGGCGTGCCCCGCTGCCGGTGCTGCTCGATCTGGCCGGCGACGAGTTCGCCGACCGCGGGATCGCCCGGCCGGTGGTACGGAATCACCGGGACGTGGCCGACCTTCATCACGTAGTAGGGCGTGATAGGCGGCAGCAGATCGCCCTCGCAGGGCTGCAGCGTCAGCGCGACGCAATGCGTGCTGTGCGTGTGGATCACGCAGCGCGCTTCCGGCGCCGCGTCGTAGATGCGCCGGTGCAGCGCGAGCGTCTTGCTGGCGCGTTCGCCGCCGACCTGCCGCCCCTGCGCGTCCACCCTGGCCAGTGCGTCGGGCTCCAGGAAACCCAGGCAGGCATCGGTCGGCGTGATCAGGAAGCCGTCGGCCAGCCGCACGCTGATGTTGCCGGCGATGGCATGCACGTAGCCGCGTTCGAACAGGCTGCGGCCCACGCGGCAGATCTCGCGGCGGGCGAAGTCTTCGTTCATTTGAGCAGGTCGAAGGCCTTGATGAAGAAGTCGCGCGTGCCGAAGTTACCCGACTTGAGCGCCAGGTGGACGCCCGCGCCTTCGCATGCGCCTGCATTCGCGAAGCACCAGGGCACGCCGGGATCGATCTGCGCTCCGATGCGCAACTGGCGCACGCCGAGTGCCTGCACCGCCGCGCCGGAGGTTTCGCCTCCCGCCACGACGAGACGGCGCACGCCCAGCCGCACGAGTCCGGCCGTGATCGCCGCCAGCGTCTGTTCGATCATTTCGCCCGCGCGCGTGCCACCGACCGACTGCTGCACGGCGCGCACCGCATCCGGCGCTGCCGTGGAGTAGACCAGCAGCGGCTGATCGCCCAGGTGCTCGCCCGCCCAGCGAAGCGCTTGCGCCGCCACGTCTTCACCGGCGGCGACGCGCAGCGGATCGATCGCGAAGGACGGCAGCCCGAGCCCGGTGAACTGACGCACCTGCTCCTGCGTCGCGGCCGAACAGCTGCCCGACACCACCGCGCTCGCGCCTTCGGCGCCCGGCAGACGCGCGGCGTCGGAAGAGGGCGCCAAGCCGTGGTTCGTCGGCAGCGCGATGGCGAGGCCAGAGCCCGCCACCATCAGCGGCGCATCGGCCACCGCGCGGCCCAGCGCCATCAGGTCCTGGTTGCCGATCGCGTCCACGATGCCGAAGCGGAATCCCTTCGATCGCAGCACGGCGATGCGTTCGCGAATGGCCTCGCTGCCGCGCGCGACCACCTCGTGCGGCACCAACCCGACGCGGCTCGACCTGCATTGCGCCTGCATCACGCGCACCAGGTTCGCGTCGGTCATGGGCGTGAGCGGATGCTGGCGCATGCCCGAGTCGCTGAGCAGCACGTCGCCGACGAACAGGTGGCCCTGGTAGATGGTGCGGCCGTTCTCCGGAAAGGCCGGCGTGACGCAGGAGAAATCGGCGCCGAGCGCATCGGCCAGCGCTTCCGCGACCGGGCCGATGTTGCCGGCCGGTGTCGAGTCGAAGGTGGAACAGACCTTGAAATAGAAGTGGCGGCAGCCGCGCTCCTGCAACCATCGCATCGCGGCGAGCGATTGCGTCACCGCGTGGGCGGCGGGGATGGTGCGCGACTTCAGCGCGATCACGACGGCATCGACGTCGTCGACCGGCGTTTGCGGCACGCCGATCGTCTGCACGGCACGCATGCCCGCGCGCACGAGGTTGTTGGCCAGGTCGGTGGCGCCGGTGAAGTCGTCGGCGATGCAGCCGAGCAGCAGGGGCGAACTCATGGTGGCGACACTCTAGCGTGTCGCCAGTGTCCGCGAATCAAGCGTCAGGACGCGACGGCCGCGCCTGGGTGCGCCTTCTCCCAGGCCTGCTCGTGCTTCAGGCAGAAGCGCGCCGCGGGCCGGACATTCAGCCGCGCCAGCGGGATGGGCTCATCGCATTCCTCGCAGCGCCCGTAGTCGCCGCTGCGCATCCGGTCGCGCGCGTGGCGCACCTCGCGCAACTCGTCCTCCTGCCGCTGCAGCTGCACCAGGTCAACGCTGGCCGCCATGCGCGCGTCACCGTCCTCGACGGAGTCGCGCACGTCCGAACCGCCGCCGCCCGCGCCCGGCCCCGCGATGTTCTCTCGCAACCGGGCGATCGACTGCTTCAGTTCGTCCTCGCGCCGCGTCAGTTGCTGCTGGAGTTCCGCGCGCTGCTGTGGATTGAGCTCTGGGGTGTCCATCGGACCATTCTGCGGACCAAACCGGTGCGCCGGGCGGGCAGGCCTGTTACGTCCCTTGCGGATGCGTGAAAAGCGGTGAAAACGGCCGAGTCTCGCCGCGACCGGACTGGCTGAGCAGTCGAATGGTTTAATCCGACGCCGCGTCCAGTGCCTTCCGACAGGCTTGCGACAGGTGCCGACTTCCACGTGAGGCGCTGTCCTACAAAGAGGCCGCTGAGCTTGGCCAAGGATGGGCACCTTTCACCAGGAGCCCACCCATGACCCAGCCCACGGATACCCCTCGCAAGCGCGGTTTCGCCCTCCTCGATCCCGAGAAGATGAAGCAGGTTGCGGCGCTCGGCGGCCGCACCGCCCATGCCGCCGGCCGTGCCCACCAGTTCTCCCGCGAGGAGGCCCGTGCGGCAGCGCGCCGCAGCGTGGAGGTGCGCACCCGCCGTGCCGCGGAAGCCCGCCCGGCGGCCAGCAGCGAAGGCAGCAACCCCAGCGCCTGAACCCATCCATTGCGGATCTCCGACCCCGGCCTCGTGCCGGGGTTTTTTCTTGGGGGTTCGTTCGCGCTCGGAACGCCGCGGGAATCTGCGCGAACCCTCAGGCTGCCCGGCGCGTGCGGCTCTTGGTTGTCGCGGACTTTGCGGGCCTGGACTTGTCCGCCGCCTTGCGCTTGTCCGCGCTGCCCTTCGCAACCGCCTTCTCGCTGCTGCGGGCCGCACTCTTGCGCGCGGGGGCTGGGGCAGGAGCGGCCGCGGCGCCGCGCCCAGCACCTTGCAGGCTGCGCTTGAGCAGCTCGGTCAGGTCGATCACGTCGGCGCCGCCGGTGGGCGCCTTCTCGATCGGCGTCACGTGTTCGGTTTCGCCGGCCTGGGCCTTGGCCTCGACCAGCTTCATGATCTCTTCCTTGAAGGAATCGCGGAACTGGTCGGCGCTCCAGTTGGCGCTCATGCCCTCGATCAGCTGCTTGGCCATGTTCAGCTCGGCTTCCTTCACTCCAGCGGCCTTGGCGTCGGAAGGCGGCAGCTTCAGGTCTTCCCAGGAGCGGATCTCGCCGCCCCAGCGCAGCAGGTTCAGGATCAGCGCCGGCCCGCAGGGGATCAGCACCGCGAGGTGCTGCTTGGTCTGGATCACCACCTTGGCGATGCCCACCTTGTGCGTCTGCTTGAGCGCCTCGCGCAGCAGCGCGTAGACCTTGTCGCCCTTGTTCACCGGCCCGACGTAGTACGGCCGCTCCAGGTACACGAAGGGCACCTCGTCGGCGTCGACGAAGGCCTCGATCTCGATGGTCTGCGTGGTCCGCGGATACGCGGCCTGGATCTCCTCCGGGCTGAGCACGACGTAGTCGCCGCCATGCCACTTCACGCCCTTCACGATGTCCTCCTTGTCGATCTCCTTGCCGGTCTTCTTGTTGACGCGCTTGTAGCCCACCGGGTCCATGGTGCGCCGGTCGAGCCAGTCGAAGTCGACGCCGCTCTCGGCGGTGGCGGAGTACAGGCCGATCGGGATGTGCACCAGCCCGAACGTGATCGCGCCCTTCCACAGCGAGCGCGTGGACGTGGGGGCCATGCCCTTGGACGAGGACTCGCGGGACGACGAGGAGGATTTCTTCGCTGCAGCCATGGATCGAAGTCTGCTGGTGTGGCGGCCCGAAGCAAGCTCAGCCGAGCCCGATGAGCCCCAGCACGCGCTGCACGCGCGAAGGCGCCGGCTTGCCCTGGAGCCGGTCGGCTTGCGCGTGCCAGCGCGCGCCGAGGCGCGCGAACTGGCGGCGGCAATCCTGCGAAAAGCACTCCTGCTCGCGCAGCGTCTCGAAGTTGCGCGCGATGCGCCGCGCCATCAGGCAGCGGTGCGCGGGCGCCTGCGTCTGCATGAACGCCGTCATCAGCGACAGCGTCGCCAGCCACAGCGCGCGGCCGGCATCGTGCAAGGTGGTATTCGCGGGAGCCGGTGTGTTCATCGGGCAGTCGAGGGCTGCGGCCATGCTAGGCCGCGCGCCATCGGCGCCCTGTCAGCGCAGGGGCCGCCTGCGAGCCGCGCGGATTCCTACCCGCGCGCAGGCGGCCGCCAACACTTCAGCGCGAGCCTTGCCCGCTGCCGTTGGCGCGCGAGGCGTGCCGCTTCTTGCCCGCGGCCCGTGCTTCCTCGGTGGTGAATTCGTGGGCATGCCCGCTCTGGTGCGCGGCCCGGCCCCCGAGGCTCGCGATCTCGCGCTGCCGCTGCGGATCCATCGCCGCGAAGCCGCGAAGGCTCCTGCGCGCTCCGGTGCCTGCACCGCTTTCCTGCTTCTGGGGAGAAGAATCTTGAGAGGCCATGTTTTCCCGTCCTTTCAGAGTCATGGGGGTTGAATGCCGTGAGGCATCGCAGGGTTGGCAATGCGCGTGCCCAGGGATGGGTCCCGCGCCGAAAAAACCAATCGTCTCTTCGCTGACTGATCCGTGCCGGACCCGCCGCCGCCCGTGGCGGGCGGCCTGCGCGCCGTTTACAGCCCGTATTCCTTGAGGCGGTTGTAGAGGGTCTTGAGGCTGACGCCCAGCGCCGCCGCGGTGCGTTCCTTGTGGTGGCCGTAGTGGTCCAGCGTGGCCAGGATCACCTGCTTCTCGATCACCGCCAGCGGCGTGCCCACCGCGACCTCGATCATCCGCACCGCCGACGGCGCTGCGTGCGCGGACGCACCGTTGCCGGAAAGGGCCACCGGCATCGCCTGCGCAGCTGGCACCGCGGCCGCAGCCACCTGCGCCGGATCACGCGGCAGCCACTGCTCCGTGATCTCGGGCCCGGTGGACATCACGTACGCGCGCTGCAGCACGTTGCGCAGCTCGCGCACGTTGCCCGGCCAGCGGTACTGCGCCAGGCGTTCCAGCGCCTGCGGCGTCGCGCGCTTGACCACGCCTTCGCGCTGGCCGATGTCCTGCAGGAAGTGCCGCACCAGCAGCGGCAGGTCCTCGGGCCGGTCGCGAAGCGGAGGCAGCTCCAGCGGGAACACGTTCAGCCGGTACAGCAGGTCCTCGCGGAACTTGCCCTGCGAGACCGCCAGGGCCGGATCCCGGTTGGAGGCGGCGATCACCCGCACGTCCGTCTCCTGCGGTGTGGTGGAGCCCACGCGCATGAAGGTGCCGGTCTCCAGCACGCGCAGCAGCTTGACCTGCAGCTCCAGCGGCATCTCGGTGATCTCGTCCAGGAACAGGGTGCCGCCGTGGGCGCGCTCGAAGAAGCCCTGGTGCTGGCGCTCGGCGCCGGTGAAGCTGCCCTTCTCGTGGCCGAAGATTTCGCTCTCGATCAGATTGGGCGAGATCGCGCCGCAGTTCACGGCCAGGAAAGGCTTGGCGCGCCGCCGGCTCAGGTCGTGCACGGTGCGCGCCACCAGCTCCTTGCCGGTGCCGCTCTCGCCCGTGACGAAGACGGTGACCGAGGTGCCGGCAACCCGTGCGATCTGCTCGTAGATCTGCGCCATGGGCGCGCTGGTGCCCACCAGGTGTCCGAAGCGGCCGGTGCGCGCCAGGTCGTCGTGCAGGCTGCGCACCTCGTCCTGCAGGACCGAGGGCTTCATCACCCGCGACAGGATGCTGTGCAGCTGCTTGGCGCTGACGGGCTTGATCAGGTAGTCGGCCGCGCCGTAGCGCAGGGCCTGGATCGAGGTTTCCAGGCTCGCATGCCCGGTCATGAGGACCACCTCGGAATTGCCGATCAGGTCGGTCTCGTCCAGGAGCGCCATGCCGTTTCCGTCCGGCAGCCGCAGGTCCAGCAGCACCACGTCCGGCTGCTGGAGCGCCATCTGCCGGCGTGCCTCGCGCAGGGATTGCGCGGTGGCCGCCGAGAAGCCTTCGTTGGCCACCAGCTGCGCCATCATGCGCGCGGCGTCGACGTCGTCCTCGACGATCAGTGCATGACCCATCCAACTCCCTCTTTGATGCTCCGCCATTGCGGCGAATGCCGGGCTGATTATTCGCCGCTGTAGTTCTGCCGTGGTGTAACGCCCTTCGAAATTTCACTCCGCGCTGAGGCTGGCGCGCAGCTGGCCATGGTCGACCGGCTTGACGAGGTAGCCGTCGAAGCCCGCCACCAGCGCGTCGCTGCGATCGCGCTCCTGCCCGTAGCCTGACAGCGCGATCAGGCGGCCCGCGTAACCCGCGGCTCGCGCATGCCGCGCCACTTCATAACCCGTGAGGCCGGGCAGGCCGATGTCGACGATGGAAACCTCGGGCTGCTGCCTCAGCAGGCGCGTGAGTCCTTCGATGCCGTCCGCGGCCGTGCTGACCGTGTGGCCGTCGAGCTCGAGCTTGGAACGCAAGGCGGCGAGCACGTCCGCGTTGTCCTCGATGACCAGCACACGACGGCGCCGCGACGGCGGAAGCGCGTCGCCCTCGGGGTGCAGCGGCGGCGCGATCGCGGGCAGCTCCACCGTGAAGCGGCTGCCCGATGCGGAACTCTCGGCCGCGACCGTGCCGCCGTGCAACTCCACCAAACGCTTGACGAGCGTCAGCCCGATGCCCAGGCCGCCGGCGCGCCGGTCCAGCGTGCGCTCGCCCTGCACGAACAGCTCGAAGACGTGCGGCAGCAGCGACGCCGGGATGCCCATGCCGGAGTCCTTCACGTCGAACACCGCGCGGTCCCCGCGCAGCCCGACCATGACTTCGATGCGCCGGCCGCCGGGCGTGTACTTGATCGCGTTGGTGAGCAGGTTGGTCATCACCTGTTCGAGCCTCACCGCATCGCCATCGACCCAGGCGTCGCTCACGTCCATGTGCAGGTCGTGCCCGCCCGCTTCGCCGGTGAGCTGCGAGGTGCGCCGCACTCGCTCGAACACCTGCGCGAGGTTGACCGGCTGGCGTGCGAGCAGGATCTTGCCCGCGATGACGCGGCCGACATCCAGCAGGTCGCTCATCATGTGCGACAGGTTGCGTGTCTGCCGCGCGATGATCGTCCGTGCTTCGAGCGCCGTCGCGCCGCCGGGCTCGGCCGCTTCCAGCACGTCGATCGCCGCGGAGATCGCGCCCAGCGGATTGCGCAGCTCATGGCCGAGCATCGAAAGAAACTCGTCCTTGGCCCGGCTGGCCGCTTCCGCCGCCTGGCGCGCGGCGACCGCCTGCTCCGTGAGCTCGGCCCGCCGCAATTCGGCCTCGCGCTGGTCGGTCATGTCGACCGTAACGCCCGTCATCTGCACGGGCTTGCCTTCCGGGCCGTAGCGCAACAGGACGCGGCTGGAGAGCCAGCGCCGCTCGCCATCGGGCCGGGGCACCTCGTATTCCAGCGTCTGCATCTGCCGCTGCAGCGCACAGGCGGTCCAGAAGTCGCGTTCGGACGCCGCGCGTTCGGAAGCGGCCATCAGCTCGAACCAACGCGCCAGGCGGGGCGGCTCCAGCGCCTCCACCCCGAACAGCCGGCAGTGCCCCGGCGTCCAGGTCAGCCGGTCGTCCTCGAATCGGTAGTGGAAGAAGCCGACCCGGCCCGCCTCCTGCGCAAGGTCGATCAGGTGCTGGCTGGCCTGCAACTGCTCGTGCGCGGCCAGGAGCTGCGCTTCCACTTTCTTGCGCTTCGCGATGTCGTCCTCGAGGGTGCGCCGGGCCTCTTCATCGTGGCGCGCGGCCGCCTGCAGCGCATCGCGCAGGATCGAGATTTCGCGAACGGCGACCCGGCCCGGCAGGCCGCCCGGCCCGCGCATCGCGAGCGCCTGCAGCGGCCCCGCGATGCGGCGGGCCACCATCACCGCCAGCAGCACGCCAACCAGCAGGCTAGCGCCGCTGACGGAAAGGGCCGCGAGGATCGCCTGCCGGTGCGCGCTCTCGATCGGGCGCGCGGGGATCGCGACCTGCACCGTCCAGCCGGAGGAGGGCACCTGCTGCCACGCGGAGTACACGGCGAGGCCGTCCACGCCGGCCATCCTCTGCACGCCGGATGGCCGGCTGCCGATCGACGTGGCCGCATCCGCGCCGAGGGCCATGCCCAGCGGGGGGTTGGGCGACACCGTCCAGCCGATGAGGCGCAGGCTCGCGTCGTGCAGCAGTGCGTATCCGCCTTCCGGCCGGCTGGCGGAGGCGGCCAGCCGCTGCCACGCGCTGCCCGCCACGCGCGCGCCAAGCACGTGGCGGACCTCGCCGGCGCGAACCACCGGCACGGCCAGCATCACGGCATGGCCCTGGGGTGCGCGCACGGGAACCAGGCCCCAGACGACGGGCTGCCGCTGGCGCAGCACGCGCTCGTGCAGCTGGCCCAGTTCGCCCGCGATGGCGCCGCTGGCCTGCGCATCGGCGGAATCGAACAGCAGGTGGCCTTGCGCATCGAGCAGGAACACGCTGTGCCAGTCGCGCCGCGGCGGCCGCTCGCGCAGCATGCGCAGCCGCGGCTGCGGGGCGTCCAGCAGGTCGGACTGACCGAGCGTGCCGAGTGCGTCGAAGGACGCGTGGATCTCGCTGTCCACTGCCTGCGCCAGGGCGGACGCGGACCGCGTCAGGTTCGCCTCGATCTCGCCTTGCTCCGCGCGAACGTCGGCCAGGATCTGCCAGCACACCAGCGCGGCGAGTGGCAAGGTCGCCAGCAGGATCATCGCCACCAGATAGTGGCGAAGCGAGGCGCGCGGCCAGTACCGCTCCAGGCCGGAGGAGGGAGGTGGGGCCGGGGACATGGCGGTGCGAGGTCAGCGCGACCGAGCAGCGTAGTGCGGCTCAGCCGCCCACGGGGCGGGCGGCAACAGGATGTTTCCCCGGGCGCCCTTGCGGCAAACGCTACCGCCTTGCGGCGCGGCTGAGCCGCGCCCTGCGCAACATTTACAGAAAGCGAGACACGTTCCCGTGACGCTTGCCTAACCTTGTTCGTTCGACGGCCGAGCAGCTGTGACGGGGCGTGTCAGACGTGACGGCAGGGCAGACGCTCCGCAAGACGGCACGTCACTTGCGGCAGGTGTCCTTGCGCATCGCTCGCGCGCCCCGTCTCACCAAGGAAGGAACAGATGCATTCGCTGAGCCTGCAGATCAGTTCAACGATCCAGCCCACGCTGTCGCCGCGCCTGCAGCGCGCGGTGCGGCTTCTGCAGATGTCTTCGATGGACTTCTCGCAGGTGGTGCGCGACGCGCTGGACAACAACCCGTTCCTGGAACCCGACGAGAACGCGGTGGCCGACCTCCAATCCGCCGACGACGTTTCGCCCGCTGTCGATGGGTCGGCCGAATCGCCCGGCTGGGGCGCCGAGCCGATCGCGCGGGCACGGATGGTCGACGGCGAAGGCGTGTTCGACACGCTGGCCGCCCACACGTCGCTGGCCGACCACTTGCTCGGCCAGCTGAACCTGCTTCCGCTGTCGGAGCGGGACTGGACCCTGGCCGCCGCCGTGATCGAGTCGCTGGACGACGACGGCTACCTTCGCACGCCGCTGCAGGAGGTCGGCGCGCTGGTGCCGATGGAGCCGCCGGTGGAGCCCGAGGAACTGGGCGTCGCCCTGCGCCGCGTGCAGTCGCTGGAACCCGCCGGCGTCGCCGCGCGCGACGTGATCGAGTGCCTGCGCCTGCAGCTGCCCGCGATCGACTGCGGGCGCAAGCGCGAACTGGCCACGCGCATCCTGCGCGATTGCGTGCAATGCCTGGCCAGCCGCGACATGCAGTCGGTGGCGCGCCGCCTGGGCGTGACGGTGGCCGAGGCGGACGCCGCGTGCGCCGCCATCCGCCACCTGGATCCGCGGCCCGGCTGGCGTTTCGGCTCGCCCTCGGTGCAGTACGTGACGCCCGACGTGATCGTGCGAAAGGTCCGGGGGCAGTGGACCGCGATGCTGAACGAGGCCGTGGTGCCGCGCGTGAGGCTCAACCGCAGCTACGCCGAAATGTTCCGCCGCCACCGCAGCGCGGAGCACACGGAGCTGGGGGCCCACCTGCAGGAAGCGCGCTGGACGGTTCGCAACGTGGAGCAGCGCTTCTCCACCATCCTGGCCGTCGCGCAGGCGATCCTCAAGCGGCAGCACCGCTTCCTGGCTTACGGTGCGATGGCGATGAAGCCGCTGGCCCTGCGCGAGATCGCGCAGGAGGTGGGCGTGCATGAATCGACCGTCTCGCGCGTCACGAACAACAAGTTCATGGCGACGCCGGTGGGCGTGTACGAGCTGAAGTACTTCTTCTCGCGCGGGCTGGCGACGGCGAGCGGCGGGGAATGCTCGCCCACCGCGATCCGCGGCCTGATGCAGGAGATGTTCGCCGCGGAGTCGCGCGCCAATCCGCTGTCGGATGTGGAGATCGCGCGGCAGCTCGCGTTCCAGGGGCTGAAGGTGGCGCGCCGGACGGTCACCAAGTACCGGCAGCAGATGAAGATCGAGCCGGCGGAGCGCAGGAGGGCCGTTTCGGCTTGAGGACATCCGAACACGCCTAGACTTCGGGCGGTGAAGCCCGACACGACGTCTCCCATCGACACCGCCGGCACCCAATGGGTGGAGGGCGAGCTGGTGCGCAGCCTCATGCGCACGCAGCGCAACACGCAGCTGCTCGGGCTGATGCTGATCCCGGTGTTCATCGGCGTGCTGTGGACCGATGCGCCGCGCGCGGCACTGCTTCTGTGGGCCGCGGCCACTGCGATCATGGCGGCGGCGCGCTTCCGCGTGATCCGGCGCTATGGCCGCGAAGTCTCCGGTTCGGGCGCGGCGGAGCACCTGGACTTCCTGCGCCGCTACGGGTTCATCTGGCCGCTGAGCGCGGTCTGCTGGGGCCTGACGACGGTGCTCTTCTTCGATCGCTCGCCGCTGTCGGACCAGTTCGTCTGCTGGCTGATCATGGCGGGCCTGGCGATGTTCTCCATCAACGGCCTGTCCAGCCACCTGCCCACGATGCGGCGCTACCTGGACACGCTGGCGCTCACGGCGCTTGCGGTGATGGCCTGGCGCATGGGAGTGGAGCTGGGCGGGCACGGGCCGGGCTATCACGGCTGGATGGTGCTGCTGCTGGTGACGTTCTGGCAGGTGCTGCGCCAGGCCGGATTGCGCCTGCACGAGACGCACCGCAAGAACTACGAACTGCAGTACAGCAACCGGCAGCTGATCGAATCGCTCACGCGCCAGACCCAGGCCGCCCTGGACGCGGTGGAGATCAAGAACCGGTTCCTCGCGAGCGCCGCCCACGACATCCGCCAGCCGGTGCACGCATTGGGCCTGTACGCCGACTGGCTGGGCAGCGAGCCGGAGCTGGTGCACGACATCGCGCCCAAGATCGTGGAATCGACGAAGGCGGTGAACGCGCTGTTCGATTCGCTGTTCGACCTGGTGCGGCTGGACTCGGGAAAGATCAGGCTGAAGATCGAGGAGCTGCGGCTGGACAAGCTGCTGCACGACCTCGAACTGCAATACCGGCCGCTGGCGGACGCCAAGGGCCTGCAGTTCCGCGTGCATGCGGTGCCCGGGACCGTGACGTCCGATCCCATCCTGCTGCAGCGCATCGTCGGCAACCTGATCTCCAACGCGGTGAAGTACACGGATCGTGGCGGCGTACTGGTGGCTGCGCGCATGACCCGAAGCGGTCCCCGCATCGAGATCTGGGACACCGGCGTGGGCATCGCACCGTCCTACCAGAAGGAGATCTTCCGCGAGTTCTACAAGGTGCCGAGCCACGCCGGCACCGAGGAGGGCTTCGGCCTGGGCCTGTACATCGTCGGGCGGCTGTGCAACATCCTGGGGCACCCGCTGCAGTTGCAGTCCAAGCCCGGGCGCGGCACCGTGTTCCGGCTGCTGGTCTATCCGACGGACCCGCGCGGCGCCGCCGAGCGGGCCACGGCATCCACCGTCAACATCAAGGCGACCCCGATGCCGATCCTGAGCGAGCCGGTGGAAGCGGACCCGGTTTCGGCGTCATCCCCCGCGGGGGAACCGGCCCTGCAGCGCGGGCTCAGTTACTGAGCAGTCCGTGCGTCCGCGCGTAGTGGATGGTCTGCGTGCGGCTCTTGACGCCCAGGCGGCGGAACAGGCGCCAGAGGTGCACCTTCACCGTGTGCTCGCTGATGCCCAGTTCGTCCGCGATCTCGCGGTTGGACAGGCCACGGTCGAGCATGACGATCAGCTGCTTCTGCCGCTTGGACAGCTTGTTGTCGGTGGGCGCCAGTTCCTCGAAGCTGCCGTCGGTGTTGAGCAGCGCGCGCAGCGCGTTGCCGATCTCCTGCGCGCCGGAAGACTTCTCGATGTAGATGTCGGCGCCGGCCTCGATGCAGGCTTCTTCCGCGTCGGCCGCCGGCGAAGCCGACAGCACCGCAAGCGGCGCCTGCGGGAAGCGGTTCTTCATCTCGTGCACGCCGGACGTGCCCGTGGTGTCGGGCAGCTTCAGGTCCAGGCAGATCAGGTCCGGGAAGCCGTTCTGCTTGACCGCCGATTCCATGCCGCCGATGCGATCGAGCTCGATCACGTGAGCGCCGGGCCGCAGGCGGCGCAGCAGCATCACGACCGCCTCGCGCATGAGCGGGTGGTCGTCGATCACGTACAGGGTGCTGGGATTGGGATTCGGTTTCATTGCCTGGACAAGGATACTGCCAACGGTGGCCGGCTCAGCCGGCGGCCAGTTGCGCCAGCGCCGCCTTCACTTGCGCTTCGCTGACGCCTTCGGCGCGGCGCGCAGCGCCCTCGGCGCCCGCGAGGCCCTCCTGCTTCAGTCGCGCGACGGCGCGGCCCGCCTCCTGCGGAGAGTCGAAGCCGACGCTTTGCAGCAGCAGCGCGCCGCCACCGTCGACGAACTTGAAGTAGTGGCGGCCGTCCGCCTCGCGGTATTGCTTGAAGGAAGGCAGCGCCTGCTTCGACTTCGCCTTGCCGGCGGCCTGCGGCTGCGCGGCCAGGTTGCGCAGGCCGACGGCGTGGCGCAGGCGCCCGATGAAAGGCGTCGCGATCGCGCGTGCCTTCTCGGCCCCGCCCTTGAGGATGCGTTCGAGCTGCGCCGGATCGTTCACCAGCTCGTCGTAACGCTGGCGCATCGGCGCGATCTCGCGGTCGATGCGCTCGAACAGCAGCTGCTTGGCGTCGGACCAGGCGATGCCTTCCGCGTAGGCCTTGCGCAGCGCGGCCGTCTCGGCCTGGTCGGCGAACGCCTGGTAGATCTGGAACAGGGCCGAGCCCTCGACTTCCTTGGGCTCGCCGGGCGCGCGCGAGTCGGTGACGATCGAGAAGATCTGCTTGCGCATCTGCTCGCGCGGGCCGAACAGCGCGATCACGTTGTCGTAGCTCTTGCTCATCTTGCGGCCGTCCAGGCCGGGCAGGGTGGCCACGGTTTCGTCGATCTGCGCTTCGGGCAGGGTGAAGTGCTCGCCGTACAGGTGGTTGAAGCTGGCCGCCATGTCGCGCGCCATCTCCAGGTGCTGCACCTGGTCGCGGCCGACCGGCACCTTGTGCGCGTTGAACATCACGATGTCCGCCGCCATCAGCACCGGGTACATGAAGAGGCCCGCGGTGACGTCGTTGTCCGGTTCCACGCCGGCGGCAAGGTTCTTGTCCACCTGCGCCTTGTACGCGTGGGCGCGATTGAGCAGGCCCTTGCCGGTGACACAGGTCAGCAGCCAGGTCAGCTCGGGGATCTCGGGGATGTCGGACTGCCGGTAGAAGTAGACCTGCTGCGGGTCCAGCCCCGCAGCCAGCCAGCAGGCCGCGATCTCCAGCGTGGAGCGCTGGATGCGCGCCGGCTCGTCGCACTTGATCAGCGCGTGGTAGTCGGCGAGGAAGTAGAAGTTCTCGGTGCCGGGCCGGCGGCTGGCCTGCACGGTGGGCCGGATGGCGCCGACGTAGTTGCCCAGGTGCGGGGTGCCGGTGGTGGTGATGCCGGTGAGGTAGCGGACGACGGGAGCGTTCATGGGCGGATCAGGAAAGCAGTGCGTTCAGCGGCGTCAGCAGCAGCCCGAGCGCGGAGTAGCCCCAGGAGATCAGCGGCCGCAGCCACAGCGAGCCGACGACGCCGGCGACCACCAGGCCCAGCACGATGAAGAAGCCGTAGGGCTCGATGCGGCTGAAGGTCCAGGCCGCGCGCGGCGGCAGCAGGCCGACCAGGACACGCCCGCCGTCCAGCGGCGGCAGCGGAAACAGGTTGAAGGCCCACATCACCAGGTTGACCAGCACGCCGGCCTTGGCCATCTCGAGGAAGAAGCGCTCGTCGACGCCCGCGGCCGCCAGGATGGTGAACAGCACGGCCCACAGGATGGCCTGGATGAAATTGGAAGCGGGGCCGGCGAGAGCGACCAGGATCGAGTCGCGCCGCGGATGCCGCAGGTGCCCGAAGTTCACCGGCACCGGCTTGGCGTAGCCGAAGAGGAATGCGCCCGACGTGGCGAAGTACAGCAGCAGCGGCATCGCGATCGTGCCGATCGGGTCGATGTGCTTGACCGGGTTGAGCGTCACCCGTCCCAGCATGTACGCCGTGTTGTCGCCGAAGTGGCGCGCCACGTAGCCGTGCGCGGCTTCATGGATGGTGATGGCGAAGAGCACCGGAAGCGCGTAGATCAGGACGGTCTGGATGGCGGATTCCATGGGGTGGGCGATTGTCTCAGGTTGGGGGAGGCGGACTTCCGTACGCAGGAAGCGCGGAAAGAACGCAGAAAGCGCAGAGGAATCTTCGAATCTGCTTTTCTGCGTCCTCTGCGCTCTCTTCCGCGCTTTGTGCGTAAGGGAGTTCTCCCGTTCACAGCCCCAGCCGCCCCGGGTCGCCGCGCCCGTGCCGGGTGATGACGGCATCGCCGCCGGTGCCCATGGCTGTCATGTCCACCACGGTCGTGGGTTCGTCGGGACAGGTCCCCGCGATCACGCCGGCCAGCTGGGACTGGAAGCGGCGGCGGATCTCCTCCGCATCGTTCAGCGGATGGCTCTCGTGCGGCGGGATGAACGTGGTGGCCAGCAGCGGCTCGGCGTGCGCCTCCAGCAGCTGCTGCAGCACGTGGTGGTCCGGCACGCGCAGCCCGATGGTCTTGCGCTGCGGATGGCTCACGCGGCGCGGCACCTCGCGGGTGGCCTCGAGGATGAAGGTGTAGGGGCCCGGCGTGGCGTTCTTCAGCAGCCGGTACTGGCGGTTGTCGACGCGGGCGTAGTTCGAGAGCTCGCTCAGGTCGCGGCACAGCAGCGTGAGGTGGTGGCGCTCGTCGACGCCGCGCAGCTGGCGCAGGCGGTCGACCGCCGCCTTGTCGTCCAGGTGGCAGGCGAGGGCATAGCTCGAGTCGGTGGGCACCGCCAGCACGCCGCCCTGGCGCAGCAGCTCGGCGGCCTGCCGCAGCAGGCGCAGCTGCGGATTCTCGGGATGCAGGTCGAAGAACTGCGCCATCGCTCAGGCCTTCGCCGTCTGCAGCGCAGGCGCGCGGGACTCGCGCACCGTGACCCATGCGCCCGCCGCGCCGCAGGCCGCGATCAGCGCCATGCCCAGCAGCGACCAGCCGTCCGGGACGTGGTTGAACGCCAGCCAGCCGCCCAGCATCGCGAAACCGATCTGCGAATACAGGTAGGGCGTCAGCGTCGAGGCCGACGCATTGCGGAAGGCGAGGATCAGCATGAAGTGGCCCACGGTGGCGGCCAGCCCCATGAAGCAGAGGCCGGCCCAGTGCCAGCCGCTGCCCAGCGAGGTCCACACGAAGGGCAGCGCCAGCGAGGCGAGCAGCGTGCCCACCCAGCCGGTGTACAGGTGCATCGTGACGGGATCCTCGGTGCGGGCCAGCCGGCTGGTCAGCACCTGGAACCAGGCGTTGCTGACCACCAGCCCCAGCGGCAGGAGCATGGCCCAGCTGAAGCTCTCGCCGCCGGGCCGGATGATGACCAGCGTTCCGGCGAAGCCGCCGGCCACCAGCGTCCAGCGCACCGCGGAGACATGCTCCTTGAGCACCGTGGCCGCCAGCAGCGTGACGGCCAGCGGGGCCATCATCACGATCGCCGTGAATTCGCCGACAGGCATGTAGCGCAGGCTCAGGAACGCCAGCAGGCTGCTGGTGAGCAGCAGCAGGCCGCGCAGGCACTGGAAAGGCAGGTGGCGGGTGCGCAGCACGCCCCAGCCGCGCCACGGCAGCACGATCGCCGTGGTCGCCACGGCCTGGAAGGCGTAGCGGAACCACAGGGCCATCAGCAGCGGCACGAACGGGCTCACCGCCTTGGTGGTGGTGTCCAGCGCGGAGAAGCACGCGCAGGCGCCGAGCACCAGGGCGATGCCGGCCAACTCGCTGCGGGAGCTGCGCGGCCGCGGCTGCGGCGGGGAGGTCACCGGATGCGGTCCGCCAGCAGGTGCCACACCGGGGTGAGGTCCTCCGGCAGCGGCGGCAGGCGGCCGAGGTCCGTGTGGCTCTCGTCGGGGCTGTGGAAATCGCTGCCGCGCGACGCGGCCAGCCCGAACTCGCGCGCGGTGTCCGCGTAACGGGCGCTCTCGGCCGAGGTGTGGCTGCCGGTCACCACCTCGACACCCTGGCCGCCGTGGGCCTTGAACTCGGTGAAGAGCGCGTACTCCTCGGTCGGGGTGAACTTGTAGCGCGCCGGATGCGCGATGACGGCCACGCCGCCCGACTGGGTGATCCATCGGACGGCATCCTTCAGGCTGGCCCAGCGGTGCGGCACGAAGCCCGGCTTGCCTTCCGTGAGGTAGCGCCGGAACACCTCGTTCGTCTCCTTGCACACGCCGGCTTCGACCAGGTAACGGGCGAAGTGCGTGCGGGAGATCAGTTCCGGGTTGCCGACGTACTTGAGCGCGCCTTCGTACGCGCCGTGGATGCCAACCTGCGCCAGCTGCTCGGCCATCTCGAGCGCTCGCGCGCCGCGGCCGCCGCGGGTGGCCGTCAGGCCTTCGTGCATGCGCGGATCGTCGGCATCGAAGCCGAGGCCGACGATGTGGACGGTTTCACCGGCGAACGTGACCGAGATCTCGGTGCCCGTGAGGTACTTCAGGCCGTTCTCGCGCGCGGCCGCCGCGGCGCGGTGCTGGCCGCCGATCTCGTCATGGTCGGTGAGCGCCCAGAGTTCGACACCGTTGGCCGCGGCGCGCGCGGCCAGCGCCTCCGGCGTCAGCGTGCCGTCGGAGACCACGGAGTGGCAGTGGAGGTCGGCATTGAGGGGCGGCACCCCCTGATTTTAGGCGGGGGCGTGTTTCAGTTCAGCGCGCCGGCCTGAATCCTCACGTCGCGATGGGTGTGGATGGCGCAGCGCAGCGCCACCTCGAGGCCCAGCGACAACTGCTCCGCGGTCATCGAGGGATGTCCCTGCTGCGGCAGCCAGGGCACGTGGACCAGGCCGCCGCGGATGCCTTCGCACGCAGGGTCGGTGGCCAGGCGATGCATCAGGCCGTAGAACACGTGGTTGCACACGAAGGTGCCGGCCGTCTGCGACACGTCGGCACGCACGCCCTCGGCCAGCATCGCGGCGAGCATGGCCTTGATCGGCAAGGTGCTGAAGTAGGCCACCGGCCCGCCTTCGATCACCGGCGTGTCGATCGGCTGCTTGCCCAGGTTGTCGGGGATGCGCGCGTCGTTGATGTTGATCGCCACGCGTTCGAGCGAGATCGCGGAGCGCCCGCCGGCCTGGCCGGTGCACACCACCAGGCTCGGCCGGTGCGCGTCGATCAGCTCGTCCAGCGCGCGCAGCGAATGGCCGAACTGCGTGGGCAGCTCGGCGGCGACGACGCGGTGGCCGTCGAGCTCCAGGCCGTCCAGCGCCTGCACGGCGATCCAGCTCGGGTTGATCGACTGGCCGCCGAATGGGTCGAAACCCGTGACGAGGATGCGGCGCAGGCCGACAGGGGCGGGAGCCTTCGGACTTAGCATGGATTCACTGTACCGCAGGGGTCGAATCATGCGCTGGGAAGGCAACCGGGAATCGAACAACGTCGAGGACTACCGCAGCGGCGGCGGTGGCGGAGGCTTCGGCGGCCTGGGCGGCCGCAGCATCGGCATCGGCACCATCGTCATCGCGCTGATCGGCGGCGCGGTGCTGGGCATCAATCCGCTCACGCTGCTGGGCATCCTCTCGGGCGGTCCGGCGCCGCAGGTCCAGCAGCAGGCGCCGCAGCAGGTCCCGGCCAACGACCAGATGGCGCGCTTCGTCTCCACGGTCCTCGCCGACACCGAGGACGTGTGGAAGGGCCTCTTCCGCCAGGGCGGCGCGCAGTACCAGGAACCCAAGCTGGCGCTGTTCCGCGGCGCGATCACGACGGCCTGCGGGCAGGGCCAGGCGGCCATGGGACCGTTCTACTGCCCGGCGGACCAGAAGGTCTACATCGACCTGAACTTCTACGAGACGCTGCGCAGCCGCCTGGGCGCGCCGGGCGACTTCGCCCAGGCCTACGTCATCGCCCACGAAGTCGGGCACCACGTGCAGCACCAGCTGGGCATCACGGATCGCGTGCAGGGCCTGCGCGGGCGCGTGAGCGCGGCCGAGCAGAACGCCATGAGCGTGCGGCTGGAGCTGCAGGCCGACTGCTTCGCCGGCGTCTGGGCCCACCACGCGCAGAACGCGCGGCAGATCCTGGAGCAGGGCGACGTGGAAGAGGCGATGAACGCCGCAGCGCGGATCGGCGACGACGCCCTGCAGCGCTCGTCCGGCCGCGCGGTCGTGCCCGAGAGCTTCACCCACGGCACCAGCCAGCAGCGCCAGCGCTGGTTCGCCACCGGGCTGAAGACCGGCAGCGTGAAGGCGTGCGACACGTTTAGCGCCCGGACGCTGTGACGACTTCCTCCCTCTCGCAGAGGGAGAGGGGACACTGGCCGGCTCATCCGTGGCGAGTGAGACAATGACGGGTTGATGACTGCTTCCTTTTCCAACCTCAACCTCGCCGAGCCCCTGGCGCGCGCCGTGGCCGAAATGGGCTACGAGCAGATGACGCCGATCCAGGCCCAGGCGATCCCGGTCGTGCTGACCGGCAAGGACGTGATGGGCGCCGCGCAGACCGGCACCGGCAAGACCGCGGCCTTCTCGCTCCCGCTGCTGCAGCGGCTGCTCAAGCACGAGAACTCCTCCACCTCGCCGGCGCGCCACCCCGTGCGCGCTCTGGTGCTGCTGCCCACGCGCGAGCTGGCGGACCAGGTCGCGCAGCAGGTCAAGCTCTACGCCAAGTACACCAACCTGCGCAGCACGGTGGTGTTCGGCGGCATCGACATGAAGCCGCAGACGGCCGAACTGAAGAGGGGCGTCGAGGTGCTGGTCGCCACGCCGGGGCGGCTGCTGGACCACATCGAGGCCAAGAACGCCGTGCTCAACCAGGTCGAGTACGTGGTGCTCGACGAGGCCGACCGGATGCTGGACATCGGCTTCCTGCCGGACCTGCAGCGCATCCTGGCGTACCTGCCCAAGCAGCGCACCACGCTGCTGTTCTCCGCCACCTTCTCGCCCGAGATCAAGCGGCTGGCCAACAGCTACCTGAACGATCCGGTGACCATCGAGGTGTCGCGGCCCAACACCACGGCGTCCACCGTGGAGCAGCACTTCTACAGCGTGGTGGACGACGACAAGCGCCGCGCGCTGCACCAGATCGTGCGCCAGCGCGGCATCAGCCAGGCCTTCGTGTTCGTCAACAGCAAGCTCGGCTGTGCGCGGCTGGCGCGGTCGCTCGAGCGCGAAGGGCTCAAGGTCGTCGCCATGCACGGCGACAAGAGCCAGGACGAACGCCTCAAGGCGCTGGCCGCGTTCAAGGCCGGCGAGGTCGACCTGCTCGTGGCCACCGACGTGGCCGCCCGCGGACTGGACATCAAGGACGTGCCCGCGGTCTTCAACTTCGACGTGCCGTTCAACGCCGAGGACTACATCCACCGCATCGGCCGAACCGGCCGCGCGGGCGCCTCGGGCCTGGCCGTGACGCTCGTGTCCGGCAGCGACGGCCGGCTGATCGCCGACCTGGAGAAGCTGCTGAAGAAGAAGGTCGAGCTCGAGCCGATCGAGTTCGACGAGGACCGCCCGCGCGGCCGCATCAACGACGGCCGCCGAACCTGGCGCGAGCGCGGCGAGCTGGGCGACCCGCGCGACGTGCTGGAAGAAGCGCGCGAACGCGAGCGCGCTCCGCGGCCGCAGCGCGAGGCCCGCGCGCCGTCGGCGCCCAAGGATCCTTTCTTCGACCAGCCGTACCAGGCGCCCGAAACCGAGGCGAAGCCGGCGTGGGAGAGCGCGGCCAAGCCGGCGGTGAGCCGCGTGTCGGCGAACATCAAGAGCGGGCGCCGCAAGGTCGCGGCGCTGTTCAAGCAGCCGACGCAGTAGGAAGCGGTCAGTCCCCAGGCGCCTGCGCCTGCTCGCATTCCACCTGGATCACCTCGCGCGATCCCGTTGCCGGGTCGTAGCGCAGCGCGCTCAGGCAGCCGCCCCACACGCAGCCGGTGTCGAGCGCGATCACGTCGTCGCGCAGCAGCAGCCCGAGCTGCGACCAGTGGCCGAACGCGATCGTGACGTCGGCCGTCCGCCGCCCCGGCACGTCGAACCAGGCCAGGGTGCCGGGCGGCGCGGCGTCCAGGCCGCCCGAGGCCTTCAGCACCATCGCGCCTTCCGGCGTGCAGAAGCGCAGCCGGGTGAGGGCGTTGACCACGAGCCGCAGGCGATCCGCGCCCGAGAGAGACTCATCCCATTTCGCCGGCTCGTTGCCGTACATGCGCGAGAGGAACTCCACCAGTTCCGGGCCACGCAACACCGCCTCGACCTCGCCGGCAAGCGAAAGCGTCTTGGCCAGGTCCCATTGCGGCAGCACGCCGCCGTGCACCATCAGCAGCCCGTGTTCGTGCAGCGCCATGCGCTGCTGCCGCAGCCAGTGCAGCAGCGCGTCGCGGTCGGGCGCGAGCAGCACCGAGTCCATGGTGTCGTTGCCGTGCGGCGCGCGCCGGCCGTGCGCGACGGCGAGCAGGCTCAGGTCGTGGTTGCCCAGGAGGCAGGTCGCGGTGCCGTCCAAAGCCATCAGCCGGCGCAGGACCGCGGCCGATTCCGGCCCGCGGTTGACCAGGTCGCCAAGCAGGATGGCGTGGTCGCGGCTCGGGGAGAAATCCACCTTGGCCAGCAGCCGACCCAACGCGGCGTCGCAGCCTTGCACATCCCCGATCAGATAAAGTCCCATCGTGTCCGACCCTCCCGGTGAGTCATGGATTTTCTGCTGATCGCGCTGTTGACGCTGCTCAACGGCGTGTTCGCGATGTCCGAGATGGCGCTGGCATCGAGCCGCAAGGCGCGCCTGCTGGCGCTGGCGGAGGAGGGCGACAAGGGCGCCGTCGTCGCGCTGCGCATGCTGGAGCATCCGACGCAGTTCCTCTCCACCGTGCAGGTGGGCATCACCTCGATCAGCGTGCTCACCGGCATCGTGGGTGAGGCCGCCTTCAGCGCGGGCCTGGCGAGATGGCTGCAGGGATTCGGCATGCCGCATGCGCCGTCGGCCATCGTCGCCACCGCGATCGTCGTGGCCATCATCACCTTCATCAGCATCATCTTCGGCGAGCTGGTTCCCAAGCGCATCGCGCAGCTCCATCCGGAAAACGTCTCGCGCCTCGTCGCGCTGCCCATGGACTGGCTGGCGCGCGCGGCCTCGCCCTTCGTGAAGCTGCTGTCGGCCACCACGCAGGCGGTGCTGAAGCTGCTGCGCATCGACACCACCCAGGTGCGCGGCATGACCGAGGAGGAGATCGCGCACAGCCTCGAAGAAGGCGTGGACGCCGGCGTGATCGAGGCGCAGGAGCACCAGATGGTGCGCAACGTCTTCCACCTGGACGACCGCGCGCTATCCTCGATGATGGTGCCGCGTTCGGACGTCGAGTGGATCGACGCGTCGGCGAGCGTGGCCGAGGCGCTGGTGCTGGCCGGCCAGGGCGGCGCGCATTCCTGGTATCCCGTGTGCCGCGGCTCGCTGGAGGACGTCGTCGGCGTGGTGAGCGTCGCGCGGCTGCTTTCGCTCGGGCCGGCCCACCAGGGCGCCGTCGAGGCGCAGGCCGTCCCCGCCGCGTTCGTGCCGGAGACGCTCACCGGCATGGAGCTGCTGGAGCAGTTCCGGCGGCAGTCGCACCGGGTCGTGTTCGTCGTCGATGAGTACGGTGTAGTGCAGGGCCTCGTCACGCCGCGGGACCTGCTGGAGGCCATCACGGGCGAACTGCGGCCCGACGTGCAGACCGAAGCCTGGGCCACGCCGCGCGACGACGGCTCCTGGCTGCTCGACGGCCTCATGCCCGTCGCCGAACTCAAGGCCAGGCTCGACATCCGCGACCTTCCCGAGGAAGACCGCGGCCGCTACAACACCGTGGCCGGGCTGCTGATGTCCGTGTCGGGCCACCTGCCGCGCGTGGGCGAGCGCATCGATTGCGGCGACTGGATCTTCGAAGTGGTGGACCTGGACGGCAAGCGCATCGACAAGGTGCTGGCGGTCAAGGCCGTGGATGCGATGACGCAAAAGCCGGCCTGAGGCGGCGCGCTCAGCGCGCGGGCCGCTCGGCCGGCATCAGGGCGGGGTCGAAGATGTCCAGCGCGCCCTGCGTGCACAGGCGCTTCGTCAGGATGTCCAGGCGCGCCTCGCCGAGGCGGGTGCGCTCGAGGATCCAGCTGCGGCGCAGGGGCCGGCTGCTCATGACCGACAGCAGCCGCAGCACTTCGGCCGTGCGCATCGCGCTGGGCAGGCGAGGCCAGTGCCGCAGGCGATAGATCAGGTCGCCGGGCAGGTCCGGCATGCACGCCCGCGCGCTCGCGACGGTATGGGGAAACTCGGTTTCCGGAAACTGCGGACGCGAGCCGCCGAACGAGGAGCCGGTGCGCCTCGTCCACTCGGTGATCGCCTGCATCATTCCCACACCGCTGTCCTCATCCGTGTTGAGGACCCAGTGTGGCTTCGAGCGCGGCCGTCGAGCTAAGGAAAGCGGGGGCGCGGTGTTAGGGGGGATGCCTATGAGCGCCCTGGATGCGGACATCACGTCGCGGGCAGATCCTCCGCATCGTCGTCCTCCGGATCGAACCCGCAGGACAGGCGCGGGCCGGGCCTGCGCGGCCACCGCTCCGGCGCGATCGGGGCCGCCGCACAGATCCACGTCTGGCGGTAATGCTCCACGCTCTTGCGCCCGCGAGGGATGGACTCGATCCCGGTGACGGTCAGCGCCTCCCGAAGGCGAAGCAATCTCGCTCGTTCCAGGCGCGGCAGCAGTTCTTCCCGTGTTCCGGGCCGGAACAGGCAGGCGAGCAGCGCGGTACGGCCCGTCCAGCCGACGTGGTAGGGCTCCAGGCGGACGTCGCCATGCAGTGCCTCGACCAGCTTGTGGCGGCTCTTTCGCTCGCCCATCCACCTCAGTGCGTACACATAAAGAAGCACTGTACGAGCATACAGTATCGACCCCCGTGCACCCCGAGATGCACTTGGTACAACTGGTACGCGCATTGATCAGCGTCGCAGTTCCAGAATGACTTCGCGGGGTCGGCGAACAGCCGGTTTCGCGAGGAGGTGGACATGCGAAGGCCTGCAGTACGGGGCTCCGGTCCTTGGGTCCGGACGGTGTTCGTTTTCCTGGCGCTGACGGCGGGCGCGATCACCGCCGCAGCCGCTCCCTCCTACACCCTCGTCGACCTCGGCGCCCTCACGCAGGCGCAGGTCCCGGTGGTGCGCGGACCCAACCTCCAGGGCCATGTCGGGGGGACAGGACGCCGGGAGGACGCGCGCGACAGCGGTGCGCGCCGCGGCCTTGTCTTCGAAGCGGGCGCCATCCCCCAGGACATCGAAGGGCTCGGCGACCGCGAAGACCCGACGGTGTTCGCCATCAACGACCACGGCGTCTTCGTCGGCAGCGCGAACAACGGGACCGCCGTGCGCGCGTTCATGGGCTCGCGCTCGGGCGGAGTCAAGGAACTGCCGCCGCTCGCGGGCGACAACGCCAGCGTGGCGTTCGGCATCAACAACCTGGGCGAAGCGGTGGGCTTTTCCAGCGGCGCGAGCGGCGAGCGCGCGGTGCTCTGGGACGCCACCGGCAAGCCGATCGCCTTGCCGGCTCCCGCGGGAGCGCTGGCCAGCCGGGCGAACGACATCTCCGGCACGGGCGATGTGGCCGGCGTGGTGACCGCTGCGGCCGGACGATTGCCGGTGGCGTGGCCGCGCGGCCAACCGGCCCGCTCGCTTCAACTGATCCCGGGCGACGTGGCCGGCGAAGCGTTCGCCGTCAACGCCCGCGGCGAGGCGGCCGGCTACACGGCCAACTCCGCAGGGACGCTGCGCCATGCGGCCGTGTGGGCGGCCAGCGGCGAGGTGACCCCGCTCGGCGCGCTGCCGGGTGGCGACTCGAGCGAAGCCCTGGGCATCAACGACGCCGGCGCCGTGGTCGGCACGACCGGCAGCGCCGCCGGCCATCGCGCCTTCGTGTGGACGCGCTCCGGCGGCATGCGGGACCTCAACAGCCTCGTCGCGTTGACGAGGATGGTGCTGACCAAGGCGACCGGCATCAACAACGCGGGCGCCATCGTGGCGGTCGGCCACGAAGCTTCCCCCCACGAGCCCGCGGGCGCGCATGCGCACGCGGGGGGCCCCGCCCACACTCACGCCCACGGTCCGGTGCGCGTCTTCCTGCTGCGCCCGGTGCGGCCATGAAAGCCCTGCGCGCGCTCCCGGCCGGGCTGCTGGCCACCGCATCCCTTTCCTTCATCGGCGTCGGCGACGTCTTCGCGCAGGCGAACGTCACCGGCGAGTGGACGAAGGTGCAGAACCTGCCGATCTCGCCGGTCCACAACGTGTACCTGCCGAACGGGCGGATCGCGATGTTCGGACGAAACAGCACGCAGACCCTCTGGGACCCGATCACCCAGTCCGCCGACGTTCTGCCGAGCCCCGGCTACGACCTGTTCTGCGCCGGCCACGGCTTGCTGGCGGACGGCCGCGTGCTGCTGGCCGGCGGCCACATCGCCGATTTCGTCGGGCTGGCCAAGGCCTCGGTGTACGACCCGCGCACCAACAGCTGGACGCCTGCGCCCGACATGAATGCGGGACGCTGGTACCCGACCGTGACGATGCTTCCCGACGGCGATGCGCTGGTCGTGGCGGGATCGATGGACACCTCGATGAGCATGAACACGCTGCCGCAGGTGTACCAGCCCGCCACGAACAGCTGGCGCAACCTCACCAGCGCGCAGCTGGCGCAGCCGATGTACCCGATGATGTTCGTCGCGCCGGACGGACGCGTGATCGATGTCGGGCCGAGCACGTTCACGCGCTCGCTGGACACGAGCGGCACCGGCAACTGGTCGTTCGTCGCCAACCGCAACGGCGGCTGGCGCGACTACGGCACGGCGGCCTTGTACGCGGACGGAAAGATCCTGGTGGCCGGCGGCGGCGATCCGCCGCAGGCCTCGGCGGAGGTGATCGACCTGAACTCACCGTCACCCGCCTGGCGCACGGTCGCGCCGATGTCCGTCGCGCGGCGCCACCTCAACAGTACGATCCTTCCCGATGGCACAGTGCTCGTGACCGGCGGAACCTCCGGACCGGGCCACAACAACCCCAACACACCCGTGCTGTCGGCCGAACTGTGGAACCCCGCCACCGAAGCGTGGACCACGCTGGCCAGCGGCACCGTCCCGCGGCTGTACCACTCCGCGGCGCTGCTCCTGCCGGACGGGCGGGTGGCGGTTATGGGAGGCGAGAGAGGCGCCGCTTCCGTGGTGCCCGACGTCGAGATCTTCTCGCCGCCGTACCTGTTCAAGGGCGCGCGCCCCGCCATGAGCGGCGTGCCGGCGCAACTCGCGTATGGCCAGCGGTTCACCGTGCAGAGCGCGCAAGCGGCAGGCATCGGCAAAGTCAGCTTGATAAGGCTGTCGTCGGTGACGCACGCGTTCAACATGGACCAGCGCCTGAACGTGCTGCCGTTCACCGCGGGCACTGGCTCGCTGGACATCACCGCGCCGGCCAATGCCAACCTCGCGCCGCCGGGCATGTACATGCTGTTCCTCGTCGACACGAGCGGCGTGCCTTCGGTGGGCAGCATCGTGCAGGTTGGTGGGACGGGCGCGTCCCAGCCGGTGGCGACGGGTTCTGCGACGCCGGGAAGCGGAAGCTGCAGCTATCCCGCATGGGTGCAGGGGCGGCCGTACGCGGCCGGGTCGATCGTCAGCTACAGCGGCTCGCTGTACATCGCCAAGTTCGCCAACCCGGGCTATACGCCGACGATCAGCACCTACTACTGGGCGCCGTACGCGTGCTGAGGCGCCGCCTGCGGCGCAACAAACGCGAAGGCCGCCAGCGTTGCCACTGGCGGCCTTCTTCTGTCTGGTGCCGGAGAGAGGAATCGAACCCCCGACCTTCTCATTACGAATGAGCTGCTCTACCGACTGAGCTACTCCGGCGTACCGAAGCGCGGGATTATAGCGTCGGGCTGCTGCGCTCCCGCCGCGTGCGTCAGTCGGCGATCAGCTCGCGCAGCGCGCGTTCGATCGACGCGATGCTGCGGAACACGTTTCGCCGGACCATGTACTCGGGGAACTCGACTTCGAACTCGCCTTCGAGCGCGAGCATCACGTTCACCCTCGCATTCGATGTCATGCCGCACTGGGCCAGATCGGCGTCGGCCGGCAGCTTCTCGGGATCGGTGGTCAGGCGGCCATGGTCTCGCAGCACGCGGCGGATCGAGGCTTGTGCTTCTTGCAAGGTGGTCATGCGATGGATTCTCAGCAGCGCAAACGCTCGGCAATGTCGGACGCGGTCGCGCGGCTTGGCTCGATCGGACTAGTGCCTGGGCTGCTTCGCGCGCGCACTCAAGCAACGTGCGGCGCGCGGACCGGTTTACAGCTGCGGACGTCCGGACTCGAACGAGCCGGCGGGCCGCGCTCATCAGCAGAGCGAAGCAGTCCCCTTGCGCTCGACCCTCGGTCCGGCCGGCGGCGGCACTTCCGGATCGAAGAACGACTTGTCGAGGTGGCGCGAAAAGCGCGTGAACCAGCTGTCGCGCGGGTAGAAAGCCGTGCCCTTCGGGCCCGACACACGCACGAGCCCATCCGGCTGGACCACTGCGCTGAAGCTGGCGGGGTCGCGGCCGCTGGCGAGCAGCAGGTTCGCCAGCAGCTGGCTTTCAGTGGGGGTGATGGGTTGGTTCACCGCCGGGATCATGGCAAGCGCGGCGGGGTGGCCGGGGCAGCAACACGGCAGTCCGCGTGTAGGACGGCGCCCCGGGCCCTGCCGTCGGGCTGCACGGGTTTTCGCACGGCGCTCGCCAGCTTCGTCCTACCTGAGCCAATGCGCGCCGCTGCAAGCATGGATGCCATCCAGGAGAGATGGCCATGTTCGACGCACACGACCGGTTTGTTCCCCGCAGCGCCGACTTCGGGGCCGAAGATGCCGGCCTGGTGGGCACGCCGTATTTCAAGGTCGGCATCGCCGGTGCAGTGATCGCCTGGGCGGCCCTGATGCTGTCGCTTTGGTGGTGACGCCGGCGCTTTCGCGCCAACGAATGCGCGCGCCGACCGAATCGCCATCCTGACGCCGGATCCCTGCCCCGCACGAGCGGGTACGATGCCCGGGCGCCGCAAGCGGCGCTCGAGTTCGTTCCCGCGATGCCCTTTTCTCCAGCGACGATCCGGCTGATCCCTTCCGCGGAGCGCCCGCGATGACCCGGCGCCGATCCGCCCCTCCATCCGCTGACAGCGCGCAAGCCGCGTTCGACTTCGACGCGCCCGCTGCCCAGGGGTGGAGCGGCGGCTTCATGGTCGTCCACGGCAACCGGCCCGAATCGCTGCGCGACCTGATGCTGGCCTGGATGCGCGGCCATCCGCTCGCGCCGCTGGAGAACGAGCTGGTGCTGGTGCAAAGCAACGGCATCGCGCAATGGCTCAAACTGTCGCTCGCGGCGGACCCGGCCCACGGCGGCGCGGGCATCGCCGCCGCACTCACGACCGCGCTGCCCGCGCGCGCGCTGTGGGACGTGTATCGGGCGGTGCTGGGCCGCGATCGCGTGCCCGCCGAGTCGCCTTTCGACAAGGCGCTGCTGTCGTGGAGGCTGATGCGGCTGCTGCCGGCGCTGCTGGAGCGCCCCGAGTTCGAACCCCTGCGCCGCTTCCTGCGCGACGACGACGATTTGCGCAAGCGCCACCAGCTCGCGCTGCGCCTGGCCGACCTGCTGGACCAGTACCAGGTCTACCGGGCCGACTGGCTGGCGCGCTGGGGGGCGGGCCACGACGTGCTGCCGCGCGCCGACGGCCGCGGGCAGCCCGTGCCCGATGCGGTTCGCTGGCAGCCGCAGCTGTGGCGCGAACTGCTGGCCGACGTGGGCCCCGAGGGCGCGGCGGGCAGCCGCGCGGAGGTGCACCGCCGCTTCCTCGAAACCGTGGCCACGTGGCAAGGGCCGCCGCCCGCGGGCCTGGCTCGCCGCATCACGGTTTTCGGCATCTCGACGCTGCCGCGCCAGGTGCTGGAGGTGCTGCATGCCGCATCGCGCTGGTCGCAGGTGCTGCTGTGCGTGCACAACCCGTGCGAGCACGACTGGTCGCACATCGTGGCGGAGCAGGACCTGCACCGCGCGCGGCGGCAGGCGCGGCGTCCCGGGCTGCGCGGCGAGCCTCGCGACGACGCGCTGCACCTGATCACGCATCCGCTCCTGGCCGCTTGGGGGCGCCAGGGGCGCGACTTCATCCGGCTGCTGGACGACTACGACCAGCCCGCGCAATACAGCGGCCGCTTCGTGGCGATCGGCCAGAGGGTCGACCTGTTCGAGGCCGGGCCGCAGGACACGCTGCTGCGACAGCTGCAGGACGACATCCGCGAGCTGCGGCCGCTGGGCGAGACGCGCGAGCTCTGGCCGGCGGTGGACCCGGCGCAGGACGCATCCATCACGTTCCACGTTGCGCATGGCCGGCAGCGCGAGGTGGAGGTGCTGCACGACCAGCTGCTCGCCGCCTTCACCGCCGACCCGACCCTGCGGCCGCGCGACGTGATCGTGATGGTGCCCGACGTGGCCGATTACGCCGCGCACGTGCAGGCGGTGTTCGGCCTCGTGGAGCCGGACGACGACCGCCACATCCCGTTCGGGCTTTCGGACCAGAGCCAGCGGATGCGCGAGCCGCTGCTGGCCGCGCTGGACCACCTGCTCTCCTTGCCGCAGTCGCGCATCGCGGCCGGCGAAGTGCTGGACCTGCTGCAGGTGCCGGCGCTGCGCGAACGCTTCGGCATCGCCGAGGAGCAGTTGCCGCTGCTGCGTCAGTGGCTGGACGCGGCGGGCGTGCGCTGGGGCCTGCACGCGGACCACCGCGAGTCGCTCGGGCTGCCGGCGGGACTCGAACAGAACAGCTGGGCCTTCGGCTTGCGCCGCATGGTGCTGGGGTACGCGGTCGGGGCGGGCGAGGCCTGGAACGGCATCGAGCCGATGCAGGAGGTGGGCGGGCTCGAAGCCGCGTTGCTCGGCCCGCTGGTGCGGCTGGCGCAGTCTCTGGAAGCGCTCTGGCGCGCGCTGCGCGAGCCGGCCCCGCCGGCGGTGTGGGCGGCGCGGTTGCGGAGCCTTCTCGATGATTTTTTCGTTGCGCCGGATGGCAGTGCGGAAGGCCTCACCCTGCTGCGCGCGCGAACGGCGCTCGACGATTGGGAGCAGACCTGCGCCGGCGCCGGACTCCACGAGCCGCTGCCGTTGTCCGTCGTGCGCGAGCACTGGATGTCGGCGCTGGAGCCGCCGGCGCTGCAGCAGCCTTTCTTTGCGGGCGGCGTCACCTTCGCTTCGCTGATGCCGATGCGTGCGATCCCGTTCCGCTGGGTGGCGCTGCTCGGGATGAACGACGGCGACTATCCGCGCAGCCGCACGCCGATGGACTTCGACCTGATGACGGGCGACCACCGGCCCGGCGACCGGTCGCGGCGCGAGGACGACCGCTACCTGTTCCTCGAGGCGCTGCTGTCCGCGCGCGAGCACCTGCACATCAGCTGGGTCGGCCGCAGTGCGCAGGACAACCAGGAGCGCCCGCCTTCGGTGCTGGTGGCGCAGCTGCGCGACCACATCGCCGCGGGATGGTCGATGTCGCGTGCGCGCGATGAAACGAACGCAGGCGCGCAGCTGCTGGCGGCGATCACGGTCGAGCACCGGTTGCAGCCGTTCCATCCCGCGTACTTCGACGGCGGCACGCCGCGGCTTTTCAGCTATGCGCGCGAGTGGCGCTCGAGTCTTGAACCGGCCGTGGCGAGAGCCGGGACTGAGCTGCTGCCGCCCCTGGTTCCCACGCAGCCGCTCACGCTCAAGAAGCTCGGTGACCTGCTCAAGCATCCCGCGCGCGCGTTCCTCGAACAGCGGCTGAACGTCGCGTTCCGCGACGACGACCCGGTGGCGGAGGACGAGGAACCCTTCGTGATCGACGGGCTGCAGAACTGGACGCTGCAGGGCGAGTTGATCCGCGTGCAGCGCACGGCCGTGGACCGCGGTTTGCCGCGCGAGGACGCGATGCGTGCGCAACTGGAGCGCATCTCGCGGCGCGGCGAGTTGCCCCATGGGGCTTTCGCGCGGCAGGTCCGGGACGAGTTGATGGAGCCCATGGAGCGGCTGTTCGAGGGCTATGCGCGGGTGCTCGCCGAATGGCCGCAGCGACTGGACGATGAACCTGTCGCGCAGGACGAGCCGCTGCCGGTCGAGGACTGGCTCGACGCGTTGCGCAGCGATGGCTCGGGCCGGCGCGCCCGGCTCGTGCTCGACTACAGCGGCATCGTGGACAAGGGCTGCTGGCGGTACGAACGCCTGGTGCCGCACTGGGTGGCGCACCTGGCCGGGCACCTGGATGGCGAGCCGCTCACGACCATCGTGCTGAGCAAGGCGGGCACGGCCCGCTTCCAGCCGCTCGCGCCTGCCGAAGTGCAAAAGCACTGGGACGCGGTGCTGCGGGCCTGGCAGGAGGGCATGCGCAGGCCGCTGCCGTTCGACGTGCAGGTGGCGGCGGCGTGGATGCGCAAGCTGGAACGCGGCGATGAGGCGGCCGCGGAGGAAGCCGCGCGCGATTGCTATCGCACTCAGGTCGAGCCGGACGCGAAGGGGAACAGGCGAGGCGGCGCCGATGCCTTGCAGCGCGCCCATCCCGATTTCGAATCGCTCTGGGCCGGTGACGAGTTCAGGGAGTGGGTGCGAGAGCTGCTGCAACCGGTCAGCGATGCGGTGGGCACGCCGCCCACGAACGGGGGAAGCGAGTGACGAGCGCAGCACTGCCCCGCCCTTTGGATCCGCTCACGCTGCCGTTCGGCCGCAACGCGCTGATCGAGGCCAGCGCCGGCACCGGCAAGACGTTCACGATCGCCGCGCTCTACCTGCGGCTGGTGCTGGGCCATGGCGGCGAAGCCGCGGCCGGCCCGCTGACGCCGCCGGAGATCCTGGTCGTCACCTTCACCGAGGCGGCCACGCAGGAGCTGCGCGATCGCATCCGCGCGCGGCTCGCCGACGCTGCGCAAGCGTTTCGCCGCGACGCGGCCCAGGTCGAGCCGCGCGAGCCCGGCCAGGACCTGCTGCACGACCTGCGCGCCGCCTACCCGCCGCAGGAATGGCCCGCGTGCGCGCGCCGCCTGCAGCTGGCGGCCGAGTGGATGGACGAGGCCGCGGTGTCCACGATCCACGGCTGGTGCTACCGGATGCTGCGCGAGCACGCGTTCGACAGCGGAAGCCTGTTCACGCAGACCTTGCAGGCCGACCAGCGCGAGCTGCTCGACGAGGCGGTGCGCGACTACTGGCGCACGTTCTTCTATCCGCTGCCGCTGGAGGATGCGCAGCGGGTGCGCGAGTGGTGGGGCGGGCCGGACGTCCTGCGCGAGCGGCTGATGAAGCTGCTGCCGCACGTGGGCCAGTTGGCAGAAGCTCCGGAGCCCGCGCGGGCCTTGCTGGAGGCACGCGAAGCGTCGACCCGGCGGCTCGGCGAGTTGAAGGCGCCGTGGGCGCAGTGGGCTGATGAACTGCGCGGGCTCCTCGAGCGGGCTTGCGCGGCCAGGCAGGTGGACGGCAAGAAGCTCCAGCCGCGGTATTTCAATGAGTGGCTCGACAGGTTCGCGGCCTGGGCGCGAAACGAAGATTTGTGGCCGGTCGCCGAAGACAAGAAAGTCTGGGGGCGGCTGACACCCCGTGGCCTGGCCGACGCGTGGAAAAGCGGCACGCCTTTCGACCACCCCGGCCTCGCGGCCATCGAAGCACTCCCGGCCGAACTGCGCTCGCTGCCCGATGGCCGGGATCGCGTGCTGACCCACGCGGCCAGGTGGGTCGCGGGCCGGCTCGCGAAGGAGCAGCGGCGGCGCGCCGAGATGGGCTTCGACGACCTGCTCACGCAGCTGCATCGTGCGCTGCACGACCCGGCCAACGGCGAGCGGCTCGCGGCGCTGATCCGCCGGCAGTTCCCGGTCGCACTGGTGGACGAGTTCCAGGACACGGACCCGGTGCAGTACGGCATCTTCCGGCGCATCTACGGCGACACGCCCGATGCGTCGATGGTGCTGATCGGCGACCCCAAGCAGGCGATCTACGCCTTCCGCGGCGCCGACATCTACACCTACCTGGCCGCGCGGCGCGACATGGCGGGACGGCTGTTCACGCTGGGCACCAACCATCGCTCGTCGCAGGAGATGGTCGATGCGGTGAACCACCTCTTTGGACTTGCCGAGCGGCGCGCCGGGCCGGGCGCCTTCCTGTTCCGGGATGCGTCGCAGGATCCGCTGCCGTTCCTTCCGGTCGGCGCCCGCGGACGCAAGGAGCGCTGGCAGGTCCAGGGTGCGGACGCCCCGGCGCTCACTGCGTGGTGCCACGATCCTGGGGGCCGCGCACCGAAGGCCAGCGAGTACCGCGAAGCGATGGCCGGCGCCTGCGCGGGCGAGATCGTGCGGCTGCTGAACCTCGCGAAGCAGGGCGGCCAGGCAGGTTTCGTGGATCAGCATGGTGCGCCGCAGCCGCTGCGTCCTCGCGACATCGCGGTGCTGGTGAACAATCGCATCGAAGCGGCCTGCGTGCGGCATGCACTTCGCTCACGCGGCGTGCGCAGCGTCTACCTGTCGGAGAGCGACACGGTGTTCCGCACGGCCTCGGCCGGCGAGCTGCAGCGTCTGCTGCAGGCCTGCGCGGAGCCCGACGATCCGCGCCGGCTGCGCGCCGCGCTGGGCACGCGGCTGCTGGCGCTGGACTGGGCCGCGCTGGAGCGCCTGAACCAGGACGAGCTGCACTGGGAGGAACGGCTCCAGCAGTTCCACGAGTACCGGCGCCAGTGGCGGCGCCAGGGCGTGCTGCCGATGCTGCGCCGCCTGCTGCACGACTTCGGCGTGCCCGCACGATTGCTGGCGCAGGACGACGAGCGCCAGCTCACCGACGTGCTGCACCTGTCGGAACTGCTGCAGCACGCGAGCACGCTGCTGCAGGGCGAGCATGCGCTGGTGCGCTGGCTCGCCGAGCAGCGGGAGGACGACCTCGTCACGGCCGAGGAGCGCCAGCTGCGACTGGAAAGCGACGCCGACCTGCTCAAGGTGGTGACGGTGCACAAGTCCAAGGGGCTTGAGTACCCGCTGGTGTTCCTGCCGTTCGCCGTCGCGTGCCGGCGCGAGGAGGGGAACTCGCCGCCGCTGCGCTGGCACGACGAGTACGGCGCCGTGCGGCTCGAACTCGCGCCCGATGCACAGGCCGTGCAGCGCGCCGATCTGGAACGTCTGGGCGAGGACCTGCGCAAGCTGTACGTCGCGATGACGCGGGCGCGGCATGCCACCTGGATCGGGCTGGCGCCCGCCGAGGCCTGGGCGAACACCGCCATCGGATGGCTGCTCGGCGAGGGCCGCGAAGTGGCGCCGGGACAGTTGCGCCCGCTGCTGGAGAACGCGTTCGCCGGCTGCGATGCCGTCGCTGTTGCCACTCCGCAGCTCGAATCGGATGAAAGCTATGCCGCTGCCACCCGGCCGCCGCTCGTGCCCGGCGAAGAGCTGCATGCGAAGGCGCAGCGTGAGCGCTGGTGGATCTCCAGTTATTCACGGCTGCTGGCCGGGTCCGCCAACACGGCGGCTCCGCAGACGCCGGAAGAGGCGAACTACCTGGAAGAAGAGGGCGAGGAGGCTGCGCCGGCTGCGAATGCAGGTGGTGCAGACGCCGGAAGCCTGCATGCGTTCCCGCGCGGCGCGGCGGCCGGAACGTTCCTGCATGGGCTGCTCGAGTGGGCCGGGCGCGAGCGCTTCGAGTCCGTGGCGGCGGCGCCCCAGGGATTGCAGGCGCAGCTTGCGCGCCGCTGCCGCCCGGCGCCCTGGTCCGTGCACGAGGCCACGCTGCGCGATTGGCTGGCCGCGTGGTTGCGCACGCCGCTGGACCTTTTTCCGCTGGCGCCCGGCAGCATGCCGGTCGCCCCGGCAGCGCTTCGCGCCTACCAGGTCGAGATGGAGTTCTGGATCGGCGCGTCCGGCGTGAACGTCGCGGCCCTCGATGCGCTGGTGACCCGGCACACGCTCGGTGGGCTGGCGCGGCCTCCGGTCGCGCCGCAACAGCTCAACGGAATGCTCAAAGGCTTCATCGACCTGGTGTTCGAACACGAGGGGCGCTACTACGTCGCCGACTACAAGTCGAACTGGCTCGGGCCGAATGACGCCGCGTACACGCCTCGTGCGATGCGGGACGAGGTGCTCGGCAAGCGCTACGAGCTGCAGTACGCGCTGTACCTGTTCGCGCTGCACCGGCTGCTGCGCTCGAGGCTGCCGGACTACGACTACGACCGCCACGTGGGCGGCGCGGTGTACCTGTTCCTTCGCGGCCATGCGGGGGCAGGGCAGGGGCTGCACATGGAGCGGCCGCCGCGCGAGCTGATCGAAGCCATGGACCGGCTGTTCGCCGGGCACGCTGCGGAGGCCGCATGAGCGACGTGCTCGAAGCGCTGCGCGCCTGGGTGGATGCAGGCTGGCTACGCGAAGTCGATTACGCGTTCGCCGCGTTCATCGCCGCTGAAGCTCCGGACGCGCCCGGGCGGCTCCTGCTCGCGGCGGCTCTGGCCAGCCACCAGCTCGGCCGCGGCCACGTCTGCCTCGATCTGGCGGCATTGGCCTCGGATGCGGGCGAGACCCTGGCGCTGCCGCCCGACGACGAGGTGGACACGCTCGAGCCAGCGCAAGGGCTGCTGCGCGAAGTTGGTTCCACCTCGTTGCGCGAGTGGCGCGCGGTTCTGACGCAGCAGCACCTGGTCGCCGCCGGCGAGGGCGCCACGCCGCTGGTGCTGGCCGGCACGCGGCTGTACCTGCGGCGTTACTGGCAGCACGAGCAGTCCGTGCGGAAGGCGTTGCAGGCGCGGCTCGTGTCCGACGACGGCGCTGCGTCGCCGCCGCGGCTGCGCGGAGCGCTCGATCTTCTGTTCCCCGGCAGCGGCGAGGGCCCCGACTGGCAGAAGGTGGCCTGCGCATTGGCGACGCGCTCGCGCTTCGCGGTGGTCACCGGCGGGCCCGGCACGGGCAAGACCACCACCGTGGTCAAGCTGTTAGCGCTGCTGCAGCACATCGCAGCCCGGGGCGCCGATGGCGGTGCGCGGCGCCTGCGCATCCGGCTGGCCGCGCCCACGGGCAAGGCGGCTGCGCGGCTGAACGATTCCATCTCGCGTGCCGTGGATGCGCTGCCGCTGGCGCAGCTCGGCTCGCCTGAACTCATGCGAGCCGCGATTCCGTCGCAGGTCGAGACCGTGCACCGTCTGCTCGGCAGCTCGCCGATGCGGCGCGGCTTCCGGCACGACGAGCACAACCCGCTGCCGCTGGACGTGCTGGTGCTGGACGAGGCGTCCATGGTCGGACTCGAGGCGATGGCGGCGTTGGTCGCCGCGCTGCCGCCGCGCGCGCGGCTGATCCTGCTCGGCGACAAGGACCAGCTCGCTTCCGTCGAAGCCGGCGGCCTGCTGGGCGAGCTGTGCCGGCGCGCCGATGGCGGGCACTTCCTGCCGGAGACGGCGCGCTGGGTTCTGGACGCCACCGGGGAAGTCGTGCCGCCTGCGCTGGTCGACAAGAACGGCGAGCCGCTCGACCAAGCGGTGGTGATGCTGCGGCGAAGCCATCGCTTCGACTCGAAGAGCGGCATCGGGCAGCTGGCCGATGCGGTGAACGCCGGCGACGTGGCCCAGGTGCGGCGGCTGCGCGAGCAGGGCCGCGAAGGCGTCGCCTGGCGCGAGTTGGCGACCGACGCGGCGCTGCGGCCGCTGGTGCTCGATGGCGGCGAACCGGACGGGCGGGTGGGATTGCGGCATTACCTGGAGGTCGTGCAAGCGCAGCGGCCTGCCGCGGAGGCGGGTCCCGAGGCGTTCGAGGCCTGGGCGGCGAACGTGCTGGCCGCCTACTCGCGCTTCCAGCTGCTGTGCGCGGTGCGGCGCGGCCCCCATGGCGTCGAGCGGATGAACGAGCGCGTCGCGCAGCTGCTCCATCGCGAAGGACTGCTGCCGGCTTCGCAGGGCTGGTATTGCGGGCGGCCGGTGATGGTCACGGCCAACGACTATTCACTTGGCCTCATGAACGGCGACGTGGGCGTGACGCTGGAACTACCGGGGCCGGACGAGCGGGGAGTGTTGCGCGTGGCGTTCCCCTCGGGCGAAGGGCGCGTGCGCTGGGTTCTGCCCAGCCGGCTGCAGTCGGTGGAGACGGTCTTCGCGATGACCGTCCACAAGTCGCAGGGATCGGAGTTCGAGCATGTGGCGCTGCTCCTGCCGGAGCGGGATTCGCGCGTGCTCACGCGCGAGCTGGTCTACACGGGCATCACGCGGGCAAGACGGTGGTTCACCGTGGCCGGATCGGCGGGGTTGCTGGAAGTGGCGGTGCAGCGGCCGACGCGGCGCAGCGGCGGCCTGCTGCTGCGCTCAGACGAACAGGCTCACCAGCTTGGACCGTGAGGGGACGCCGAAGACGACGAACAGGCCGGAGATGTAGTTCTTCACCGTCCCGAGCTTCAACCCGGTGGCAACCACGATCTCCTGGTTCGTCTTGCCCTGCAGCACGAGGTCGAGGATCTCGATCTCGCGCGGCGAGAGCGTGTTCGCCGCCGATGGCGAGCGGCGCGTGGACGCGCTCGCCGCTGCGGCGTCCCTGCGCGCCTGGAACATCGGCTCCAGAAGGTCCGACAGGGTGGCGGCGAGCAGGGCCCGGTCGGCGCCCTTGTGCAGGAACTTCTCCGCGCCGAGCACGCAGGCTTCCGCCGCGACCGCATCGTCGAAGGCACCCGAGAGCACCAGGATGCGGCTGCGCGGAAACCGGCGCTTGAGCGTCAGCAGGGAAGCGAAGCCCTTGCTGTCGGGCAGGTTCAGGTCCAGCAGCACGAGCTGGATCGACCCTTCGAATCGCTCGTAGAGCGCCAGCGCCGCGGCGAGCGACGTGGCCTCCAGCACTTCGACGTCCTTGAAGGCGGAAGCGCAAACGTTCACGACCGACATGCGCACGAGGGCGTGGTCGTCCACCAGCAGGATGCGGCGGGGTCCGGCTTCCTTCACTCCAGGTGGGTCGAAGCGGGGGAGCTCGGCATCGAAAGGTCTGGATTGCGTCAACATGGCAGTGCCCTCAGGGGTTTGCGCGGACCGGGGCCACGCGGGTGGAAAGCCTTCTCACGGCGGGGCTGTGCGGCCGCCTTGAGGCCCGTTCGGCGACGAGCGCGGAAGCGATGGAGTCCTGTCCCGACCGGATCGCGGCTTCGATCAGGGTCAGGTCGATCAGGTCGCGCTGGGCATGGCTGCCGCCGAACCGGTGCGCGTAGTGGCGCAAGGGACGCAGCAGGTCCACCGTGTCCGAAAAGCGGCCGGAGCCGAATGCGAGGACGGCATGTGCGGCATCGAGACCGCACTCCTTCGCGAAGAGCGCCGCGTCGCCGCCGTTCAGGCTGGCGGCCTTGAGCGAGTTCAGCGTCTCGCGCTGGGCGCGCTCCCGGCCGGCGCCGACGAAGGCCATCATCGCGTGCCATGCATTGAAGGCGTAGTCGGCGACGGGACCCGCCGCCAGCCACTTGTCCGCGACGAGATCCCATCTGTTGCCGACGTCCACCCCGAGCAGCCGCAGCCGCCACAGGAGGGCCGACGCGTCCACGAGATCCAGGATCACTTGCGACCGGGAACCGAAGATCGGCCCGTCGAACAGGCGCAGCGCCTCTTCCGTGTCGCCCTGTTCTAGGTGGTACAGGGCGAGGTGCCACCAGTTGTGCACCGAGAACATGTTCTCCTTCGACCACGCCTCGATGCCGCCGCGCAGCCACCCGATGCCCTCCTCGGTCCTGACCTGCATCTCCATGACGTGGGCCACGGAATGCCAGGCCCACGCGTCCCGCGGCTGCAGTTCCACGGCCTGGCGGCCATACCGCTCCGCCTGCCCGTAGTCGCCCGTTTCCTCGAGGCCGAACGCATACATGCCGAGCACGGCGTGGTAGCCCGATCGGCCTGCGGACCAGGCGGGGAGCGCCCGGGCCACCCGGTCGCGCAACATGCGCGAGTCACCCACGTAGAAATCGATCAGGTGACCGGCCTGCAGCGCCAGGCCATCGGTCGGGTGTTCGGCGGTCAGTTCTTCGAGAACCCGGCCGGCGGCCCTCCACTGGCCTTGCGTCACCAGTTCGATGGCCCTCAGGTGACGGCGCTCCCGCTCGGTCGCCTTCAGCTTGCGGGCTGACCGGAGGCATTCCCGGGCCACGGGGATCCCCGAAGGCTCGGTGCCCAGCAGGTGCAGCCAGCCCTTGAGCGCGTGGCCCATCGGCATGCCGGGGCTGAGCTCCAGCGCCTTGTCGATGCTGGCGACGGGGTCGCCGATGTAGCACCTGAACTGGTGGCCGGCCGCCTCGTAAAACGACACGGCCTCTGGACTGGCGCCAGTCATGACCAGTCCGGCATCTGTTACTTCCATCCTCATCTCCTCGAAGTGCGAGTGACGAAAGTTTTAATGCGACCGCAGGGAAGTAGTTTGAAAGTTCTTTGATGCGTCCAGAATTTTTGTCATCCGGCGGGACGCATCCGGGTGACTGCCTGCGGCGTAGCCCGCCTCCGGCGGCCGAAAAAAAAGCCCGCGAGTGCGGGCTCTTGTTGCTTCGGAGGCCCGGTCAGCCCAGTCGCTGCCGGTGCCGGGCGATCTGCGCACGCACCTGCGCCGGCGCGGTGCCGCCTTGGACCTTGCGCGCATCGAGCGAGCCGCGCAGCGACAGCACATCGAACACGTCGGGCCCGATGGAGGCGTGGAACTGCTGCAGCGCCGCGAGCGGCAGCTCCGACAGGTCACAGCCCTGCTGCTGCGCCGCCTTGACCGCGCGCGCCACCGTCTCGTGCGCATCGCGGAAGGGCAGGCCCTTCTTGACCAGGTAGTCCGCGAGGTCGGTGGCCGTGGCGAAGCCCTTGCGCGCCGCCTGCTCCATGGCTTCCGTGTTGACCGTGATGCCGCCCATCATCTCCACGAAGATGCGCAGCGTGTCCTTGAGCGTGTCCACCGTGTCGAACAGCGGCTCCTTGTCTTCCTGGTTGTCCTTGTTGTAGGCCAGGGGCTGCCCTTTCATCAGCGTGATCAGGGCAACCAGGTGTCCCGCCACGCGGCCGGTCTTGCCCCGCGCCAGCTCCGGCACGTCCGGGTTCTTCTTCTGCGGCATGATCGACGAGCCGGTGGTGAAGCGGTCGGCGATGCGGATGAAGCCGAAGTTCTGCGACATCCAGAGCACCAGTTCCTCGGACAGCCGGCTGACGTGCACCATCGCCAGCGTGGCGGCGGCGGTGAATTCGATGGCGAAGTCCCGGTCGCTCACCGCGTCCAGCGAGTTCTCGCACACGCCATCCATTCCCAGCGCCTTCGCGACGGCCTGCCGGTCCAGCGGGTAGCTGGTGCCCGCCAGCGCCGCGGCGCCCAGCGGCAGGCGGTTGACCCGCTTGCGCGCGTCCGCCATGCGCTCGGCGTCGCGCGCGAACATCTCCACGTACGCCAGCATGTGGTGACCGAAGCTCACGGGCTGTGCGACCTGCAGGTGCGTGAGGCCGGGAAGGATCACCTCCGCGTTGTTCTCCGCCAGGGCGAGCAGCGCCTTCTGCAGTTCCGCCAGCAGCCCGGCGATCAGGTCGATCTCGTCGCGCAGCCAAAGGCGCACGTCCGTAGCCACCTGGTCGTTGCGGCTGCGGCCGGTGTGCAACCGCTTGCCGGCGTCGCCCACGAGCTGCGTGAGCCGCGCCTCGATGTTCAGGTGCACGTCCTCCAGGTCCAGCTTCCATTCGAAGCCGCCGGACTCGATCTCCTGCTGGATCTGCGCCATGCCGCGACGAATGTCCGCCACGTCCTGGGCCGGGATGATTCCCTGCGCCGCCAGCATGCCGGCGTGGGCCAGCGACCCCTGGATGTCGGCGCGCCACAGGCGCTGGTCGAAGCCCACGCTGGCCGTGTAACGCTTGACCAGGTCGCTCATGGGTTCGGAAAAAAGAGCCGACCAGGCCTGGGATTTGTGATCGAGTTGAGACATACGGGGGCCGCGCGGGTGGTGGGCGAGCACGGAAGCAGCTTCTGGCTCGGCAATTCACCAATAATTTGGGCTCCAGCCCGCCTCACGATGAAAGACTCGCAAATTTTATCGGCCTTCTCGGACCTGCCGGACCCGCGGCGGGTCGCGGCCGCGCGCCGCCAGGTGCTGCTGTTCGACGCCTGCCAGGTCGGCGTGGTGCTGCGCGCCGTGCTGTTCGTCGAGTCCGTGGTGGGGGTGGGCGCGATGTTCGGCGCGGCCGACACCCGCGAATGGCTGGTGCGCGTGGGCATCCTGAGCGGCGCCGCGCTGCCCGCCACGCTGGCCTGGCTGGTGGTCGCGTGCAGCCTCAAGCGGCTGCTGGCCCGCCTGCCCGCCTGGGGGCAGCACGTGTTCGGGATCGCGCTGGGGGCTCTCGCCGGCGTGTTCGGCTGCGGACAGGTCGCGATGGTGACGATCCAGGGCTCGGTGCCCTGGGTCGCTTGCGCGTTCTCGGGGGCGCTCCTGGCCAGCGCGCTGATGGTGGCCCTGGTGCTGCGCGCCAAGGGCCGCATGCCGGCCCAGACGGCGGCGCGGCTGTCTGAACTGCAGGCGCGCATCCAGCCGCATTTCCTGTTCAACACCTTGAACAGCGCCATCGCGCTGGTACGCGAGGACCCGGCTCGCGCCGAGACGATCCTGGAAGACCTGA